>NZ_JBEPDM010000027.1:0-100921 GCF_040300305.1 Streptomyces sp. NPDC000410
TCCTCCGCACCCCGCCGTTCCGGCTTTCGCGCCGCGCCCGGGGGGGCCGGGGGCGGCCGCCCCCGCCGGCCCCGAGCGCGGCCGGGGGCCCGCCCGGAGATCTCCGGGCGGGCCCGCGGCCGTGCTCGTACGGGTCAGCTTCCGGCCAGGAAGTCCCGTGCGATGTTCTCCGCGACCCGCTCCAGCAGCGGACCCGCCTGGGCCATGGCGACCGCCGGGTCCGACTCCAGCTCCAGCAGGGGGTAGGCGCGGGCGATCCCGGCCTGGCCGAGGGCCTCCGGGGTGAGCAGGAGACGGCCGCAGACCGCGACGACCTCCTTGCCCGCCGCGCGGGCCGCCGCGGCGACGCCCGCCGGCGCCTTGCCGTGCAGGGTCTGCTCGTCCAGCGAGCCCTCGCCGGTGATGACCAGCGTCGCCCGGTCCAGGGCCGGGGCGAAGCCCAGGATGTCGAGCATGAGCTCGATGCCGGGGCGGAAGGTCGCACCGAGGCCGACCAGCGCTCCGTAGCCGATGCCGCCCGCTCCGCCGGCGCCGGGCGCGACCGCGTACTCGGCGGCCTTCGGGCCGATGGCCTTCTCCAGGACCTCGGCGTAGTGCGCGAGCGCCGCGTCGAGGGTCGCGACGTCCTCGGGGCTCGCGCCCTTCTGCGGCCCGAACACGGCCGGTGCGCCCTTGGGACCGGTCAGCGGGTTGTCGACATCGCTCGCGAGGACGACGGACACGTCGGCCCAGCGAGGGTCGAGCCCGGTCAGGTCCGCGGTCGCGAGGTCGCGCAGCCCTCCGCCGCCCGGCCCGACGGGCTCGCCGTCCGCCTTCAGGAAGCGCGCGCCGAGCGCGGCCAGCATCCCGGCCCCGCCGTCCGTCGTCGCGCTGCCGCCGACGCCGAAGACGATCGTCCGGGCACCCGCGTCGAGGGCGGCGCGCAGCAGCTCGCCGGAGCCGTACGTCGTCGCCGTCAGGGGCGCGAAGACCCCTTCGGGCAGGTGCTGGAGACCGGACGCCTCCGCCATCTCCACCACCGCGGTCGTCTCCCGCAGTGCGTACGCCGCGGTCAGCGGCTCGCCGAGCGGTCCGGTCACCCGTACCTCACGGCGCTCGAAACCCGCCGCCACGGCCGCCGCGACCGTGCCGTCGCCGCCGTCCGCGACGGGAAGGGTCTCCACGGGAAGCCCCGGGACGACCCGCCGCAGCCCAGCCGTCACCCGCTCCGCGACCTGTACGGCCGTGAGCGAGCCCTTGAACTTGTCCGCCGCCACGAGCACTCGCGCCGCGGTAACTGCTCCGTCCGCCACCTTGCTATCCCTTGCTTTCGAACAGGCAGTCGCGCCGCCCTGACCCTATCCGCACCCCGAGACGGCGTGCCACCCCCTGATAACCCGGTATTTCGCACCATAGTCGTGCGGCATGGGTACGGAAGGTACGAAAACGATCGATCAAACCCTCGGCCGGAAGCAACCCGCGGCCGGAAGCCACGGACCATGAAGGGGTACACCCGAACCATGACCCCTCACGCCACACGAACGGCCGACCGGATCCTCGGCGGCTGGCTGGGCAGGATCGCCGGGAACATGCTCGGAAAGCCCATCGAGCGGGGGGACTACTGGACCCGGGACCGCATCGACCGCTATCTGCGGCTGACCGACGCGCTGCCGCTCACCGACTACCTCCCGGAGCCACCGCCGGGCACGGCCGGGACGGACTTCGAGCTGCGCCCGGACTGGCGCGGCTGCGTACGCGGCAGGATCCACGGCAGCTGCCGCGACGACGACGTCGACTACGCGATCCTCGGACTGCATCTGCTGGAGACTCACGGCTTCTCGTTCACGACCGAGCAGGTGGGCGAGCTGTGGCTGCTGCGGCTGCCGTATCTGCAGACGTTCACGGCGGAACGGGCGGCGTACCGCAACCTCGCGACCGGCCTCAAGCCCCCGCTCACCGCCACGTACGACAACCCCTACCAGGAGTGGATCGGCGCCCTGATCCGCGCGGACATCTTCGGCTGGACCTGTCCGGGCGACCCCCACCGCGCCGCCGCCCTCGCCCGCCGGGACGCGGTGCTGTCCCACACCGGCAACGGCGTCTACGGCGCGATGTGGGCGGCCGCGATGATCGCCGCGGCCGACGCGCGCGAGGCGATCGAGGCCGGTGTCGACCGCATCCCCGCGAGCAGCCGCCTCGCCCGCACGGTCCGGCACGCGACCGCCCTGTACGACTCCGGGCTGCCCTGGTCCGACGCGCTCACCGAGCTGGGCGAGGAGACCGGCCGCCTCGGCTGGATCCACTCCGTGCCGAACGCCGCGGTCATCACCTGCGGACTGCTGTACGGCGCCGGGGACTTCACCACCACCCTCGCCCTCACCGTCCGCGGCGGCCTGGACACCGACTCCAACGGCGCGACGGCCGGCTCGGTGGCCGGCGTGCTGTGCGGCGCCTCCGCGATCCCGCCCCAGTGGACCCGTCCGCTGGCGGACCGGGTGCGCAGCGCGGTGTTCGGCTTCGACGGGGCACGGATCGGGGAACTGGCCGACCGTACCGCCCGTTTGGCGTACATCTGACGCGAAGAGCCCGGCACGGGTCACTCACGCACCGCGCACGATTAGGCTGCCACAGTGACCTCCTCGGATTTCTCCACGTACCTCGCCGGCCTCCCCCGCGTCCTCGCCGGCGCCGCCACGCTCTTCCGGGACGCGGAGGGGCGGATCCTGATCGTCGAGCCGAACTACCGCGAGGGCTGGACGCTGCCCGGCGGGACCATCGAGTCCGACTCCGGGGAGACCCCGCGCGAGGCAGCGCGCCGGGAGACCCTCGAGGAGATCGGTCTGGACGTCGAGCCCGGCCGGCTGCTCGCGTTCGACTGGGCGCGGGGGCCGGGGCGGCCGCCGATCGTGGGGTACGTGTACGACGGCGGGGTGCTGACCGGGGAGCAGTTCCGGGCGATCCGGCTCCAGGAGGAGGAGCTGATCTCGTGGAAGCTGGTGGCGCGCGACGAGATCCCGACGTGCCTCATCGGCGGCCTGGGCCCGCGGGTGCTGGCCGCGCTGGAGGCACTCGCGGACGGCACGGGGCCGGTGGAGCTGGTGGACGGCAAGCCGGCGGGCTGACCGGCGGAACTGGTGGACGGCAGCCCGACGGGCTGACCGGCGGAACTGGTCGACAGCAACCCGGCGGGCTGACCGGCGGAACTGGTCGACAGCAACCCGGCGGGCTGACCGGCGCCCGGTGAAAACGGCTCGCTGCCGGGCCGTTCCGCTCCGTACGCTCGCGGCATGACTCTCGTCGCGATCCTCAGCGGCGCCGGCATCTCCACCGACTCCGGCATCCCCGACTACCGCGGGCCGAACGGCCTGTGGCGGCGTGATCCCGAGGCCGAGAAGCTCGTCACGTACGACTTCTACATGGCCGATCCGGACATCCGGCGCCGCGCCTGGCGCATGCGCAGCGACAGCCCGACCCTGCGCGCCGAGCCGAACGCGGCGCACCGCGCGGTGGCCGGGCTGGAACGGGCGGACAACGGCGTGGCCGTCCGGGTGATCACGCAGAACGTCGACGGACTGCACCAGTTGGCCGGGATGCCCGCGCGCAAGGTCCTCGAACTCCACGGCACCGCCCGCCAGGTGGAGTGCACCCGCTGCCACGCGCGCTCCCCCATGACGGACGCGCTCGCCCGCGTCGCGGCGGGCGAGACCGACCCGCCGTGCCGGTCCTGCGGCGGGATCCTGAAGTCGGCGACGGTCATGTTCGGGCAGCGGCTCGACCCGGTGGTGCTCGGTGAGGCGATGGGCATCGCGAAGGCGGCCGAGATCTTCATCGCGGTCGGCTCGAGCCTTCAGGTGCAGCCTGCCGCGTCGCTGGCGGGAATCGCCGCGGACGGCGGGGCCCGGCTGATCGTGGTGAACGCCGAGCCGACGCCGTACGACGACCGCGCCGCGGAGATCATCCGCACTCCGATCGGCACGGCGCTGCCGGAACTGCTGGACCGCATCGCGGCTGAGGGGTAGCACCCCCAGGAGGTGTCCGGTGGATCCTGCTGGGCTCGATCCACCGGACACCCCCTAGAACAGCGCCCCGGCCTCCGCCCCGCTTTCGAACGCCAGCAGTCGCTGCTTGCGCCCCAGCCCGCCCCCGTAACCCGTGAGGCTGCCCGTCGAGCCGATCACCCGATGACACGGCACGATGATCCCGATCGGGTTCTTGCCGTTCGCCAGGCCGACCGCCCGGGACGCGCCGGGGTTGCCGAGGGCGTCCGCCAGCTCGCCGTAGGTGCGGGTCTCGCCGTACGGGATCAGACACAGCTGATCCCAGACCCGGCGCTGGAACGGCGTGCCCATCAGCCGCAGCGGCAGGTCGAAGTCCTTCAGCTCGCCCGCGAAATACGCGTCGAGCTGGCGGATCGCCTCGCCGAAGGGGCGGGGGTCCGGATCCCCGAAGGTCTCCTCGGCGGGGCGGTGGCGCTGTTCGGTCATGTAGAGGCCGCTGAGGACGGAGTCGGTGGCGACGAGGGTGAGCGGGCCGTACGGGCTGTCGACGACGGTGTGGGTGCGGTTCATGGTCATGGTCATGGTCGTGGTCCGGGTCATCGGGCGGGGAGCTGGTTGATGGGGTGGTCACCGGTGGCCCACATGTACTGGACGGCGTAGGCGCGCCAGGGCCGCCAAGAAGCGGCGCGGGCGGTGAGCGCCGCCGGGCTCGACGGCAGGCCGAGGTCGGCGGCGGCGCGGCGGATGCCGAGGTCGGTGGGGAGGAAGGCATCGGGGTCGCCGAGCGCGCGCATCGCGATGAGCTCGACGGTCCAGGGGCCGAAGCCGGGCAGCACGGAGAGCTGCGCGCGGGCCTCGTCCCAGTCGCTGTCGGCGCCGAGCCGCAGGGTGCCGTCGGCGAGGGCGCCGATCAGTGTGGTGAGGGTGGTGCGCCGGCTGCGCGGGAACGCGAGGGTCTCCGGGTCGAGCCCGGACAGCGCCTCCGCGCTCGGGAACAGGTGGGTGAGCCCGCCCTCGGGGTCGTCGACAGGGGTTCCGTGCGCGGTGACCAGCCTCGCGGCGTGGGTGCGGGCGGCGGCCGTCGACACCTGCTGGCCGAGGACCGCGCGTACGGCGAACTCCGCCGCGTCGGCGGTACGCGGCACCCGCCTGCCCGGTGCCTTGTCCACGTGCGGCGCGAGGAGCGGATCGGTACGCAGCTGGTCGTCGATGGCGACGGGGTCGGCGTCGAGGTCGAGCATGCGGCGGCAGCGGCTGATCGCGAGCGTGAGGTCGCGGGGGTCGGTGAGGGAGAGCCGGCAGGCGATGTGGTCGGGGCGCGGGGCGAGGGACACGATGCCGTGGCCGTGCGGGAGCGTGAGCGTGCGGCGGTACGCGCCGTCGCGCCACTCCTCCACGCCGGGTACGGCGGTCGCGGCGAGGTGCCCGAAGAGGTTGTCGGGGTTGAGGGGCGCGCGGTACGGCAGGCGCAGCGCGAGCACGCCGGGGGTGGGCGCGGGCCGCGTACCGCGCCCCGCCGCCCGGGCGCGCAGCTCGCTCGGGGCGAGCGCGAAGACTTCGCGGACGGTGTCGTTGAAGGTGCGGATGGAGGCGAACCCGGCGGCGAACGCGACCTCCGCCATGGGCAGCGCGGTCGTCTCGATGAGCAGCCGGGCGGTCTGCGCCCGCTGCGCGCGGGCCAGGGCGAGCGGTCCCGCGCCGACCTCGGCGAGCAGTTGCCGCTCGATCTGCCGGGTGGAGTACCCGAGCCGGGCGGCCAGTCCGGGGACGCCTTCACGGTCGACGACCCCGTCCTGGATGAGCCGCATCGCCCGGGCGACGGAGTCGGCGCGGGCGTTCCACTCCGGGGAGCCGGGACTGGTGTCGGGGCGGCACCGCTTGCACGCCCGGAAACCGGCCTGCTGGCAGGCGGCCGCGCTGGGGTAGAACGTCATGTTCTCGGCCTTGGGCGGGACGACCGGGCAGCTCGGGCGACAGTAGATCCGGGTCGTCAGGACCGCGGTGAAGAACCAGCCGTCGAAGCGGGCGTCCTTGGCCCGAACAGCCCGTACGCAGCGTTCGGTGTCGGTGTGCATGGCTCAAGCATCGGGGACGGCGGCGGGCGGGGCTGGCGGAAAAACGACATCAGCCTTGAGGGACGGCTTCGGGCGACGGCCTCGGGGCGCGCGGGCGGTCGACGATCCGGATCACGCCGAATATGAACGCAATACTTCCCGTGTGTGGCAAGGAATTCAGGATGTGAGACGTCTTCCCGGGACTCGTTGACGTGGCCGGTTTTCACTGCCAGCCTCATGGACGTGAGCCAGTCCGAGAACCTCGCCGCGCGCCGGCACGTCGATCTGCGACGTCAGGCCAGCGCCATCTGTGCGGTCGGCCGTTAGGGCCTGATCCACCGCACAGGCCCTGGGTACTGCCCGGCCGGCCAGCGCGTCGCCCCTTCCCCGGCGGCCCCGACTGCTCGCCGCATTCCGTGAATCTCCGTGAATCTCCGCGAATCTCGGTCAATCGCGGATTCCTCGCAGGAAATTCCTGACGATATTCCGTTTCGTCTCCCGGGTATTTCCCCTGCCCTGATTCAGGCGCCGGTGCCTCCATGCCCCTTGTGGCACACCGGCCGCCCTCTCCTCCCCGAACAGGACATTCCCATGGCCACGCTGACTCCGGCGACCCGACGACAATTCCTCACGCTGCTCGGCCTGTCGGCCGCCGCGGTCAGCTGCGGCACGGCCGTCGGCGGCGGCACCTCCGGCAGCGGCCGGACCGGGACCCTCCGGTACCAGGGATCGGCGGGTCTGGTCACGCTGCCGGAACTGGCCGAGGACCTCGGCTATCTGGAGGACGTGAAGCTGGAGTGGGTCGGCAACACGATCAGCGGCCCGCAGGACATCCAGTCCGCCGCGACCGGCCAGACGGACTTCGGCGGCGCGTTCAACGGCGCGGTCGTCAAACTCGCCGCGAACGGCACCCCCATCAAGTCCGTCATCAGCTACTACGGCTCCGACAAGGACGCCTTCAACGGCTATTACGTGCTCGAGGACAGTCCGCTGCGCTCCGCGCGCGACCTGATCGGCAAGAAGGTCGGGATGAACACCCTCGGCGCGCACGCCGAGGCGCTGCTCGACATCTATCTCGAGCGCGGCGGCCTCTCCCGCGCGGACCGGGACCGGGTCGAGCCGCTGGTCATACCTCCGGTCAACGCCGAGCAGTCCCTGCGCCAGAAGCAGATCGACGTGGCTGTGCTCGGCAACATCCTGCGGAACAAGGCCGTGGCGGCCGGAGGCATCCGGCCGCTGTTCACCGACTTCGAACTGCTCGGCGCGTTCAGCGCCGGTACGTACGTGATGACCGACCGCTTCCTCCAGCAGAACCCCGACACGGCACGGACCTTCGTCACCGCGGTGGGCAAGGCCATCGAGTGGTCGCGCACGACTCCACGCGAGGAGGCCGTCGCCCGGATGACGGAGATCGTGAAGAAGCGCGGCCGCAACGAGGACACCCGCGGCCCTGCGGTACTGGAAGTCCTACGGCGTCGCCGAGACAGCGGGCCGCATCACCGGCAAGGAGCTCCAGCTGTGGATCGACTGGCTGGCCGAGCGCGGTGACATCAAGAAGGGCCAGGTCAAGCTCGGCGACCTGTTCACCAACGAGTTCAACGCGGCCGGCGGGGGCCGTGGACCGTCCGCGTCCGTGACGACGAGCAGGAGCTGATCCGCATGGCGGAAGCCACCAGACCCAAGATCGTGTTCGAGCGGGTACGGAAGGACTTCACCGTCAAGGACCGCTCGGGTGCCCGGCAGGCAAGGGAGTTCACCGCCCTCGACGGCGTCGACCTGGAGATAGCGGCGGGCGAGTTCGTCGTCGTGGTCGGCCCCAGCGGCTGCGGCAAGTCGACCCTGCTGGACCTGCTGGGAGGTCTCGCCCGGCCCACCGAGGGGCGCATCCTCCTCGACGGCGAGCCGGTGAGCGGCCCCGGCCTGGACCGCGGCATCGTCTTCCAGCAGTACGCGCTGCTTCCCTGGCGCACCGCGCAGGGCAATGTCGAGTTCGGACTGGAGGCCACGGGCGTCCCGCGGCGCGAGCGAGCCGCAAGGGCCAGGGAGTTCCTGGACCTGGTCGGCCTCTCGGGGTTCGAGGCGCGCCACCCGCACGAACTGTCGGGCGGGATGCGGCAGCGCGTGGCCATCGCCCGGAGTCTCGCGTACGACCCGGATGTGCTGCTGATGGACGAGCCGTTCGGCGCGCTGGACGCCCAGACCAGGGAGACGCTCCAGGACGAGCTGCTGCGGATCTGGCAGCGCACCGGCAAGACGGTGGTGTTCATCACGCACAGCATCGACGAGGCCGTCTACCTGGGACAACGGGTCGCGGTGATGACCTCGCGGCCGGGCCGGATCAAGCAGGTGGTCCCGATCGCGTTCGACTCCCGTACGGCCACGGACGATCCGCGCTCCAGTCCCGGCTTCGCGCGCCACCGGCACGAGATCTGGTCGCTGCTGCACGACGAGGTGGCGACGGCCCAGCAGTTGGAGAAGGAAGGCGTCGCCGCATGAGCCCCGCGACCGGCACGACCACCACGACGAGTACGGTCACCGCGACCGGTGAGGCGGCCACGGAGCGGCCCCCGGCCGGGAATCCCGAGAGGCTCGCGGCCACGGCGGCCACTCCCGTCGTACCAAAGGAGGTGTCCCGCCCCGCGGCGCGGGCCCGGTGGGCCGGTCGCCGGCTGTCCCACCTCCTGCTGACGTGGGTCACCAAGTCGGCGGCGATCGCGGCGCTGATCCTGCTGTGGGAGACCGCGCCACGGCTGGGGCTGGTCGACCGCACCTTCCTGCCGCCGGTCAGCGAGGTCGCCGTCGCCTGGTGGCAGCTGGCCGCCGACGGTCAGCTCGCGGACAACACGTGGGCCAGCCTGACGCGTTCGTTCATCGGCTTCGGTCTGGCTGTCGTCGTCGCCGTCCCGCTCGGTCTGCTGATCGGCTGGTACCGGCCGGTCGCCGATGTTCTCGGCCCGCTGCTGGAGGTGTTCCGCAACACCGCGGCGCTCGCCCTGCTGCCGGTGGTCGTCCTGCTGCTGGGCATCGGGGAGACGTCCAAGATCTCCATCGTGGTGTACGCCTGCACCTGGCCGATCCTGCTGAGCACGATCAGCGCCGTGCGCACCGTCGACCCGACGCTGTTCCGGCTGGCCTCGTCGCTGGACCTGTCGGCGCCCCGGCTGTTCCAGAAGGTGATCCTGCCGGCCTCCGTGCCGGTCGTCTTCACCGGGATCCGGCTGGCCGGAGCCGCGTCGATCCTGGTGCTGGTCGCGGCCGAGATGATCGGCGCCAAGGCGGGGCTCGGCTATCTGATCAACGCCTCGCAGTACAACTTCGCGATCCCGCAGATGTACGCGGGCATCATCACGATCTCCGCCATCGGCGTGGCGTTCAACCAGCTGCTGGTGGCCCTGGAACGGCGCCTCAGCTCCTGGCGCGTCCCGACGGCCGCCGCCGCGTGCGTCTGACCACGGGCGGACCGGCCCTGCCGCAGGCGCTCGCACCTCTCCGCGCCGTTCCGCCTCTTTCCCGCTCGTTCGTCATCGCTCCTCACCGTCAAGGAACCTCATGACCGCGACCGCTCCCCGTCGGCTGCATCTCAACGCCTTCCTGATGAACGCCGGCCACCACGACGCCGCCTGGCGGCATCCGCGCACCCGGCCCGAACGCGTCACCGACCTGCGCTACTTCCAGGAGCTCGCCAGGGCCGCCGAGCGCGGCCTGTTCGACTCGATCTTCTTCGCCGACGGCCTGGCGCTGTGGGGCAACGTCCGCCACAACGCGCTCGGCGGCTTCGAACCGCTGACCCTGCTGTCCGCGCTGGCCGCGGTCACCGAGCGGATCGGACTGATCGCCACCGTCTCCACGACCTTCGACGAACCGTTCCACACCGCCCGCAAGTTCGCCTCGCTGGACCACATCAGCGGTGGCCGGGCCGGCTGGAACATCGTCACCTCCGGCAGCGTCAACGAGGCCCGGAACTTCGGCCAGGACGAGCACCTGGAACACCGCCTGCGGTACGAGCGGGCCCGGGAGTTCGTCGACGTCGCCACCAAGCTGTGGGACAGCTGGGAGGACGACGCGATCCTGCTCGACCGGGAGAGCGGCGTGTACGCCGACACCGCCAAGGTGCGCGAGATCGGCCACCGCGGCACGTACTTCGGCGTCCAGGGCCCGCTGAACGTCCCGCGCACTCCGCAGGGCTGTCCGCTGCTCGTGCAGGCGGGTTCCTCGGAGGACGGCAAGGAGTTCGCGGCCGAGTACGCGGAGGCGGTGTTCACCGCTCAGCAGAGCCTCGCCGACGGACAGGCCTTCTACAAGGACCTCAAGAGCCGTCTGGCCCGCTTCGGACGGGCCGAGGACGACCTCAGGATCCTGCCCGGCATCTGCCCCGTGATCGGGTCGACCGAGGCCGAGGCCCGCGCGCTGGAGCAGGAACTGACCGAGCTCCAGGTGCCCGAGTACGGACTCGCCCAGCTGTCCGGGATGCTCGGCACCGACCTGACCGGGCTGCCGCTGGACGGGCCGCTGCCCGAGTTGCCCGAGGAAAGCGAGATCAACGGCAACAAGAGCCGCTTCACGCTCGTCGCGGAACTCGCCCGCCGCGACGGTCTGACCCTGCGCGAACTCATCGCCCGCCTCGGTGGGGGCCGCGGCCACCGGGTCTTCGCGGGCACCGCGGAGCAGATCGCCGACGAGCTGGAGGAGTGGTTCACGCAGGGCGCCGCGGACGGCTTCAACATCATGCCGCCGCTGCTGCCCAGCGGGCTCACGCACTTCGTGGACCAGGTGGTGCCGGAGCTCCAGCGCCGCGGCCTGTTCCGCACCGAGTACACCGGCAGCACCCTGCGCGAGCACTACGGACTGCCCCGGCCCGCCAACCGCTTGGCCCCGGGAGCCTCCCTGCCCCTCACCCCCGCCGACTCCACCACTCAGGAAGGAACCCACGCATGACTGCCGGCACGGGCTTCGACATCCGCAGGATCGGCGGCCGGATCGGCGCCGAGATCCTCGGTGTGGACCTCTCGGCCGACCTCGACCCGGCGCTCGTCGGGGAGATCAACGCCGCGCTCCTGGAACACAGGGCACTCGTCTTCCGTGACCAGCGGCTCGACGACGCCGGACAGCTCCGCTTCGCCTCCCTCTTCGGCGAGCTGACCACCGCCCACCCCACCGTCCCCTCCGTGGAGGGACAGCCCCACATCCTGGCCGTCGACGGTGACGAGGGAATCCGCGCCAACCAGTGGCACACCGACGTCACCTTCGTCCGTACGCCCCCGAAGGCGTCCACGCTGCGCGGCATCGTCGTCCCGCCCTACGGCGGCAACACCCTGATCGCCAACTCGGCCGCCGCCTACCGTGACCTGCCCGAGCCGCTGCGCGAGCTGGCCGACAAGCTGTGGGCGGTGCACACGAATGCCTTCGACTACGCCGCCTACGCCGCCTACGCCGCCCCGAAGAGCGAGAAGGCCGCCGAGCACCGCAAACGGTTCGTCTCGCGGAAGTACCGCACCGCGCACCCCGTGGTCCGCGTCCACCCCGAGACCGGTGAACGCGGGCTGTTCATCGGCGGGTTCGCCCAGAGCATCGTGGGCCTCGGCCCGTCCGACTCGCGCGATCTGCTGCGGCTCTTCCAGTCGTACGTCACCCGCCCCGAGAACGTTCTCCGCGTGACCTGGACCCCGGGGGACCTCGTCCTGTTCGACAACCGCATCACCCAGCACTACGCCCCCGACGACTACGGCGACCTGCCGCGCCTGCTGCACCGGGTGACGGTCGCGGGCGACGTGCCCGTCGGCGTCGACGGCACGGCCAGCCACACCATCGAGGGCGACGAAGCCGCCCACTACACACCCGCCGCGGCCTGAGCCGCACGGACGCCGCCGGGCGGGGGCGCCTGCTCCCCGCCCGGCGGCGACGTGGCGCGTTCGCGGACGGTCAGCCGCCGAGGGCCGCCGCCTCGGCCGCGTGGACGTGCGGACGGGCGAGATTGTCCGGGAGCAGGATGCGCTGGAGCTCGTCCTCGGTCAGCAGGGCCCTGTCGAGGACGAGGTCCTGCACACTGCGGCCGGTCCTGAGGGCTTCCTGGGCGACGGCGGTGGCCTGCTCGTAGCCGATGTGCGGGTTCAGCGCGGTCGCCAGGCCGATGGAGTGGGCGACGAGGTGGGCGAGGTGCTCACGGTTGGCGGTGATGCCGCTGACGCAGCGTTCGGCGAGGGTCAGGCAGCCGGCCCGCAGGTGGGTCAGGCTCTTGAGCAGGCTGTGGGCGATGACAGGCTCGAACGCGTTCAGCTGGAGCTGGCCCGCCTCGGCGGCCATGGTCACCGCCATGTCGTTGCCGATGACCTCGAACGCGATCTGGTTGACCACCTCGGGGACGACGGGATTCACCTTGCCCGGCATGATGCTCGAACCGGCCTGCACCGGCGGCAGGTTGATCTCGGCGAACCCGGCACGTGGTCCGCAGGACAGCAGCCGCAGGTCGTTGCAGGTCTTGGAGAGCTTGACGGCGATCCGCTTGAGCACGCCGGACAACTGGACGAACGCACCGGCGTCCTGGGTGGCCTCGACGAGGTCGTCGGCGACCGTCAGCGGCAGTCCGGTGATGGTCCGCAGATGCCGGGTGGCCAGCGCCGCGTACCGGGGGTGGGCGTTGAGTCCGGTGCCGATCGCGGTGCCGCCGAGGTTGATCTCACGGATCAGCTCGCGTGCCTCCGTGAGCCGCTTGTGGTCCTCGCCGAGCATGACGGCGTACGTCGCGAACTCCTGGCCCAGGGTCATGGGCACCGCGTCCTGGAGCTGCGTACGGCCCATCTTCAGGACGTCCGCGAACTCCTCCGCCTTGGCCGCGAACGCGGAGCGGAGCACCTCCATGGCGTCCAGCAGACGCTGGGCGGTGAAGTCGAGGGCGATCTTCACGGCGGTCGGGTAGACGTCGTTGGTGCTCTGTCCCGCGTTGACGTCCTCCAGCGGGTGCACGTGTCCGTACTCGCCCCGGCGGTGGCCGAGGAGCTCCAGGGCGCGGTTGGCGACGACCTCGTTGGCGTTCATGTTCGTCGAGGTGCCGGCGCCGCCCTGGATCACGTCGACCACGAACTCGCCGTGCAGCTTCCCGGCGCGGATCTCCTCACAGGCGCTGACGATCGCGTCCGCCTTGCGCCCTTCCAGCAGGCCGAGCTCCCGGTTGGCGAGGGCGGCGGCCTGCTTGACGCAGGCGAGGGCGGCGACGAGGTCCGGGTAGGCGGAGATCGGGGTGCCGGTGATGGGGAAGTTCTCCACCGCCCGCAGGGTGTGGATGCCGTAGTAGGCGTCGGCGGGGACGTCCCGGTCACCGAGCAGATCGTGCTCGGCCCGGAACGCGGGCTGGGGGTGGGCGTGGGCGTGCGTGGCCATGGAGGCGTGGACTCTCCTGTAGAGGGTTTCGGCGGACCGGGCGGCTGTCTGTGCCGTACGCCCTTAGGTCCTGTCCGGTGGATCGGGCCGGATCAGCGCGCGGGCCAGGGCACGCGAGCCCGGCAAGATCCGAAAGACAGGCCCTAGGCCGTGTCTGACAAATCCCGCCTGGCGCGCGACGCCCGGCACGAGTACGTCCAGTACGAGGATGATCCTCCGCCTTGCGATTGCACGCACCGGACGCCGCGCGCCCCGCCCTGCGGGCGGACGGCGGTATTTGTCAGACACGGCCTAGGCCTGGACGAGCTCGGCAGCCGGGCCGGCGTCGGCGGACACGGCCTTGGTCGCGGTCGCGGAACCGGGCTTGGTCGCGACTTCGGTCTCGCGCTCGCCCTCCGTCTCACCCAGCACGCGCCGCAGTACCCGGTCCCGCTCCCGCGGGTCGGTGGCGGCGAGCAGTGCGGTGAGGACCGCGATCCGGGCCTGGCCGGCGCGCAGCGTGCCGGTCGGCACGGCGCCCGCGGCGACGAGGTCGACCGCGCCGCCGTGGGTGTAGATCTCGGCGACCGGTCCGCCCTGGACCCGGGTCGTCAGGGCGACGAGCACACCGCGCGCCGTCGCGGAGGCGACGGCCTCGACGATCTCGGGGGTCGCGTTGCCGGCGCCGGTGGCCACCAGGACGATCCCCTGCGCCCCGGCGTCCACGGCCGCGTTCAGCAGCAGCGGGTCGGCGTCGGCGTGGTGCATCACCATGTCGACGCGGGGCGGGGTGTCGGGCATACCGGGCAGCGCGAGCGCGGCGGGGCGCTGCGGACGGCGGAGTACGGAGACGCGTCCGAAGCCGATGTTCCCGATCCGGGCGCCGGAGGGGTCGGCGAACGCGTCCGGGGCGAGCGTCTGCGTCTTGACGGTGCCCCGGGCCTGGTGGACCTTGCCGTCGAAGGCGACGAGCACGCCGAGGCCGCGCGTGGTGGCGGCGGTCAGCAGCGCGTCATGGAGGTTGCCGGGGCCGTCCCCGTCGGCCGCGTCGAGCGGCAGCTGAGCGCCGGTGAAGACCACCGGGCGGGGGTCGTCGTGGTGGAGGTCGACCAGGAACGCCGACTCCTCCAGGGTGTCGGTGCCATGGGTGACGACGATGCCGTCCACGTGGGGGTCGGCGAGGACCTCGTGCACCGTACGCAGCAGGGTGAGCTGGTGGACGGTGGTGAGGCGGGGGCTGTTCACGCTGAACAGGTCGACGACCTCGATGCTGACGTCTTCGGGCACCGCGGCGGTCGCCATGACCTCGCTGCCGTCCGCGTCGGCGGCGAACCCGGAGCCCTGCCAGCGGCTGGCTATCGTCCCGCCGGTGCTGATGACGACAATCCGTCCCACAGTGTCCACTCCTCGTCCGTGCCTGCCGCGGGTGGGCGGCGTTCGGCGGGGCACGCGGCCCGGCCTCGCTCGTGGCCCCGGCCGGGCTGCGCCCCATGGCTGACCCGGGGATGGCCGGATCAGGCGAGCAAGATAATAGAACCTTTGTCCCGCAATTTGATCGCGAATCCCGCCCCATCGGTCGGAAAACCGGGGTGGATAATTGCGTCATGGACGAGATCGATCGAGAAATCTTGCGCGAGCTCCAGAACGACGGCCGCCTGAGCAATCAGGAACTCGCGCAGCGCGTGGGCCTGACCCCCTCACCGTGCATGCGCCGGGTGCGCCAGCTGGAACAGGACGGGGTGATCCAGGGCTATCGGGCGGTCATCGACCCGGAGGCGGTCGGCCGGGGCTTCGAGGTCCTCGTCTCCATCGAGGTCAAGCGCGACCGCGAGGCGGTCGAGGCGTTCGAGGCCGCGCTCCAGGACATCCCCGACGTCATCGAGGCCTACCGGCTCTTCGGGAGCCCGGGGTGCCTGCTGCGCATCGCGGTGGCGGACCTCCGCGCGTACGAGCGGCTGTGGATCGAGAAGCTGACCGCGCTGTCCGGCGTCACCGAGGTCAACTCGCAGATCATCATGAAGCGGATCAAGGAGCCGCGGGGCCTGCCGGTGGACGGCTGACCGGACGTCCGCACGACGTCCGCTGGACGTCCGCGCGGCAGCCCCGGCCCCCGCCCGTCACTGGGCGGCGAAGGCCTCGTACGCCCGCTCGTCGAACAGCACGAAGCGGACCTCCTCCACGGCGGTCCGCGTCCCCCGGACCGTCTCGACGGCGATTCGCGCGGCGTCGTCCATCGGCCAGCGGTAGACGCCCGTCGAGATCGCCGGGAAGGCCACCGTGCGGGCGCCCAGTTCGTCGGCGACCCGCAGCGACTCGCGGTAACAGGAGGCGAGGAGCGCGGAGCGGTCCTCGCTCTGGCTGAATACGGGCCCCACGGTGTGGATCACCCACCGCGCGGGCAGCTTCCCGGCTGTCGTCGCGACGGCCTGCCCGGTCGGGAGACCCTTCCCGTAGTGCGACGCGCGCAGGTCGCGGCACTCGGCCAGGATCTCCGGACCGCCCCGCCGGTGGATGGCCCCGTCGACTCCGCCGCCGCCGAGGAGCGAGGAGTTGGCGGCGTTGACGATCGCGTCGGCGTGCTCGTCGGTGATGTCGCCCCGGACGAAGGTGATGGCGGGCTCGGTGCTCATACGCCCATCATCGCGCTCAGTGCCCACAGCGCCCACAGCGCGCTCAGCTCCCGCGGAGGTGCCGCCACACCGCCTTCGCCGCGTTGTGCCCCGACATCCCGTGGACCCCGGGCCCCGGCGGGGTCGCGGACGAGCACAGGAAGACCGCCGGGTGCGGGGTCGAGTACGGGAAGAGGGACAGCTTGGGGCGCAGCAACAGCTGGAGCCCGCTCGCGGCGCCGCAGGCGATGTCCCCGCCGACGTAGTTGGCGTTGCGCGCGGCCAGCTCGGGCGGGCCGGCCGTGGCGCGGGCCAGGACGCGGTCGCGGAAGCCGGGGGCGAATCGCTCGATCTGGCGCTCGATCGCGTCCGTGAGGTCACCCTCCCAGCGGTGCGGGACATGGCCGTACGCCCAGAAGACGTGCTTTCCGGCGGGGGCGCGGGAGGGGTCGACCAGGCTGGGCTGGGCGGTGATCAGGAACGGGGTGGCGGGGGCCTGACCGCCGGAGGCCTGGCGCAGTGCGGTGCCGATCTCCCTGCTGCTGGGGCCGACCTGTACGGTGCCGGCCCGGCGCGGCTCCTCGGCCGTCCAGGGGACAGGGCCGTCGAGGGCGTAGTCGATCTTGAATACGCTCGCGCCGTAGCGGTAGCCGTCGTAGACGCGGCCGAGGCCCGCGATCCGCGCCAGGGCGGTCGGGGACGTGTCGAAGACGTACGCGCGGGCGGGCGGCAGATCGTCGAGCCGCTTGATCTCGGTGCCGGTGTGGACGGCGCCGCCGAGGTCGCGTACGTACGCCGCGAGGGCGTCCGAAATGGACTGCGAGCCGCTGCGCGGCATCGGCCACCCCCCGGCGTGCGCCGCCAGCGCGAAGACGAGACCGACCGCGCCGGTGGCGATGCCGTCCAGCGGGGCGATCACGTGGGCGACGAGCCCGGCGAACAGCGCACGCGCGCGGTCGTCGCGGAACCGGCGGAACAGCCAGGTGGACGGCGGCAGTCCGGCGAGACCGAAGCGGGCGAGGGTGACCGGGTCGCGGGGCAGCGCGGTCAGCGGGAGGGACATGAAGTCGCGGGCGAGCGTGTCCCACTTGCCGTGGAACGGGGCCACCAGGCGGCGGTACGCCCCGGCGTCCCGGGGCCCGAAGGAGGCGGCGGTCTCCGCGATCGAGCGGGACAGCACGGCGGCGGTGCCGTCGTCGAACGGGTGCGCCATCGGGAGTGGCGCGTGCAGCCACTCCAGCCCGTACCGCGCCAGCGGCATCGCCTTGAAGGCGGGCGAGCCCGCGCCCAGCGGATGCACGGCGGAGCACGGGTCGTGGCGGAATCCGGGGAGCGTGAGCTCCTCGGTCCTCGCGCCGCCGCCCACGGTGTCCCGGGCCTCGAACACGGCAACGGAGAAGCCTCGGCGGGCCAACTCGGCGGCTGCCGTCAGTCCGTTGGGGCCCGCCCCCACGACGACGGCATCGAGCATCGACGGCACCTTCGGACTCCTTCATCAGCCGACGGCCAGGAGAACCAGGATATTCGCCGCCACTGACAGCACGACCGGGGGTCGTCGACCGCGTGGCCGGAAGGAGCTGTCCCGGGCCCGAGCGCGCCGCTCGAGCGGGGTGGGGGCACCGCCGACGCTGCCATGGCGCCCGGTCAGCGGCATCCCGGCCACGGGCCTCCGGTGGCGGTGCACGATCCGGTCGAGCGGCGGCGCCCCCTTCCGCCCCGCGGGACTTCGCACCCCGGGTGGCCCCGGCCCGCGCGCCCCGGACGCGCCCGAGGCCGCCGCGGCGGCGGAGCCGGCCGCGCAGGTCCGCGTCGCGCCGGGCCGACGCTCGGCGTGACCGGCGGCGGCGTACGGACCCCGGCATGCCACCGCCGCTCGGGCTTACGCGGCGGGTGCCCGGCGGCTCCCGGAGCTGAGGAGCGTGCGCAGGCGGTCGGCCGTCCGTGCGTCACGGGCGGCGGTGAACGGCAGCGCGTTGCCGCCCGTGATCCGGAAGGGCTCGCCCGTGCGGGTCAGGTCGGTGCCGCCCGCCTCGCTGACGAGGAGCAGACCCGCCGCGTGGTCCCACGCGTTCTCCCAGGAGAAGGCGATCGCGTCCAGCTCGCCACGGGCCACCGCCAGGTACTCCAGGCCCGCGGAGCCGCACGGACGGGCGTGGATGTCGTCGGTGATCAGGGCGAGCAGGGCCTGCTTCTGCTCGGGGGTGGTGAAGTCCGGGTGGGACATGGCCACTTCGAGGACCGCTCCGGGCTCCGGCGCACCCGAACGTATCGGCGTGCCGTCCACCCGCGCGCCGTGGCCGCGCACCGCGACCGCCATCTCGTCCAGCGCCGGGGCGAAGGTCCAGGACGCCAGCACCTCGCCGTGCCGGGCGAGCGCGACGAGCGTGCAGAAGCCGGGGTCACCGTGGACGAACTGCCGCGTGCCGTCGACCGGGTCGACGATCCACACGGGGGCGTCCCCCTGCAGCGCGTCGTACACCGCGGGGTCCGCGTGGACGGCTTCCTCCCCCACCACGACCGAGCCCGGCAGCAGCGCGGTCAGGGAGGCCGTGAGGTGCTCCTCCGCACTGCGGTCGGCGATCGTGACCAGGTCGTGCGGGCCGTTCTTCTCGATGATCTCGTGCGCGGCGAGCTGCCGGAAGCGCGGCATGATCTCGGCGGCGGCCGCCTTGCGGACCGCCTCCTCGACCAGGGCGAGGTTTCCGGACTCCCAGGGGTTGCCGGTCGTCCCGGCCAGAAACTCTTCGGTCATGCGTCCAGGAAAACACGTGGCACTGACATCCCCGCCGACGCGCGGCAACGGGACGGTGGACACCGAGTGATCCCCCGGCCATGCCCGTGCGAACACACGGTGACCGTGCGGCGGCCTCCCGCGTAACCCCGCATGCCGCGCCGGTTCCACGGTCCCGCCGTCCGCCGGCACAGCCGTCGCGACGGCGCCCGAGGACGCGCCGATGCGGAAGGCGTCCCTCAGGGCAGGCCTGCGCGGGGTGTCACCGGCCCGGACCCGCACCGGACTCCTACGCCAGGACGACCAGTTGGTGGTGGCTGGTCAGCGCGCGGTCTCCGCGCTGATCGCACCACGGGCGAGCAGCAGCAGCGCGTCGGTGAGGTCCTCCGCCGGGGAGCCCGTGGCCAGGCGGCGCAGCTGGAGTCCGGTGACCAGGGCGACGGTGGTCGCGGCGAGGCGGTCCGCGTCGGGAACGCCGAGGGCTGTGAGGATCTGGGCGGCGAGGCGGTCGTAGGCGCCGAAGCACTCCGCCGCGGCCTCGCGCAGGCGCTCGTCGCGGCCGGCCTGGACGTACAGCTCGAAGGGGGCGATGTGTTCGCTGTCGAAGGCCGTGCCGCCCGCGACCCGTCCGGCCAGGGCGGCCGCGCCGTCGATGTCGACGCCTTCGGCGCGGCCCGCGTCGGCGAGTTCGGTCAGCCGCCGTGTCTCCTCGCGGACGAAGTGCAGCAGGGATTCGCGCAGCAGCTCGTGCTGGCTGGCGAAGTGGTAGGTGACCGATCCGAGCGAGACCCCGGCCTCCTTGGCGATCCGCCGGTTGGTGACCGCGGCGATGCCGTCCTGGCCGATGATGCGCAGGACGGCGCCGATGATGCGCTGCCGGGTCGGGGACACCGGGTGGGTGGCGGACTGGCTGGACATGGGCGTCATTGTCCCACCGGCGCGCCTCCGGTGATCAAGGGGTCGGGGTACTGGTCGTACCACCGTCGGTCGGCCTCCAGTTGCGCGGCGAGCGAGATGAGCCGCTCCTCCGCGCCCTCGGGTCCCAGGAGCTGTGCGCCGAGGGGCAGCCCTTCCCCGGTGAAGCCGGCGGGCACATTGACGCCCGGCCAGCCGAGGACGTTCCAGGGCCAGGCGTACGGGCAGGCCGCGGCCATGGCGGCGTTGGTGCGCCACGCGCCGAGCCCGTCGAAGCGGCCGATGGGAGGCGGGGGCTCCGCGGTGGTCGGGGCGAGGATGACGTCGTACGCGTCGAACAGGGCGCCGATCCGGCGGTGCTGGCGGGCCTCGCGGGCGCGGGCGGCGCGTACGAGCGGCCCGCGCAGGAGCCGGGCGCTGCGCATGGCACTGCGGGTGCGCGGGTCGAGCAGGGCGGGGTCGGGGTGCAGGGCGGCGAGTTCGGCGACGCCGGTCGTGCCGCGCGGGACGAAGCCGAGGCCGATGAGGCCGTAGCGGGGCCGGGCCTCCTCGACGTGGTGGCCGAGGCGGGCGAGTGCTTCGGCGAGTCCGGTCACGGCGCGGCGTACGTCGGGGTGGGGCGCGGCGCCGGTGAGGGTGAGCGGGGGACGCCAGGCCAGGGCGATGCGCAGTCGGCCGGGGTCGCGGCGGGCGGCGGCCGAGGCGTCGACGGGGACGGGCCGGTGGAGGTCCTCGGGGTGTGCGCCCTGGACGACGTCGAGGAGCAGGGCCGCGTCGGCCACGCTGCGGGCCAGCGGGCCGGCCACGGCCAGGCCCTGGAAGGCGTCGGAGTGCGGATGGAGGGAGACGCGGCCGCGCTGGGGCTTGATGCCGACGAGGTGGGTCCACGCGGCGGGGATACGGATGGATCCGGCGCCGTCCGAGCCGAGGGCCGCGGGTACGAGCCCGGCGGCGACGGCCGCCGCGGAGCCGCCGGAGGACCCGCCCGGGGTGTGGCCCGGGGACCAGGGGTTACGGGTGGCACCGAAGGCGGGTCCCTCGGTGAACGCCCACTGGCCGAGTTCGCAGGAGTTCGTCTTGCCGACGATGACGGCCCCGGCCGCGCGCAGCCGCCGTACCGCTTCGCCGTCGACCGTCGCGGGGGCGATCTCGCCGCGGCAGCCGAAGAGGGTCGGCAGCCCCGCGACGTCGCTGTCGTCCTTGACCGCCACCGGAACGCCGAGGAGCGGCAGCCGCACCCCTGCCGCGAGCCGTCGGTCGGCCGCCTCGGCCTCGGCGAGCGCGAGGTCACCGCACACGTGCCGGAAGGCGTTGAGCGTGCGCTGGCTCGCCGCGATGCGCTCCAGGGAGGAGGCGACGAGCTCCGCCGACGAGATCTGCCCCTCCCTCAACTTCCTTGCCTGCTCGGCGAGTCCGGTGAAATCAGCTGTGGACATGGCCACCTTGGGCTCCTTATTGTTCGTTCGAACGAACAGAACTGGAGGGTAACCAGATGCGTATCACCGGATCAACCGTTCTGCTCACCGGTGTCACCGGCGGTATCGGTGCCGCGCTCGCGGCCGAACTCTCGGCGCGGGGAGCCAAGTTGATCCTCACGGGCCGTCGTCCCGACGCCCTCGAACCCCTCGTCGAGCGGTACGACGCCCGTGGCGTCGTCGCCGATCTCGCCGACCCGGACGACGTGGAGCGGCTCGCCCGCGAGGCCGCCGGCACCGAGATCCTGATCGCGAACGCCGCCCTGCCCTCCAGCGGCGAGCTGCTCGACTACACCCCGGATCAGATCGACCGTTCCCTCGCCGTCAACCTCCGCGCCCCCGTCATGCTGGCCCGCCTCCTCGCCCCCGCGATGGCCGAGGCCCGCCGGGGCCATCTGGCGTTCGTCGGGTCGATGTCGGGCAAGACGGCGACGAAGTACTCCGCCCTGTACGACGCCGGCAAGTTCGGTCTGCGGGGCTTCGCCCTCTCCCTGCGCCAGGACCTCCACGAGCGGGGTGTCGGCGTCTCGATCATCCAGCCCGGCTTCGTACGGGACGCGGGCATGTTCGCGGCGACGGGCGCCGAGGCGCCGGCGGGCCTGCGGACGGTCTCCCCGCGCCAGGTCGTCGCGGGCGTCGTCCGCTCCATCGAACAGGACCGCGCCGAAGTCAATGTCGCCCCGGTCGAGATGAAGGTGCTCACCGCCATCGGCGGCCAGTTCCCCGGCTTCTCCGAGCGGGTCCAGCGCCGCGCGAGCGGCGCGGAAGGCACCGTCCGCCGGATCGTGGAGGCCCAGCGCGACAACCGCTGACCGCGGCGACCCGGCGCTGAGCCGATGCGCTGAGCCGATGCTGAACCGACGGGACTGTCAGCGCCCCTTGTTACAGTCGGTCACATGTTCGCCGTACCTGGAGTCTCCGGGGACTTGAGACCCATCGGGCCGTACGCCCGCCCCGGACGCGGGCCGAGAACGAGCGGCTCGGTGCCTGGGCCGCCGCCCACGGCGTGAAGCTGACCCGCACCACCCTCGACCTGGGCGCGAGCCCCGACCAGCCGATGCCCGCGTCGTCGTCCTCGGCGACCTCGACGACTTCGAGTTCTCCACCACCGTGTCCACGCTCACCAGCGGCGGGGCCTCACCCCGCTCGTGAACAGCCTCCCCTCCGGCGAGCGGTCTGATCCACAGCGGATTCGACATCGATGTCGGTTTGGCTCGAAGAGGTCGCGCGATGCCTTCACTCACCAGCATTGCTCACACCATGAGACGACTTGACGGGGCCACACAGATCACACTTAGGGATGGCTTACCTAATCAGAAAACGAAAGAAATCAGCCATGCACAGATCCGCCCTGCGCCCACTCCTGATCACGCTTCCGCTGGGCCTGCTGCTGACCGCCTGCGGCAGCGACAAGACCGTCGGCACTTCCGACGACGAGGCCGCCGGACACGGCGTACCCGCAGGCGTGGTGGAGCAGTACGCGGTCCTGGAGAAGGAGATCGCGGAGCGGGGCGGGGAGACGACAGCGGGCGACTACCGGGTCGGCTACATCGTCGAGGCGGCCGAACCGTGGTTCCAGGGGGAGCACGGCGGCCACGGTGCCCTCGTCAACCGTGAGCCGGCCGAGGGGGAGACGCACCACATCGAGATCATCCCGATGGAGGCCGCGACCGGCCGCATCGTCCCCGACGTGCCGGTCAGGCTGGAGGTCGTCGACGGCACGGGCAAGGTGGTCCAGGCTCAGGACCTGAACTTCTACCACGCGACGTTCTTCCACTACGCGAACAACTTCTCCATCCCGCAGGACGGCACGTACACACTGCGGGCCACGCTGCGGCCACCGACGTTCCTGCGGCACGGTGCGCGCGACGAGAAGCCCCCGCTCAGCGCGCCGGTCACCGTCATCTTCCGGAACGTGCCGCTGAAGAACGGGAACTGAGTCATGGCACTCGCCCCCGGAAGACCGCTCACGCCGCCCGCTCCGTCCCGCCGGCCGGACACGGGGCACGACGTGCGGTGCACGCCCGTGTGGCAGCTCGTCGCCCTGGGGGTGGTGAGCTCGGCCTTCATCGCCGCCGCCTGCTGGGTCTCCGGCCATGTGCACGCCGATGCGACGCTGCAGATGGCGGCCCGTTTCCTGCACGTGGCGGCGCTGGTTGTCGGCCTCGGGTCCGTTCTCGCCGTCGACTGGTTCGCCGTCATGTGGCTGCTCGGCCGTCTCGGGCTCCCCACTGTCCTCCGCACGGCGTGCACCCTCCAGGTCCCGATCTGGCTCGGCCTGGGCGGCCTGGTCGTCTCCGGCCTCTTCCTCCGCCCGAACCTGGACTCGCCGCTCACCCTCCTCAAACTGGGACTCGTCCTGGCCGTCGCGGTGAACGGCCTCTACGCGCATCGGCTCGGCCAGCGCCTTGAGCCGTACCTCGACACGACACCGCCGAGGCGACTGCTCGTGCAGTCGGCCGTGGCCGCCACGGTCAGCCAGACGGGCTGGTGGGGAGCGACGTTCATCGGCTTCCTCAACAGCCAGTCCTGAACAGCCGACCCTGAAACAGCCGGCCCTGAGGCCCGTATCGAGCGGACGGGGCAGCCCGTCCGCTCAGGCCGTCGACCGGTGGAAGGTGGCCTCGCCGGTCAGGCGGATGCCGATCCTGCGCCCCGGAGCGACCTGGAGCGGGCTCGGCGTACGGATGCCGATCGGCTGCTCCAGGCCGTCGACCGCCACGGTGACCAGGGCGTCGTGACCGAAGAAGCGGACCTCGGTCACGACGCCTTCGGCGTCCGCGGCCTCCGGGTCGGCGAGCCGGAGCTGTTCGGGCCGCAGGAGCACGAGGCCGTCGCGGAGCCCCTCCGGAGCGGCGGCGAGGGGGATGTGTCCCAGGGCGGTGGTGGCCATGAGCTCGTCGGCGGTGCCGGGCACGAGCACGGCGTCGCCGACGAAGGACGCCAGCCACGGGTCCACGGGGCGGTGGTACAGCTCCTCGGGGGTGGCGCACTGGGCGACGCGCCCGTCGCGGAGGACAGCGACGAGGTCGGCGGTGGAGAGCGCCTCCTGCTGGTCGTGGGTGACGAGGAGGCCGGTCGCGCCGCTGTCCCGCAGCACGGCGCGGACCTCGGCCCGTACCGACTCGCGCAGACCGGTGTCAAGTGCGCTGAACGGTTCGTCGAGCAGGACGAGTTGGGGTCCCGGGGCGAGGGCGCGGGCGAGCGCGACACGCTGCTGCTGCCCGCCGGAGAGCGCGTGCGGCATGCGCGCGCCGTAACCGGCGAGCCCGACCAGCTCCAGCATCTCTTCGACCCGTCCGCGCCGGGTGGCCCGGTCGCGGTCCGTGAGTCCGAAGGCGATGTTGCGGGCCACGCTCAGATGCGGGAAGAGGGCCCCCTCCTGGGGGACGATCCCGATGCGGCGCCGCTCGGGCGGCAGGTGGACGCCGGGGCCGCCGAGCAGCCTGCCGGCGACGGTCACGGTGCCGGCGTCGGCCTTCAGGAAGCCGGCGATCACCCGCAGCAGAGTGGTCTTGCCGCAACCGGACGGGCCGAGCACGGCCGCTAGGAAGCCTCCGGGAACGGTGAGGTCGAGGCCGTCGAGGACGGGCGCACCGGCACCGTACGCCTTGACCACACCGCTGATCCGAAGGTCGTTCATGTCCCGGTCGTTCATGTGCGGTGCCTTCCGAGGAGGTACGAGGGGACGGCGGCCAGCAGGATCAGCGCGGCGGCGTAGGGCGCGGCCGCCGCGAAGGATCCGGTGCCGGTCTCGGTCCACAGCCGGGTGGCCAGGGTGTCCATGCCGGTCGGGCGCAGCAGCAGCGTGGCGGGGAGTTCCTTCATGCACACCACGAAGGTGAGGGCGGCGCCCGCGGCGACACCGGGGGCTGCCAGCGGCAGGGTGACCTCCCGCAGCACACCGAGCGGCGAGCGGCCGAGAGAGCGGGCGACGTCGTCCAGGACGGGAGGCGCCTGAAGAACGGCAGCGCGGGTGGCGGCCACCGCGACGGGCAGGAACAGCACCGCGTACGCGCAGATCAGGAGGGGTGTCTCCTGGTAGAGGGGGCGTGCGTAGCGGACCGCGAAGAAGACCAGGGCGAGCGCGACGGTAATGCCGGGCACGGCGTGGCCGGCGTACGCGGCCTGTTCGAGGAGGTGGACGAGGCGGCCCCGGTGCCGGGCGGTTATGACGCCGACCGGAAGCGCGAGCAGGGTCGTCAGGGCAGCGCCTCCGGCGGCGACGCCCAGGGTGGTGAGCGCGGTCGTCGTCAGCGTCTCCGGGTCCCAGGTGGCGGAGGTGCCGACGGCGAGCCAGTAGCCGAGCACGGCGAGCGGGAAGCCGACGGCCACGGCGACGACAGCGCCGCACCAGGCGAGGGCGAGCGGCTTCAACCCGCCGAGAAGGGTGGGTACGGCCCGCCGGGCGGTTCCGGTGCCGGTGCGGGCGTAGTCGGCGCGGCCGCGGGTCCGTGTCTCGGCGGCCACGAGGAGCACGGTCATGACGACCAGGACGGCGCTCAACGCGGCGGCGGGCGTGCGGTCGAAACTCGCGCGGTACGAGGTGTAGATGCCGCGGGTGAAGGTGTCGTACCGCATGAGCGAGACGGCTCCGAAGTCGGAGAGCACGTACAGCGCGACGAGCAGTCCGCCGCCGGCCGCGGCGGGCCGCAACTGGGGCAGGGTGACGCGCAGGAAGGTGCGCAGCGGGCCGTGGCCGAGGGAGCGGGCGACTTCCTCGTGCCCGGGGTCGGTGCCGCGCAGGGCGGCGGCGACCGGCAGATACACGTACGGGAAGCTCACCAGGGTGAGCGCGAGGGCCGATCCGGCGAAGCCGGCCAGTGAGGGTGCCGCGGACAGCCAGGCGAAGGCGGTGACGTAACTCGGTACGGCCAGCGGCAGGGTGACGAGGACGGACCAGGCACGGGCACCGGGCAGCACGGTGCGGACCGTGAGCCAGGCGAGGGATACGCCGATCAGCAGGCTGGCGGCGACGACGGCGGCGGTCAGGCCGAGGCTGCGCAGGAGCAGTTCCCCGGTGCGGTCGTCGGCGATGACGTCCCAGGCATAGGCGGGGCCACGTTCCAGGGCGCGGACGGCGAGGTAGCCCAGCGGTAGGACGGCGAGGGACGCGGCGAGCGCGGCGGGCACGATGAGTACCCAGGGGGGCCGGGTACCGGCGCGCCGCCGCCCGGCGGGTGCGGGGGCACCTGCCGGGCGGGGGGCGTCACCGGCCCGGACCGGGGCGTCCGGTGAGGTCATGTCAGACGAGTCCGACTTCCTGGAGCATGGCCAGGGTCTGCTTGAGGGAGTCGAGCTTGCCGAGGTCGATCTTCGGGGGCTGGAGGGTCTCCAGCGGGGGCACACCTTCGGCCGTCTTCACGCCGGCGGCGAGCGGGTATTCCTTGGTCTCCTCGGCGAAGTACTTCTGGGACTCGGCGGAGAGCAGGTAGTCGACGGCCTTCCGCGCGTACGCGGCCTGCTTCTCGTCCGCGCCCTTGAGGATGCCGACGCCGGCGACGTTGACCAGGCCGCCCGGGTCGCCCTTGGGCAGGTAGTGGATCCTGGCCTTGAGCTTGTCCGCGCCCTTCTCGGCGGCCTGCTCGTACCAGTAGTAGTGGTTGATCAGGCCGAGGGAGACCTCGCCCTGGTCGACGGCCTCCAGGACCTTGAGGTTGTTCTCGTACTTCTTGGGCTCGTTGGCCTTCAGGCCCTTGAGCCACGTGCGGGTGGCGTCGTCGCCCTCCAGGACGCGCATGCCCGTGACGAACGCCTGGAAGGAGGCGTTGGTCGGGACGAAGCCGATCTTGCCCTTCCACTCCGGCTTCACCAGCTCGTGGACACTGTCCGGCGGAGTGGGGACCTGGGCCGGGTGGTAACCGAGAACGCGGACGCGGCCGCTGACGCCGGTCCAGTCCCCGGCCGAGCCGCGGTAGGCGGGTGCGACCTTGTCCAAGGTGGTCCGCGGGAGCGGCGCGAGGCGCTGCTCCTTGGAGAGCGCGCCGAGCGCGCCCGCGTCCTGGGAGAGGAAGAGACCGGCCTCGGTCTTGTCGCCCTCCTCCAGGAGCTGGGCGGACAGCTCGGCGCTGTCGCCGTAGCGGACCTCGACGTTGGTGCCGAGGTGCTTCTCCAGCTTCTCGATGAGCGGCTTGACGAGGTTCTCGTTGCGGCCGGAGTAGATGACGAGCCCGGCCGGTTCGTCGCTGCCGCAGGCGGCGAGCAGGGGACCGAGCAGGGTGGCCGCGGCGAGCGCGGTCAGGGTGCGGGCCAGGGGGCGGCGCATGGGACGGGGGCCTTCCTGCCGTGCCGGCCTCCGGCGCCGCTGTGTACGGGCAGGTGGCGAGCGGCGAGTTCTGTCCGAGAAACCTGTGAACACGGAATTGATAAGGTAAAGCTAACCTAATGGTCAAGTCAGGCCTCGATAACGAAGGCGTCACGAACGGGCACCCGGAGCACCCCCTCCCCTTTCCGGCTTAGGGAAGGCTTACCTACGATCCGCCTGTGAAGCCCCTCCCCTCCCCGCCCGCTCGCGGCAGCCGCCTCCCCCTCGCCCACGGCCTGGCACAGCACGGTGACCGCGCCGCCTTCGTGACCGCCGACGGCGAGCTCTCCTACCGCGAACTGGCGAGGAGGGTCGACGAGACGGCGCGGCGCCTCGGCCCGGAGCGCCGTGTCGTCCTCCTCCCCGGCTCCAACACCGTCGAGGCCCTCGTCATCCATCTGGCCGCCCTCTCCTCGGGGCACCCCGTCCTTCTCGTCCCCGGAGACCACTCCGAGGCCGTCGCCTCGCTGATCGACGCGTACGACCCCGATGTCGTCGTCCACCCCGCTTCGGGTGACTGGCGCATCGAGGAGCGGCGGGCGGTCTCCGCCCACGCCCTGCACCCCGATCTCGCGCTGCTGCTCAGCACCTCCGGCTCCACCGGGTCCCCGAAGCTCGTCCGGCTCTCGTACGAGAACCTCCAGGCGAACGCCGAGTCGATCGCCGCGTACCTCGGCATCCGCGACACCGACCGGGCCGCGACCACCCTGCCGATGCACTACTGCTACGGCCTGTCCGTGATCCACAGCCACCTGCTGCGCGGTGCCGGACTCGTCCTGACCGGCCTCTCGGTCGCCGACGCGTGCTTCTGGGACCTCTTCCGCGCCGCCCGTGGTACCGCGCTCGCCGGTGTCCCCTACACGTTCGACCTGCTCGACCGGGTCGGCTTCGCGGACATGGATCTGCCGCACCTGCGGTACGTCACCCAGGCCGGCGGGCGGCTCGCACCCGAACGGGTGCGCCGCTACGCCGGACTGGGGCTGCGGCACGGCTGGGACCTGTTCGTCATGTACGGGCAGACGGAGGCGACCGCACGGATGGCCTACCTGCCCCCGGAGCGGGCCGCGACGCACCCCGGCGCGATCGGCGTCCCGGTCCCTGGCGGCTCCTTCCGCCTGGAGCCGGCCGACGAGGTGGCCGAGGGCGACGGTGTCGGCGAACTCGTATACTCCGGCCCGAACGTGATGCTGGGCTACGCCCACTCCCCCGAGGACCTCGCCCTCGGCCGGACCGTGGACGTCCTGCGCACCGGCGACCTGGCCCGCCGCACCGAGGACGGCCTGTACGAGATCGTGGGCCGGCGCTCCCGGTTCCTGAAGATCCTCGGTCTGCGCGTCGACCCCCAGCAGGTGGAGCGGGCACTCGAGCGGCAGGGGGTGCGCGCGCTGTGCGCGGGAGACGACGAGAGGATCGTCGTCGCGGCCGCGCGCCGGCCCGGCTGGGACACGCGGCGGATCCGACGCAGGGTGACCGACGAGTGCGGCCTGCCGCCGCGCGCCGTCGACGTCCACGTCGTCGACGAACTGCCCCGGCTCCCCAACGGCAAGCCCGACTACCCGGCCGTCCGGGCACTGGCGACCCCCATGGCAACCGCCGCCACCGACACGGGCGACGACCTGTGCGCCCTGTACGCACGGATCCTCGACCGCACCGACGTCACCCCGGACAGCACCTTCGTCGACCTCGGCGGCGACTCCCTCACATACGTCGAGATGTCACTCCACCTCGAACAGCGCCTCGGCCAACTGCCGCCGAGCTGGCACACGACCCCCCTCCGCGAGCTGGAGCAGCGCGCGGAACCGTCCCCCGCCCGTGGGCGAAGGGTGGAGACCAGCGTCGCCCTGCGCGCGATCGCGATCCTCTGCGTCGTCGGCTCCCACATCCCGATCTTCGAGATCCGCGGCGGCGCCCATCTCCTCCTCGCCGTCGCGGGCTTCAACTTCGCCCGCTTCCTGCTGACCTCCGCCGAACGCCGCGCACGGGTCCGCCGCACCGCCCGCAGCATCGCGCGGATCGCCCTTCCCTGCATGGCCTGGACCGCCTTCGCGCTCCTCGTCAGCGACGACTACGACCTGACCAACCTCCTCCTCGTGCACAACCTCGTCGCCCCGCAGGACATGGGCCCGGGCATTCACCTCTGGTTCGTCGAAGCCCTCGTCTACATCCTCCTGACGGTGCTCCTGCTGCTGGCTGTCCCCGCCGTCGACCGGTTCGAGCGCCGCTTCCCGTACGGCTTGCCGCTCGCCCTCGTGACGCTGGGCCTGCTCACCCGCTACGAGCTCATCGGCCTGCCCGACCGTACCCAGATCACCGACGCGATCACCGTCTTCTGGCTCTTCGCGCTCGGCTGGGCCGCGGCCAGGTCGCACACCGTGCCCCAGCGGCTCCTCGTGACGCTCACGGCCCTCGCCACCGTCCCCGGCTTCTTCCCGGGCGAGCCGCGCCGCGAACTGTTCGTCATGGCGGGCTTCGTCATCCTGGTCTGGTTCCCCACCCTTCCGAGCACACCCCGCGTCAACCGAGTCGTCGCCCTCCTGGCCGGCAGCTCGCTCGCCATCTACCTGACCCACTGGCAGATCTACCCCGTGTTCGACGGCCTCTCGAAGCACCTCGCTTTCGTCGTGTCGCTCGCCTTCGGCATCGGCTACCACTCGGCGGTCTCGTGGCTGACTCCACGCGTGCCCGAGTTTCGGGGCGTCTTCGCGGCACGGGTACGACGGTTCAGCGTTCTCTGAATTCAGGTCACGGCGGGACCTCACGACGGGGAGGTTCCCCGTCCCTTCATCAGCGCGGTGTACAGCAGCAGCGAGGCCGCGAGCCCCACCGCCCAGCCGTAGTCCGCGAGCGGCTTCAGGAAGGGGATCAGGCCCTCCTCGGGGAACGGTCCCTTGCCCGGGGCGGAGTGGGAGCCGCCGATCGCGAGGACGCCCCCGACCGCGAAGGCGAGGACCGCGCGCCAGTTCCAGCCGGCGGCGTACCAGTAGATGCCGTGCGGCCGGTAGAGGTCGGCCAGGGCGAGCCGGGTGCGGCGGACGATCCAGTAGTCGGCGATGAGGACGCCCGCCACCGTACCGAGCAGCCCGCCGACCAGGCCGAGCCAGGCGAAGATGTACAGCTCGGGGGTCTCGGTGAGCTTCCACGGCATGATGAGGACACCGACCACCCCCGTGATCAGCGCGCCTTTGCGGAAGTTGATGAAGCGCGGGGCGAGGTTCGCCAGGTCGTACGCGGGTGAGACGACGTTCGCCGCGATGTTCACCGAGATCGTCGCGACGAGCACGGTCACCAGGGCGTAGAGCAGGCCGAAGACGTTGTCGGTCTTGGCGGCGAGCTGGACGGGGTCCCAGATCGCCTCTCCGTACACGGCCTGGGAGCCGGAGGTGACGAGCACCGACAGCAGGGCGAACAGGGTCATGGTGGTGGGCAGGCCGAGCGTCTGGCCCCAGACCTGGGCGCGCTGGCCGGCGCCGAACCGGGTGAAGTCCGGGATGTTCAGCGAGAGGGTGGACCAGAAGGCGATCATGCCCATCAGGGACGGGAAGAAGACCGGCCAGAAGTCGGCGCCCCAGCCCAGCTCGGAGGGCTGGTCGAGCAGCGGCCCGAAACCCCCCGCCTTGACCGCGATCCAGACGAGCAGCACCAGCGCGCCGACGATGACGAACGGCGCCGCCCAGTTCTCGAAGCGGCGCAGCGTCTCCATTCCCCGGTAGATGATGGCCAGTTCGACCGCCCAGAAGACGATGAAGCACAGCCACAGGGTCCAGGGCTGGCCGGCCACCTCCGCCGCCTCCGTCCAGCCGCCGAAGACCTTGCCGAGCAGGATGAAGATGCCCTGTCCGCCGATCCACGTCTGGATGCCGAACCAGGCGCAGGCGACCGCCGCCCTGATGAGCGCCGGCAGGTTCGCACCGCGCAGCCCGAAGGAGGCGCGGGCGAGCACCGGGAAGGGGATGCCGTACTTGGGTCCGGCGTGACCCGTCAGCAGCATCGGAAACAGCACGATCACGTTGGCGAGCGCGATCGTGAAGACGGCCTGTTTCCAGTCCATGCCGAGCGCCACGAGCCCGGAGGCCAGCAGCCAGGAGGGGATGTTGTGGGCCATGCTGACCCACAACGCGGTGAAGTTGTACGTGGTCCAGCGGCGCCTGGCGACCGGGACGGGCAGCAGATCGTCGTTGACGAAGCGGCCCCCGGCGGGGACCGCGCCGGGCGCGAGCTCCACCCGCCCCTGCGCGTCGCTCATCTGGTCGGACGGGTTCACGGTCGAGCTCATGGCGGCTGGCCCTCCCACGGTCGGCGATCTCGGCGGTGGTCTCGGCGGTGTGGTGTCAGCGGTGTGGTCTCAGCGGTTGAGTGCCGGGATGATCTCCGCGCCGCACGCGTCGATCGTCACTTCCTTCGCGTCGTGCCTGTTGTGGACCGCGAACCGGTCCACTCCCACCTCGGGGCCGGGACAGCGACCGGGACTGGGCCTCGGCGGCGTGCCGGCGACCCGGGCGAGCTGGATGGCACGGTGGGTCGCCTCCGCCTCCAGCAGGGCCTTGCGCACCTCGCCGGGCTGGCGCGGGCCGGTCTCCCCGCGCACGAGCGCGAGGGCCTGTTCGACGAGGACGACGAGGGCATCGATCGCGGTCCCGTTCTCGGCGCGCATCATGGATCGTCGCGCCATCTCCGCTGGTCAGAGCCCGCGAGAGAGTGCCCAAGCCGGGGTCGGAGGTGCCGGTGACGTCAAGATCCGGCAGTGCGTACGGGGGCGGCACCGGCGGTCGGGGCAGGCCGGCCGCGCGCGCTCGGTGAACCATCCTTCGAACGGGCGCCCAGCACTTCTCGGCATGTCAGGAACTCGCTGGTGCCCTGCACCTCGATGTCCATGACATCCAGCATATCCAGCTTCTGGTTGAAGTTCAGATGGTCGAGACGCAGCTGCGTATCAAAGGCCGCATCAAGCACTCTCCCGTTGCCGGCTGTGGCAGAACCTGCCGGTTTCGGCGGCGAGTTCGGTCCGGCTTCCGGCCCGGTGGGTGTGCGGCTGGCCGCGTTCGACGTCGGTGTTGACCGGGCTCGTCGGCTTCGCCGCCGCCTCCGTCCTCGGCGGCGCGGCCGGGGACCAGAGCCTGCTCTTCGCCGCCGCACCCTCCGAACTCGGCCGCAGTGACGCACAGGACGGCGTGAAAGCCGTCGACCGCCGCAGGAGTCACCCGCTCACACCGGAAACACGAGGACGGTGCCTCCTCCTGCCTTGACCGCTTCCACAGCGGCCTGATGCACGGCTCTGCCGGTGGCTTCGTCGGGCGCCTGCATGGGGCTGCCCTGCATCGCGTACCACTCGGACGCTCCGGTGTGCTGGATGGTGACCTGGGCGAGGCCGTCGATCCAGGTGGTGTGCACGGTCAGGTCCCCTGTGATCGGCCCCCCCTCGGTCGTCATGACGCCTCCCGTGCCGGCGATGACCCCCTGGGTGGTCCATGTCGCCCAGGTATCCACGATGCCTCCGCACGTGTCGAGAGGATTCGGCCTGCTACTGCGTTCATCATCCATCGTCGCCGGGGAAGCCGCAGGGGAAGCCGCATGGCACGATCCGCACACGGACGCCGACCGTGGACGGCAGCGCTCAGCGGCTCACCATCCGGGGTCCGCTCAGCTCACGGGCGACTCGTCGGCCCGCGTCAGCCCTGAGGGGTGCCGCCTTGGCAGGCACCCGCATCATCGGCTGACAACTTCTTCAAAGGTTCTTCATCATCCCCCTCCTACGGTCGGCCTGCCCGCCGCGTTCGCGGACGGGTCCGGCACAGGAGTGGGAGGACCGATGAGGACGAATCGGGTACTGCTGGCCGCCGCGGCCGCCGTCATGGCGTTCGCGCTGGCCGGCTGTGGCGACGACGGGGGCGCGAAGCTCCCGACCGCCGGTGGGGGCGGTGCTTCCGGGACGGGCGGCGGGACGGACTCCGGCAAGGACGTGGTCGCCGAGTACGTCGAGGGCAAGCGCGCCTGGGTGAGGTGCATGCGCGAGAACGGGATCCAGCTCAATGATCCGGATGAAAAGGGCCAGATCGACTTCGGCGGGGGCGACTCCGTGCGGAGCATGACGAAGAACCCGAAGTTCGTGGAGGCTGCGCGGAAGTGCGAGTCGGTCGACCCGCCCGCCCCCGAAGGTCTTGAGAAGATCCTCCACCCCTACACCCCCGAGGAGATCAAGATCAAGAGGGAGTACGCCACCTGCATGCAGAAGAACGGCGCCCCCGACTTCCCCGATCCCGGCCCGGACGGGCACAACAACCGCGAAGCCCAATGGGACCAGGACTCGGCCGGCGCCCGGCGAGCCGCCCGCGTCTGCGGCCCGATCATCGGCGTGCCGAGCAACCCCCCGTCGGCCAAGGGCTGATCGGGGCCAGGACGATGACGCACATCGATGACGCACGCGAGACGGCCCCCGAGCTCCCACCGCGCGCCCGGCGCGGCAGGCGTGGTCGGCGTACGGCGCTGATCACCTCGGGCGCGGTGGCCGTGGCGGCGGTCGCCGTGGCCGGCACTCTCGGGCTCGGCGGCGAGGACGAGGGTCCGAGCACCCCGCCCCGGTCCGGCTCCGTGATCCAGGTGAACCGGACGACGCTGACCGAACGCACCACGGTGGACGGCGAGTTGGGGTACGGCAAGGAACTGCCGCTGCCCCTCAAAGCGCAGGGCACCGTGACCTGGCTGCCCAAGCAGGGCTCGACGGTCGAGCGCGGCGAGCAGCTGCTGCGGGTGAACGACCGGCCGGTGATCCTGATGTACGGAACGCTGCCGATGTACCGGGAGCTGGGGCTGACGACCCCTCAGGAGCAGGGCGAGCAGCCGCAGGACGAGGAGGAGACCTCCCCGGGCCCCTCCGGGTCACGGGCGGGGCGGCACCGGAACCGGCGGGGACGCCGATACGTCCCAGGCACCGCGCGGGACGCAGGGCATGGACGTCCGGCAGTTCGAGACGAACCTCGCCGCACTCGGCTACACCGGATTCACCGTGGACAACGACTTCACCGCCCGCACCGCCGACGCCGTCAAGCGCTGGCAGACGTCGCTCGGGCTGGCCCAGACCGGCACGGTCGGCGTGGGTGACGTCATCTACTCCGGCGGCACGGCACGGATCGGGCAGCCCGGTAACCGCCTCGGCTCGGCGGTCGGGGAGAACACCCTGACGTACACCAGCACGACCCGGAAGGTGGTCGTCAACGCCTCGGCGTCGGACGCCGCCTGGGCCGTCCGCGGCTCGCGGGTGACGGTCAAGCTGCCCGACGGCACGCCGGTGAAGGGCACGGTGGAGTCGATCGGCAGACAGGCGACGGCGCCCGAGGGTGGCGGCGAGGACGGCTCGGGGCAGCCCGCCACGCTCCCGGTGACCGTCACCATCGCGGACCAGAAGGCCGTGGGCGAACTGGAGAGCGGCCCGGTCACGGTCGAGTACGTGGGCCGCGAGGTCAAGGACGTACTGACCGTTCCGGTCTCCGCGCTCGTCGCCCTCACCGAGGGCGGCCACGGCCTGGAGACCGCCGAGGGCCGGTTCGTCGCCGTGAAGACCGGGCTCTTCGCCGACGGCAATGTGGAGGTCAGCGGTCCCGCGGTCCGCGAAGGCATGAAGGTGAGGATCCCGGAGTGACGGCGGTCGTGGAATTCGACGCGGTCTCCAAGACCTACCCCGGCGGCGTCGCGGCGGTACGGGACGTGAGCCTGCGCATCGAGCGGGGCGAACTGGTCGCGGTCGTCGGCCCGTCGGGCTCCGGGAAGTCGAGCATGCTCAACCTCATGGGCAGCCTCGACCGCCCCTCGGCCGGCCGGGTCCTGGTCGACGGCCACGACGTGGCGAGCCTGTCGGACCGGGAGGTCTCGGCGCTGCGGGCCACCCGGATCGGATTCGTCTTCCAGCAGTTCCACCTCGCGGTCGGGGTGCCGGTCCTCGACGCGGTGGCGGACGGTCTGCTCTACGCGGGAGCGCCGCTGCGCCGCCGTCGGGCGAAGGCGACGGCGGCCCTGGACCGGGTCGGGCTCAGCCACCGCGTCCACCATCTTCCGCACCAGCTCTCCGGCGGCGAGCGGCAACGGGTCGCGGTGGCCCGCGCGGTGGTCGGTGAACCGTCGGTCCTGCTGGCGGACGAGCCGACCGGGAACCTCGACTCGGCTTCCGGCGCGGCCGTCCTCACGCTCCTGCGGGAACTGCACGCCGCCGGCACCACCGTCGTGATCATCACCCACGACCGGGAGATCGCCTGCGAGCTGCCACGGCGCATCGAGATGCGCGACGGACGCCTGGTCTCCGACACGGCACGGGGTACGACGACGGGGGCACCCCGGTGACAGACGGAACGACGCACTCCCCGCGGCGGGGGCCACACGACCGGGTCGCCGACCCCGCGACCGTACGGATCCGTGCCCTGGCGTCCGAGCCCCCGGAAGGCACCGCGCCGGAGCAATCCCGGTCCCGGTCCCGGCTGCGCGCCGCCCGGCTCCGCCCTGCGGACGTCGTACGACTCGGCGGCACCGGCCTGCGCACCCGCCCCCTGCGGGTTTTCCTGTCCGCGCTCGGCATCGCGATCGGCGTCGCCGCCATGATCGCCGTGGTCGGCATCTCGGGCTCCGGGCAGGCGGAGGTGGACCGACAGCTCGACGCACTCGGTACGAACCTGCTGCGGGTCGCCCCCGGTGAGACGCTCGCCGGGGACAAGGCCGTCCTGCCCCCGGAGTCCGTGGCGATGATCCGCCGCGTCCCGCCTGTGCAGCGGGTCGCCGCCACCGGTGCCACCGGTGCCACCGGTGCCCACCTCTACCGCAACGAGCACATCGCCGTCGGCCGCACCGGGTCGCTCACCGTCCTGGCGGCGGGCTCCGACCTGCTCCCGGCTGTCGGCGGGCACCTCCGCAGGGGCCGCTGGCTCGACTCCGCGACGGAGACGTACCCGTCCGTGGTGCTGGGAGCGACCGCCGCCCGGCGGCTCGACATCGACACCCCGGGGACCCGGCTCTGGATCGGCGGCCGCTGGTTCGCGCTGGTCGGCGTCCTCGATCCGGTACCGCTCGCGCCGGAGATCGACAGCGCCGCACTGGTCGGCTGGCCGGCGGCCAGGACGTACCTCCGCTTCGACGGCCATCCGTCAACGGTGTACGTCCGGGCGGAGGACAGCCAGGTCACGGCGGTACGAGCGGTGCTCGCGGCCACGGCGAACCCCCGAAAACCCAGCGAGGTGAAGATCTCCCGCCCGTCCGACGCCCTCGCCGCCCGCGAGGCCACCGAGTCGGCACTCACCGGCCTGCTCCTCGGCCTCGGCGGCGTGGCACTCCTGGTCGGCGGGGTCGGCGTCGGCAACACCATGGTCATCTCGGTACTGGAACGCCGCCCGGAGATCGGCCTGCGCCGGGCCCTGGGGGCGACCAGCGGGCAGATCCGTACCCAGTTCGTGACGGAGTCCTTGTTGCTGTCGTTGGCCGGCGGCCTGGGCGGAACCGTCCTCGGGACGCTGATCACGGCGGGGTACGCCGTCAGCCGCGACTGGCCGGTCGTCGTCCCGGCCTGGGCGAGCGCCGCGGGCATCGGCTCGACGCTGGTGATCGGCGTGATCGCCGGCCTGTATCCGGCGGTTCGGGCGAGCAGGCTGTCCCCGACAGAGGCCCTGTCCGGGAGCTGAGCGTGACGGAGGCATGGTCGGGGAGCCGGCCCCGGCGGAGGCGCCGGGGGCGGCCCGGCCGGAGCCGTCCTCGGCACGCCGTACCCGGGCGGGCGTCCCACGATGCCGGAATTCCCGCTGGAGGAGCCGTGTTGACGAGCACGTTCGTCCCGGTGCCCCATGGGGGTGACCGCTGCTCAAGGAGGCGCCCCCGGGGCAGACGCGGCCGGGCGCAGGGAGGAGTCGTGAACGTGGGAGAGGGTGGGATGCGGTGAGCTTCCGGCTCCGGGTCCTCGGCCTGGTCGCGCTGGCCGCCACCGCCGCCACCGCCTGGCTGACCCTGCGCCAGGCGAACCGTCAGGTCCAGGAGACCGCCGCCGCCGACCGGCGGGAGGTCTCCCGGATCACCGACGGACTCCGGGCGTACGGCTTCGCCCACGGCACCTGGGACGGGGTCTCACCGACGGTGGCCGGGCTCGCCAGGAGCACCGGCCAGCGGATCCAGGTGGCCACGGAATCCGGCGTGCCGCTCGCCGACTCCGACGCCCTCGCCGGCCGCGTCCCCCGCGCGCCGGGCAGCCGGCCTCCGCTGACGATCGACGCGCGCCCCGTCCTGCGGATACCGGAAGGGCAGGTGCCTCGGCTGTCGGTCAAGCTGGTCGCGCACGCGATCGGGGAGTACCGCGCCACGGCGGCGTACACGGCCTGCCTGACCCGGGCAGGTGCCGAGGTGACAGCCCGGACCGACCGCTTCGGTGTCCCCCGCGTCAGCACCGACCGCCGGCCCCCGTGGTGCGAGGAACCGGACGGGGACACCGATCCGCTGATCCAGCGGGATCTCGACGCGCTGCTCCCGTGTGAGTCCGAACGGCGGTTCACCTCCTGCCTGCAGCGGGTGTTCAACGAGCGGACCAGGTCCGCCGCCCCGCCCCGCCTGGAGGTCCGCCTCGGCGTCCGCGACGAGTCGCCCCCCACCCTGGCCGCCGCTCCCGCCGCGGGCGTCGCGCTGGCGGTCGCCCTCGCGGTCATCCTCGGCGCCCTGCTCCTGAGCCGGGCCGTACTGCGCCCCGTCCGTGCCCTGACCCTCGCGGCGAAAGGGCTGGGCGACGGCGACCTGAGGCGGCGGGTCCCCGTCTCCGGCCGGGACGAGATCGCCGAACTCGGCGGCGCCTTCAACCGCATGGCCGACTCCCTCCAGGCCGGCGAGGAGCGCCAGCGCCGTCTCACCGGTGACATCGCGCACGAACTGCGCACCCCGCTGGCCAATCTGCGGGGCTATCTGGAGGCTCTGCGGGACGGGATCGTCGAACCGACCCCCGAGCTGCTCGCCTCACTCCACAAGGAGGCCCTGCTTCAGCAGCGGATCGTGGACGATCTCCAGGACCTCGCCCTGGCGGAGGCCGGCGCGCTCACGTACCACCGCACGGAGACCGACCTGCGCGAGCTCCTGGAGGCGTGCCGCAGGGCCCACCGCGCCCAGGCCGAGACGGCCGGCGTCACGCTCGAACTGAAGGCACACCGACCGGTGTACGTGACCGTCGACCCTGACCGGCTGCGCCAGGTGGTGGGCAACCTGGTCGGCAACGCGCTGCGCGCGACGGCGCCGGGCGGCATCGTGACCCTGACCGCGGCCCCGCACGGCGAGCTGGCTGTCGTGGAAGTGCGGGACACCGGCAAGGGAATACCGGCGGAGCACCTGCCGCATCTCTTCGACCGCTTCTGGCGGGCGGACGCCGCACGGGGCCGCGCCACCGGTGGCAGCGGCCTGGGCCTGTCCATCGCCCGCCAGATCGTCGCCGATCACCGGGGGACGATCGAAGTGCGCAGCACGGTCGGAGCAGGCACAACCTTCACGGTCGTCCTGCCCATGCCCCAGGGCGGCGGTCAGGACGGCGGTGAGCCGGGCCCGTCCGCGATGCGGTAGCCCCGTCCGTAGACCGTCTCCAGACGGCGTGGGCGCCCCGGGTCCGCCTCCAGCTTCCGCCGCAGGTTCACCACATGTGCGTCGACAGTCCGCTCCTGCACGTCCTGGTCGAAGCCGAAGACGCGCTCGATGATCTGCGCCCGGGTGAAGACCCTGCCCGGTTCCCGGGCCAGCGCCTCCAGAATGGAGAACTCCTTGGCGGTCAGCGCCACCTGGCGTCCGGCCACCCGGACCTCGAAGCGCGCGGTGTCCAGCTCCATCTCACCGACCCGCAGCACCGTCGGCGCCGCCGTGGCCTTCCTGGACCGGCGCAGCAGCGCCCTGACCCGGGCAGTCAGTTCGCGGGGGCTGTACGGCTTGGTGAGGTAGTCGTCGGCACCGAGGTCGAGACCGAGGAGCATGTCGTCCTCGGTGGCGCGGGCCGTGAGCAGCAGAATCGGCACATCCGACTCCGTGCGCAGGATCCGGCACACGTCAAGTCCGTCGACCAGCGGCAGCATCACGTCGAGAACGATGAGGTCAGGCCGCGAGGAACGCGCGCGCTCCAGCGCCGCGCGGCCATCGGCCGCCACCTGCACCGCGTTTCCCTCACGCTCCAGATAGATCCGGATCAGACGGGACTGCATCTCGTCGTCCTCGGCGACCAGAATCCGGGCGCTCAACGCCTCTCCCCCCGCCGATATCCTGCGCTTTCCCACACCGTAGTACAGGTGGATCGGGCGGCGGCGAAGGCGTCCACCGGAAGCCGGGCTGCCTGCCGACGGCCCTGCGCGCGGTGATCGGCACTGGGAGCCGCCCGCACGGTGCCGCTGCTGCGGTGCGTTGCCGTGGCCGGCCCGGTCAACCATCAGATCGACGAGCCGGCCACCGCCGCGATCCGGCGGACACCCAATTGGTCCTTATTGCTGGTGAATCACAGATCGTGGCGTTTCTTCCCCGAGGTTGTCAGGTGAGGGCCGGGATGATCTGGGAGCCGTAGGCGTCGATGGTGGCCTCGCGGGCGTCGTGCATGTTGTAGACCGCGAACTGGTCCACTCCCAGCTCGCGCAGTGCCTTCAGCTTCTCGATATGGGCCGAGGCCGGACCCAGCAGACAGAACCGGTCCACGATCTCGTCCGGAACGAAGTCCGTGGAGGGGTTCCCGGCCCGCCCGTGGTGGCTGTAGTCGTAGCCGTGCCGTTCCTTGATGTACGCCGTGAGGGCGTCGGGCACCATGGCGGAGTGCTCGCCGTAGCGGGCGACCAGGTCGGCGACGTGGTTGCCGACCATGCCGCCGAACCACCGGCACTGTTCGCGCGCGTGGGCGAGGTCGTCGCCGACGTACGCCGGAGCCGCGACGCAGATGGTGAGGGCGTCGGGATCGCGCCCGGCCTCGGCCGCGGCGTCGCGGACCGCCTTGACCATCCACTCGGTGAGGTAGAGGTCGGCGAGTTGCAGGATGAACCCGTCGGCCTTCTGCCCGGCGAGCGCGAGCGCCTTCGGGCCGTACGCCGCCATCCACACCGGCAGCTTCCCGTCCCGCACCCAGGGGATGCGGACCGGCTGCCCGTCGATGACGGCCTCCCGCCCCTCGGCGAGGTCGCGGATGGCGGGAATCGCCTCCCCCAGCCGCGCCAAGGTGTTGGGTTTACGGCCGGCGACCCGCATCGCCGAGTCGCCACGCCCGATGCCGCAGACCGTACGGTTGCCGTACATGTCGTTGAGAGTGGCGAAGGTGGAGGCGGTGACCTCCCAGGTCCTGGTCCCTGGATTGGTCACCATGGGGCCGACGTGCAGTTTCTGTGTGTGCTCCAGGATCTGGCTGTAGATGACGAACGGCTCCTGCCAGAGCACCGCCGAGTCGAAGGTCCAGCCATAGCGGAAGCCGTTGCGCTCCGCGCGCCGCATCAGGCTGACGACCTGCGAGGCCGGCGGATCCGTCTGCAGGACAAGTCCGAAGTCCACGGGGACCTCCTAGTTCAGGTACTGGCAGGTGGATCGCGGGGTGTAGAGGCCATGACCCGCGCGGCCGGTGAACTTCCGCCCGTCGATGACGAGTTCACCGCGCGAGAGGACGGTCTCCACCTGTCCGGTGATCGCTCTGCCCTCGTACGCCGAGTAGTCGACGTTCATGTGATGGGTCTCGGCGGACAGGACCTGCGAGGCGCCCGGGTCGTAGATGACGACGTCGGCGTCGGCGCCCGGCGCGATGGTGCCCTTCTTCGGGTAGAGGCCGAACATCCGGGCAGGCGTCGCGCACGCGATCTCGATCCACCGCCGTCTGCTGATGTGCCCGTCGACCACCGCCTGGTGGAGCAGGTCCATCCGGTTCTCCACCCCCGGCAGACCGTTGGGGATCTTGGAGAAGTCGCCCCGCCCGAGCTCCTTCTGGCCGACGAAACAGAAGGGGCAGTGGTCGGTGGAGACGACCTGGAGGTCGTTGGTGCGCAGGCCGCGCCAGAGCGCCGCCTGGTGCTCCTTCGGCCTCAGCGGTGTCGAGCAGACGTACTTCGCGCCCTCGAAGCCGGGCTCGGCGAGATTGTCGGTGGACAGGAACAGGTACTGCGGGCAGGTCTCGCCGAAGACGTTGAGCCCCTTGTCGCGGGCTGCGACGAGCTCGGCGACGGCCTCCTCGGCCGAGACGTGGACGACGTACAGCGGCGCGCCGGCGACCCGGGCGAGCTGGATGGCCCGGTGGGTCGCCTCCGCCTCCAGCAGGGCCTTGCGCACCTCGCCGTGGTAGCGCGGGTCGGTCTCGCCGCGCTCGAGGGCCTGTTCGACGAGGACGTCGATCGCGATCCCGTTCTCGGCGTGCATCATGATCAGCCCGCCGTTCCCGGCGCCGCGCTGCATGGCCCGCAGGATCTGGCCGTCGTCGCTGTAGAAGACGCCGGGGTAGGCCATGAAGAGCTTGAAGGAGGTGACGCCCTCCTCGATGAGGTGGTCCATCTCCTTCAGCGTCTTCTCGTTGACGTCGGAGAGGATCATGTGGAAGGCGTAGTCGATGGCGCAGTTGCCGTCGGCCTTCGCGTACCAGGCGTCGAGCCCCTCGCGCAGCCGCTGCCCCACCGACTGGACGGCGAAGTCCACGATGGTCGTGGTGCCGCCCCAGGCGGCGGCCCGGGTCCCGGTCTCGAAGGTGTCGGAGGCGAAGGTCCCGCCGAACGGCAGCTCCATGTGGGTGTGCGCGTCCACACCACCCGGGATGACGTACTTCCCGGTGGCGTCGATGGTGCGGTCGGCGGTCCAGCTCTCGGCCGGTGTGGAGCCGTGCGCGGCGAGGGCGGCGATACGGCCGTCCTCGACGAGCACGTCGGCGTGGGTCTCTTCGGCGGCGGTGATGACGAGTCCGCCGCGGATCAGGGTGCGGGTACTCATGGTGTCCCTCTACTCATGGTGTCCCTCGCATGAACGTGTGAGCTCCTGGATGCCTAGATGCTGCGGAGCGCCTGTTCGAGAATCGCCGCGCCCTCCTCCGCCTCCGCGACGGTGAGGGTGAGCGGCGGCGCGATCCGCAGCGCGCTGGTGTTGTGCGCGCCGCCCTTGCCGATGAGCAGGCCGCCTTCGCGGGCCGCTTCCAGTACGGCCGACGCGGCCTGCGGATCGGCCTCGTCCGTACCCGGCTTCACGAGCTCCACGCCGATCATCAGGCCCCGGCCGCGTACTTCGCGTACGCCGGGGACCCCGGCGGCGATGGCGCGCAGCCGCTCGATGAGCAGTCCGCCGACGCGGCGCGCGTTGCCCTGGAGGTCATGTTCCAGGAGGTACGAGAGGTTGGCGAGACCCGCCGCCATGGTGACGGGTGAGCCGCCGAAGGTGGAGATGGAGTTGGCGTCGAGGCAGTTCATGATCTCGGCGCGGGCGACGACCCCGCCGATGGACATGCCGTTGCCGATGCCCTTGGCGAAGGTGAGCATGTCCGGCGGGCCGCTCGCGGCGTGCGCCTGCCAGCCCCAGAAGTGGTCGCCGGTCCTGCCCCAGCCGGTCTGCACCTCGTCGGCGATCCACAGGATGCCGTGCCGGTCGAGGACCTCGCGGAACGCGGCGTACAGCCCGTCGGGCGGGGAGGTGAAGCCGCCGACGCCCTGGACGGGCTCGGCGATCAGCGCGGCGACGTCGTGGGTGTGGCCGAGCAGGTCCTCCAGATCCGCGACGCAGGCCTCGATGAACTGCGCGTCGGTCAGCCGCGCGTACGGGCCCCGGGTGCGGACGCCGCCGTGCACGTACAGCGTCTGCACCGGCGAGAGGCCGGTCGGCGACCAGGAGCGGTTGCCGGTGATGGAGACGGCCGAGAAGGAGCGGCCGTGGTAGCTGTTGCGCATCGCGAGGATCTGGCCCGACCTGCGGTACGCGGTGGCCAGCAGCAGGGCCGTGTCGTTGGCCTCGGTGCCGGAGGTGGTGAAGAAGACACGGGCGTCGGGGATGCCGGAGAGGGCGGCGACGCGCTCGGCGAGCTCGACCATCGGGCGGTTGAGGTAGAGCGTGGAGGAGTGGATGATCCGTTCGGCCTGCTCGCTCACCGCCTTGGTGACCTCGGGCAGGGCGTGCGCGGTCATGGTGGTGAGGATGCCGCCGAAGAAGTCGAGGTAGCGGGTGCCGTCCGCGTCCCAGACGTACCGCCCCTCGCCGTGGGTGATCTCGATGGGGCGCTGGTAGTAGAGGGCGACCCAGTCGGGGATGACGGCCCGGTGCCGGTCGAAGAGGTCGCTCATGGCCGCACCAGTCCCTCGTAGGCGTCGGGCCTGCGGTCCCGGTAGAAGGCCCATTGCCGGCGGACCTGTTCGATGAGGCCGAAGTCGAGGTCCCTGACGATCAGTTCCTCCTCCTTGTCGCTGGCCACGTCGCCGACGAACTGGCCGCGTGGGTCGACGAAGTAGCTGGTGCCGTAGAAGTCGTTGTCGCCGTACTCCTCCTGGCCGACCCGGTTGATGGCGGCGATGAAGTATTCGTTGGCGACGGCCGCCGCGGGCTGTTCCAGCTGCCAGAGGTAGGCGGACAGGCCGCGCGAGGTGGCCGACGGGTTGTAGACCAACTGGGCGCCGTTGAGACCCAGTTGGCGCCAGCCCTCGGGGAAGTGGCGGTCGTAGCAGATGTACACGCCGACCCTGCCGACGGCGGTGTCGAAGACGGGCCAGCCGACGTTGCCCGGCTTGAAGTAGTACTTCTCCCAGAAGCCCTTGACCTGCGGGATGTGGTGCTTTCTGTATTTCCCGAGATAGGTGCCGTCGGCGTCGATCACAGCGGCGGTGTTGTAGTAGAAGCCCGTGCCCTCGACCTCGAAGACCGGGACGACGATCACCATGCCGGTCTCCCGGGCGAGGTCCCGCATGCGCAGGACCGTCGGTCCGTCCGGGACGGGCTCGGCCCAGCGGTAGTGCTCCGGCTCCTGCACCTGGCAGAAGTACGGAGCGTTGAAGACCTCCTGGAATCCGATGACCTTGGCGCCCTGCCGGGCAGCCTCGCGGGCGTGCTCCTCATGCTTGGCGATCATGGATTCGGTGTCGCCGGTCCAGGTCGCCTGGACGAGTGCGGCGCGTACGACATTGGTCATGAGCTGCTCCTTCGACAAGACGGCGGAGAGCCTCTACGCACGTAGACGCGGTGCGTAGGAGGAGAACGTAAGCCTCGTCACAGACCGGTGCAAGACCATCGTCGTCAACCCGCAGTGTCGATCATGTTTCGCACCCGAGCGGTCGACATACGACGCGAATGCAACGCACACCGCATGCTTTCGGCCCGCTTCAGCCGGTTATGAGTCCGGCGACCCGCAGCGCGTGCACCAGGTCCCGCTCCCGGTCGGGGGACACCGCGCGGGCGGCGGCGAGCAGTTGCGGGACGAGCCGCCGGGGGTCGGTGGCGGCGATCCGTGCGGCCTCCTCGGGCGTACGGACCCGTAGGAAGGCCTCCAGCAGCATGGCCGCCTCACCTCGTCCGGCGTCCGCGAGTAACAGCACGGCGGCGGCGACCTCGCCCGCCGGGCGGGCGACGCCCTGGCGCAGCAGCTGCCCGCAGTCGTCGGCCCTGCCCGCGTCGGCGAGCGCGACCGCCGCGGCGACGAGCTGCTCGGGCGGCAGCGAGGCGGCCTCCCAGAGCAGGGTGGCCCAGTCGGCGCCGAGCCCGGCCCGGTGCAGCTCGGCGGCCAGCATCGGCAGCCGGCCGGCGGGCTGTGCGGCGGCCTCGCAGAGCACGGCGTGCGCCTCGCCGCTGCGGCCCTCGGCCCGCAGCCGCCCGAGCAGGGCGACGGTCTCGGCGGCGGCGCCCCAGGTGTCCTCGTCGGCGGACGTGACCGGCGGGCCCGTGACCGCGGGACCCGCGCCCCGGGGGCCCGCCGCCGGCCGCTCCTCGAAGGGCACCCCCTCGTCCGCCTCCACCGCGGCCCCGCCGTAGCGCGCGCCCCGCGGCCGGCTCGCGGTGACGGGCATCGCACCGAGGCCGACGGCCTCGCCCCCGACGCCCCCGACGCCCCCGATGCCCCCGATGCCCTCGGCGGCCGGCCCGGCCGACTCGCTCGCCTGCTCGTCCTCCTCCAGCCATGCGTACCGGGCGCCGCGCGGCCGCCGTCTGCCGCCGCCCCGCCCCCGCCGGGCCTCCGGGACGCGCGGAACCGGCGGGGCCTCCGGCTCCGGCCGATGGAGCCGGTCCAGTGGGTCCGCTGGATCCGGTGGATACGGTCGATCGGGCTCATCCGGCAGATCCGGCTCATCCGGCGGAAGTGCCGCGAGCCGGGCCGACAGCTCCGTACAGCGTGCCGTCGCCCGCGTGTGGTCGTCGTTGGTCCAACTCAGATCGTGGGCGAGGCGCCGGTATTCCGGGGACCCCTCGGGCAGCGCGGTCAGCCGGCGCAGCAGCTCCTCGCCGCGCTCCGCCGCCTGCGCCTTCTCCCGGCGCATCAGCTCCAGCCTGCGGCCGAGGTCCTCGCGACCGGTCGGGCGACGGTCGTGCGCGGCAGCCGCAGCGGTGTGCAGTGCGCGGGCCCGTGCGGTCTCGGCCCCGTCCGCCGCCAGGTCGTGGAGGAGCGACTCCACCACGTCCCAGGGCGGGATCTCGGAACCTTCGAGGCAGGCGAACAACCCCTCCGGGTCACGCTGCCAGAAGACTCCGTACCAGCCGCCGCCCCGGTCGAGGCGCGCCGTCACCCGTCTCAGATATCGCGCGAACAACCCGACGTCCGGAGGGAGTTGATCCACCACCATCCGAGCATCCGACCGCATTCGTGTTACGGGACGGCTACGCGGAGTTTTCGGCGGCGGAGCGGAAAGCTCAACGCGGGGACAACGTCACCGAGATGCCCGTGTGCGGCCGCTTGCCGAGCCGCACGACGGCGGCCGGCCAGTCCACCAGCCAGAACTGCCAGGTGTATTTGCGGGCGAGGAGCCTGCGGATCCGCTTGAGCTCCGAGGGGTCCTCCAGCAGCCGCGCCGTCCCTTCCGCGGACGGCGCTCCCTCGGCGATCCGGCCGCGCACGTCGCAGGCGGTCACGGCCGCGCGGGTGTCCCTGCGCAGCCGCTTGACCTTCCACGAGTCGCTGCGGGTCCAGACGTACAGCACGCCCCCGTCCACGGCGAACCACACGGGCGTCGCGACGCCCGTGCCGTCCTTGCGGTAGGTGGTGAGGCTGACGTATTTGGCACGATCGAGTTCCTTGAGGTCCACGGGGCCGACCCTACGCTTCGTACGCGGCCCTGGCCTCCGCGATCTCGGCGATGTGCGCCCGCGTCCAGTCGCAGGTCAGGTCGAGCTGGCCGAGCAGCGAGCGGCCGAGCCCGGTCAGTTCGTAGTCGACGCGCGGCGGGTTCTCGTCGTACGCGGTCCGGGTCAGGAACCCGTTGCGCTCCATCGCGCGCAGGGTCTCGGTGAGCACCTTGGGGGTGATCCAGTGCAGGGGCACGCGGAGTTCGGAGAACCGCCGGGGTCCGCCTTCGAGGCAGCGCAGCACCCACGGGGACCACTTGTCGCCGACGCGCAGCGGCCGCGCGCCGGCCTCGCTGAAGCAGTCGGCCTCGGGGAACATGTCGGCGCGGAGCGCTTCGCGTGCAGTGTGCATGGGTTCGACGCTAGCCCAGTACCGTTGCAGTAACCAGGCACTTCGGTCCTACCGTCCTGCCCATGAACGACATCATCATTTTCGGAGCAGGCGGACGGGTCGGCCGGGCGGCCGTGGCGGAGGCGGTGGCGCGCGGCCACCGGGTGACCGCGGTGGTCCGGGACCCCGCGAAGTACCCGGACCTGGACGGGCAAAGGGTCACGGTCGTCCAGGGCGACGCGACGGACGCCGCGTCGGTGGCACGGCTCGCGGCGGGCCACAGCGCCGCGGTCAACGCGTCCGCGCGTCTCGACATCCCGTCCGAGGAGTACTTCACCTCGGCGGCGAAGGCGCTGATCGCGGGGCTGGGCGAGGCGGGCGTACGACGGCTCCTGGTGCTGGGCATCGCCACGACGCTACAGACCGCGCCGGGGGTACGCATCATGGACGCGCCGGATTTCCCGGCCGCGTACCGGACCTTCTCGCAGGGCCACGTCGCGGAGTTCGAGGTGCTCCGGTCGGCGGATCCGGCGGAGCTGGACTGGCTGATGGTGGTGCCGCCGATGGATCTGAACCCCGAGGCGCCGCGGACCGGCGGCTACCGGACGGCCGTGGGCACCGTCCTGGACGGCCCGGGTGTGATCTCGCACGCGGATCTCGCGATCGCCCTGCTGGACGAGATCGAGACGCCGCGCCACAGCCGGGTGCAGCTGGCGGTGGCCGACGCCCAGGGCTGATCCGCCGGAAGACCCTAGACCGGGACCGGCGAGCACCTCGCCATGAGGTCGTCCATGGACAGGCCCAGCGTCCCGGCCAGCGCCGCCACGGTGAAGAAGGCGGGGGTCGGGGCGCGGCCCGTCTCGATCTTGCGGAGGGTCTCGGCGGAGAGTCCGGCGGCCGCGGCCACGTCCACCATGCTCCGTGAGCCGCGCGCCTCACGGAGCAGGCGGCCGAGCCGCTCGCCGCGTTCGCGCTCTTCGGGGGTCAGGGGCGTACGTACCATGCCGTCATTCTAATACCGCTCCGACCGGTATAGTAATTGGCATGGTAGAGATCAAGACCGACATGTCACTGGACGCCATGAGGGCTGCCGGACGCGTCGTCGCCCAGGCCCTGACGGCCGTGCGCGACGCGGCGGCCCCGGGCGTCACGCTCCGGACGCTGGACGGGATCGCGCGGGCCGTCCTGCGCGAGACCGGGGCCGGCTCACCCTTCCTCGGCTACCGGCCGGACTGGGCCCCGACCCCCTTTCCCGCCGTGATCTGCGCGTCCGTCAACGACGCGATCGTGCACGGCATCCCGGACGGATACCGGCTGCGCGACGGCGACCTGGTGAGCATCGACTGCGGCGCCCTCCTGGACGGCTGGGCCGGCGACTCCGCCATCAGCTTCGTCGTCGGCGGCGCCGCCCGCCCCGAGGACGTCCGCCTCGTCGACACGGCGTACGAGGCCCTGGAGGCGGGCATCGCCGCGGCGGTCGTCGGCAACCGCATCGGCGACATCGCGCACGCGATCGGCCGCGTCTGCCGCACCGCCGGATACGGCATCCCCTCGGGGTACGGCGGGCACGGCGTGGGCCGCACCATGCACGAGGACCCCGCCGTCCCCAACGAGGGCCGTCCGGGGCGCGGAATGCCGCTGCGCCACGGCATGGTGCTCGCGATCGAGCCGATGCTCATCGGGGGCGGCGGCGACGGCTACTACACGGACGGCGACGGCTGGACGCTGCGCACGTCGGACGGCTCACGCGCGTCGCACGCCGAACACACGGTGGCGGTCACGGACGACGGCCCGCGCATCCTCACCGCGCTCTGACACCGCGCGTGGTGTCCCGGGCCGGCGCCCACGCGTGACACCCACACCTGACGACCCCCGTGGCTCACGGCCCCGGCTCACACCCCCGGCTACGGACGGATCCCGTCGCAGGCGATGTTCAGATGGCGCGGGCCCCGCAGCACCGCGTTCTGGCGGTACGGGGGCGGGTCCTCCAGCAGCCGCGGATTGTCCAGCCTGCGGGCCAGCGCGCTCAGTGCGATCTGCGCCTCCAGTCGGGCGAGCGGCGCACCGAAGCAGCTGTGGATCCCGCTGCCGAAGCCGAGGTGCTGGATGTCGCCCCGGTCCGGGTCGAACCGGTCGGGGTCGGTGAAGCGCTGGGGGTCGCGGTTGCCGGCGGCCACGACGAGCCAGAGCGAGGCGCCCTTGGGGATGGTGACGCCCGCGACGTCGATGTCCGCGAGGGTGGTGCGGTTCGGCAGCAGTTGCACCGGCGGCTCGTAGCGCAGCAGCTCCTCCACGACGGGGACGGCCAGGCCGGGGTCCTCACGGAGCCGCTGGAGCACGTCGGGGTGGCGCAGCAGGGTGAGCATCCCGTTGGTGATCAGGTTGACGGTCGTCTCATGGCCGGCGATCAGCAGCAGGGCGGAGGTGCTGAGCACCTCCATCGTCGTCATGGTTCCGTCCGGCCCGTGGTTGCCGGTCGCCAGGTCGGAGAGCATGTCGTCGCCGGGGTTCTTACGGCGCTCCTCCACCAGCCCGGCCAGGTACATGCCCAGCTGTGTCCGGGCCTCGTGAGCGATCCGGTTCCGCTCGGTCGGGTCCTCTCCCGGCATGGGGTCGAGGCTGGCGGCGAGGGTGTCGGCCCACGTGTGGAAGCGCGCTTCGTCCTCGCGCGGCACCCCGAGCAGCCGGCAGATCATGGTCACGGGAAAGGGATACGAAAACTGTTCGACGAGGTCGATCCGGCCCGGGTCCCCCAGGTCGTCGATGAGGCCGGAGACGATCCCGCCGAGCTCGTCGCGCATGTCGTGGATCCGGCGCGGGGAGTGCGGCGGGCCGAAGGAGTGGTTGGTCATGCGGCGCAGCCGGTCGTGTTCCGGCGGATCGAGCTTGATGAAGCTGGGCGGCAGGGCCGTCTCCTCCTCCGTCTGCGTCAGTCCGGAGGGGGGCGCGGACAGATTACGGGCGTCGGAGCTGATCCGGGGATCGTGGAGGAGGCTCTGGATCTCCCAGTAGGTGCTGACGACGTAGGCACCGTCCTCGTCGTGGACCACTGGCGTCTTGCGCAGCTCCTCGTACAGGGGATACGGGTTCGCGCGGTTGGCGTAGTCGATGATCTGCCGCAGGAGCGTGGTGGCTTGCGTCATGACGGGGGGATCCTTCTCAGTGCCGGGCGGGGGTGAACGTGATCCGCCGGTCGGCCGGCGAATAGCCGCTGAGGGTGACCGTCGGGCCGTGCGTGGGCACCGAGGGGTCGGGGAAGTCGGCCGGCACCGGGTGCCGCCCCTCGGGGCGGCGGTCCACCGTCGGGAACGGTGGCGGGAACGGCGTGGTCGTCTCGATCAGCTGCTGGTAGAACTGCAGCCACCGCGACTGGTCGAAGGTGACGGCGCCGATGACGCGCCCCTGGTAGCCGTAGACACCGGCGAATCTGCGTTCGGCCAGCGAGCCTTGGGAGATCAGGATCTCCGTGCCCATGGACGGGACGCCGACGGACTTGATGTTCACCCCGAACTGGGAGGACCAGAAGGCCGGTACCCACATGTGCGGGCGGCGCCCGACGCTGTCGCTGAGCATGTTGTGCGCGGCGGTCTCGGCCTGGGTGACCGCGTTGCCCCAGTGTTCCAGGGAGACGAACTGGTAGCCGAACAGCGGGTGCGGGGAGCGCGCCACGTCACCGGCCGCGAAGATGTCGTCGGTGACGATGCCCCGGATGTCGAAGGCCCGGCAGCCCGCGTCGCAGGCGATGCCCCTGGGGCCGGCGCCGAGGCCGGAGCCGCTGAGCCATTCCGTGTTGCGGGTCGCGCCCAGGCACACGACCACGACGTCCGTCTCCACGGTGGCGCCGTCGGAGAGGTGCGCCGCGCGTACCCGGCCCGCCGAGTCGCCCTCGAGGCCGGTGACCATGACGCCGGTGCGCAGGTCCACGCCGTGTTCGCGCTGGAGCTCGGCGGCGACCTCGCCGATGACGCCGCCGAGGGCGCCGACCAGGGGCGCGCCGCCGCGTTCGGCGACGGTGACGGGCAGCTCCCGCTCCCGGCAGGCCGAGGCGATCTCCGAGCCGGTGAAACCGGCGCCGATCACGAGCACCCGGCGGGGTGACTCCGCCAGCCGCCGGTGGAGCGCGGCCGCGTCGTCGCGGGTGCGCAGGACGAAGACCCCGTCGAGTTCGGCCTCCGACTCCTTCGGCCACGGCCGGGCCCGTACGCCGGTGGCGATCAGCAGCCGGTCGTACTCCACCTCGTCCCCGTCGCCCAGCCGTACCCGCCTGGCGGCCATGTCCAGCCCGGTGGCCGGGGTTCCGAGCCGCCACTCGGCGTCGAGGGCGCGGCGGCGGGGCAGTGCGGTGTGCTCGGCGGGCGACCTGCCGAGCAGGACCTGCTTGGACAGCGGGGGCCGGTCGTACGGCTCGTGCGGCTCGTCGCCGATCATCGTCAGGGAGCCGTTGAAGCCCTCCTCGCGAAGGGTCTCGGCCGCGCGCAGCCCGGCCAGGGAGGCGCCGACGATGACGATGCGCCCTTCGCGCCTGAGCCGGTCCAGGTATCCGTCACCGGTCACGGGAGGTCTCCTCGGCGTCGCCCAGCTGATCCACCTGGATGGCCTGGACCGGACACGCGGCGACGGCACGCGCCACGTTCTCGCGCTCCTTCTCGTCGGCGTGCGGGGTGTACAGGAGCGCCTCGTCGCCGTGCATTTCGAATACGTCGGGGGCGAGGAACGCGCACTGCGCGTATCCCTGGCAGCGGTTGAGATCGACGACAAGCCTCACCGAGGATCAGCCCTTCCCATGCCTGTGGCCTGGTCATTCCCCTGCACCAGCATCGGGGAAGGGGCGCGGCCCCGCATGTGCTGCCGGGCCGGAGGAGTGAGTGGCCAGGCCGTCAGGCCCGGAAGTTGGCCCGCAGGAGGTGGAGGCTGACGACCAGCGACCAGAACGGGAAGATCAGCTCGGACCAGGGCACGGCAGGACCGACGAAGAGCAGGATCACACCGGCGGCGTAGCCGAGGAAGGCGAGCCATCGGGGCAGGGCACCGAGGCGGTGCCCGATGGTCGAGGTCGCGAAGACGAAGACGGCGGCCATGCGCATCGCGTACGTCGTGAGGAACGTGTACGCGAAGTGCCGGCCGAAGCCCGAGGGGTCCTCTTCGGCCAGGAGGCCCCCGGCGGCCGCGGCGGCGCCGAACAGCGAGGCCACGAAGATCACACCGCTGCCCAGGAACACGGTGGCGATGAACTTGTCCTCCGCCTCGCCGACGTGCGCGCGCAGGGCGCCCATGAACCAGAGGAAGAGGATGCCGGCGAACGGCACGATCTCCAGCGCCACGCGCACGGCACGCCGCCGACCGGGATCGACCACCGCGTCACCGCCGGCGTCCCCTTCGGGCAGCGCGATCCGCATCAGCACGATCGCGACGGCCAGCAGCACCGCGAAGAGGATCCCGACCACCCCCGCGGCCCGCGGGGTGCGCAGGGCGCGCCGTGTGCTCGGCTCCATGACGGCTCGCTTTCTCCCCCGTACCAGCAAGCCGTGGGGTGCGGGGCCGCGCCACCAGAGGGATGCGGGAGGGTGACGCCGGCGTCACCCTCCCGCCCACCGTGTCTACGACCCCGAGGGCCGTACCACCATCGCCGAGCCGCCGCCCCGCCGGACCGTCTCCGCGGCGGCCAGCCAGCGGCCGTCCGGCAGTCGCTGGACACCGGTCGCCGCGCCGATCTCCGGGTTCTGGCGGAAGGCGTGGCCCAGGGCCTCCAGTTCGGCCCGGACCGGGCTGTTCCACAGGGCGGGTTCGATCTCGGTCGTCGACTGGTTGCGCTGGCTCGCGCGCGGGGCCGCGATCGCGTCGACCAGGGCGAGCTCGCGGTCCACGACGCCCGTCAGTGTCTGCAGCACCGTCGTGATGATCGTCGCGCCGCCGGGGGAGCCGAGCGCCAGCACGGGCCGGTCACGGTCGTCGAGGACGATCGTCGGGGACATGGAGGAGCGGGGGCGCTTGCCCGGCCCCGGGAGGTTCGGGTCGGGGACGGCCGGGTCGGCCGGGGCGAAGGAGAAGTCGGTCAGCTCGTTGTTGAGGATGAAGCCGCGCCCGGGGACGGTGATGCCGCTGCCGCCCGTCGACTCGATGGTCAGCGTGTACGCGACGACGTTGCCCCACTTGTCGGCGACCGTCAGGTGCGTCGTGTTCTCGCCCTCGTACGTCGTCGGCGTGGCCTTCCCCTCGTTCGCGCACGCCGCCGGGTTCCTCGGGTCCCCCGGGGCCAGCGGGCTCTTCAGCACGGCGTCGTCGCGGATCAGGCACGCGCGCGAGTCCGCGTACCGCTGCGAGAGCAGTTCCCGCACCGGCACGTCCTCGAACGCCGGGTCGCCGACCCATCGTCCGCGGTCGGCGAACGCGATCCGGCTCGCCTCGATGTACCGGTGCAGGTACTTGGCCTGCGAGAGCCCCGAAAGGTCCGTCCCTTCAAGGATGTTGAGCGCCTCGCCCACGCTCGTGCCGCCCGACGACGACGGCGCCATGCTGTAGACGTCCAGCCCCCGGTACGTCGTCCTCGTCGGCCGCTGCCGCTTGGTCTCGTACCCCGCCAGGTCCTTCAGTGTGAGATCGCCCGGCCGTACGACCCTCGTGGCGCCCTCCCGGACACGCGGCTCGCGCACCGTGTCGACGATGTCCCGGGCGATCGGGCCCCGGTACATCACCTCGGAGCCCTTGCGCCCCATCTCCGCGTAGGTTCGTGCGAGATCGGGGTTCTTGAGGACGGATCCGACCACCGGCAGTCGGCCGCCCGGCAGGAACAGCTCGGCCGTCGCCGGGAAGTCCCGGAAGCGCGCCTCGTTGGCCTGGGTCTGCGAGCGGAAGGTCGCGTCGACCGTGAAACCGTCCTTCGCCAGCCGCTCCGCCGGCTTCAGCAGCTGCCGCAGCGGCCGGGTCCCCCAGGCGTCCAGGGCCGCGTCCCAGGTCTGCGGTGTGCCGGGCGTGCCGACGCTCAGCCCGCTGGTCATGCCCTCCTCGAACGGGATGGGCTTGCCGTTCTCCAGGAACAGGGACGCGTCCGCCGAGCCGGGCGCGGTCTCGCGGCCGTCGATCGTGTGGACCTTCTTCGTCCTGGCGTCGTAGTAGACGAAGTAGCCGCCCCCGCCGATACCGGCGGAGTACGGCTCGGTGACGCCGAGCGCCGCGGCCGTCGCCACCGCCGCGTCCACCGCGTTGCCGCCTCCGCGCAGCACCGCGATGCCCGCCGCGGAGGCGTCGGCGTCGACGCTGGAGACCGCTCCCCCGTATCCGACGGCCACCGGTTCCTTGGCCGGGGCATCCGCCGCGGGGGTGGGTGGCGCGGCCGCGCCGGACGACAGCACGGCCAGGGTGACTGCGGGAATCGTGACGAGACGAGCGGCTTTGCGACGCATCCGTACCTCCGGTCAACGAACGTCCGCGCAGCGTAACTTCACCGCGTGGCTCCCGTCAGGACCGTCTCGAACATTGTTTCACCCGGCCCGCTAACATGCGCGCCCATGAATGAAGACCTCCGCGACATCGTGCTGGGCGTGGTCGCCGCCGGTGTCAGCGCCCAGCTCGGCTGGCTCGCCCGTACCTACCTGTGGCGCCGGGGGCTCCGTCGCAAGCAGGCCTTCTTCGGGCTGCCGGGGAATTCCGAGTGTCTGCTCGTCGTCAACCGCGAGGCCACCGGCGAGGGCGTGGTCCACCGCTTCGACGTGTTCGCGCTGCTGGAGCTGTCCGCCCTGATCAAGGACTGCGGGGCGCAGGCGCAGATCGTCCAGCACGATGTCGCGCGGCAGGGTTTCGGTGACCGTACGGAGTTCTGCGTGGGCGGTCCGTACTCGAACCGCCGGATGGCGGCCCATCTCAGCACCCTCCTTCCCGGTGTACGGATCAACAACTTCGAGCAGGGCACGGAGGACCGGGGCGCGTTCCTCATAGGCGCCGAGCAGTACCGTCTGGACGCGGGCACGACCGAGTACGTCCTGCTGGCCCGCCTGACCGCGGGCGAGGGCGGCAGGCCCGTGTTCCTCTTCTGCGGGCAGCGGGCCATCACCAACCAGGCCGCCACCCGCTATCTGGCCCGCCACCACGAGCGGCTCGCCCGGAAGTACCGGTCGAACTCCTTCGTGCTGCTGCTGAAGGTCGTCAACGCCCAGGCGTACGGACCCGATGTCGTCGAACTCGTCGCGGATGTCACGCGCGCGGCGCAGGCCCCGTATCCGGAGCCCGAGCCATCGACACCGGCAGCGACTTGAGACCGTTGATGAAGTTGGAGACCAGCCGCCTCGGTGGCGGTCCGGCGAGGGTGACGAAGGGCAGCAGTTCCCGGACCTCCTCGTGCAGCACTCTCAGTTGCAGGCGGGCGAAGTGGGCGCCGAGGCAGACGTGCGGCCCGTCCCCGAACGACACATGGGGGTTCGGGGAGCGGGACAGATCGAGCCGGTAGGAGTCGGTGAACACCCGCTCGTCGTAGTTGGCCGAGGCGTGGAAGACGACGACCTTGTCGCCCCTGCGCACCCGGCGCCCGCCGAGCGTCACGTCACGGGCCGCCGTGCGGCGGAACGACAGCACCGGCGGGTGCCAGCGCAGCAGTTCGTCCACCGCCGTGTCCACGGCCACCTCCCCCGCGCGCAGCCGCCGCTGCTCGTCCGGATGCGCGGCGAGCGCCAGCAGCCCGCCGGGGGCGGCGCTGCGGACCGTGTCGTTCCCGGCGACGGTGAGCAGGAAGAAGAACATCTCCAGTTCCGCGCCGAGCAGTCCGGAGGTGGCGAGCGAGGTCATGACGTCGTCGGCGGGACGGCGGCGTTTGTGCGCCGCGAGGTCCTGGGCGTAGTCGAACATCTCGCGCAGCATCGCGGGCGAGCGCGGATTGACGGGGTTTCCGTCGCGGTCCAGAACGGGTGGCTCGTCCGGGTCCTGGTAGGCGATGACCCGCTCGGTCCAGGTGAGCAGCAGCCCCCGGTCGCTCTTCGGGACACCGAGCAGATCGGCCAGGTTGAGCAGGGCGTATTCGTCGGTGACGGCGGTGACGAGATCGACGACGGGGCCCGAGGCGCGGGCGGCTGTGAGCAGTTCCCGGGCGCGTGCGCGCGCGGCGGCGGTGAAGCGGTCGACGCGGCCCGGGGTGAAGGCCCGGCTGACGAGCCGCCGCAGCCTGCCGTGGCCGGACGCACTCTCCCCGGCGAGGCGGGGGGAAGGATCCTGGTTGAGCATCATGCGGCGGATGAACGGCAGATCGGCCGGGTCGGGATCGCGGATCTGGGTCGCGCCGAGCCACGACGAGAAGTCCCCGGCGTCCTTCAGTACGCGGACGACGTCGGCGTGCCGCGTGACCGCCCAGAAGCCGGGACCGGCGGGCCAGCCCAGCACCTCGTACTCGTCCTGCCAGGCCACCGGGTGGTGGGCTCGCAGTGCGCGGAAGGCGTCGTGGGGCAGCCCGGCCGCGTACAGCCTGGGGTCGAACACATCGGGGACCTCGGCCGTGGCCGGGCGCCCGCCACCCGTCCGTCGGGGTCTCGTGCGGCGGGCGCCGGTGTGTCTTTCGGTCATGCGTCGGCCGCCCGCAGGAAGTCCTCGACGGTACGGATCAGCTGGAGCGGGGTCTCGTCCATCGCGTAGTGCCCGGCGCCCGGCAGCTCCGTGAGCTCGCCCCGTGCGAACCAGCGCAGCCACGTCTCCCTGGTCAACGCCGCGCTGATGGCCGGGTCGAGGGCGCCGACGACGGCGAGGGCGGGGACGCGGGAGCCGTCGATGTCGGCGTGGAAGTCGTCGACCGCCCAGGAGTCGAGCCAGGCGCGGAAGGCCTTGGGGTCGCTGCGCCGCACCGAGCGCAGCGTCATGCGTTCGAGCCAGGCGGTCGGGCGTACGGAGCCGGTGGTGATGTCGATGATCGTGCGCCGGTTGGCGGGCCGGTCGGCGGCGTCGGCGAAGAGGCCCCACTGGTCCGGCGGCATCGGCAGGCCGCCGGCCGGCACGGGCGAGATGCCGACCAGCCGGCGCACCCGGTGCGGCGCCAGCCCGGCCACGCGCTGGACGACGGAGCCGCCCATGGAGTGGCCGATGAGCGAGAAGCGGTCCCAGTCGAGCCGGTCGGCGAGCGCGAGGACGTCGGCGGCGCCCTCGCTCGTGGTGTACGAGCCGGGCGTGCCCATCGCCTCGCCGTAACCGCGCAGGTCCACGAAGGCGTAGGTGAACGAGGTGAGGTCGAGATCCGGGCGGACCGCGGCGTACGCGTCGCGGTCCGCGAACCAGCCGTGCACGGCGACGACCCGGTGCGGTCCGTCGCCGTGCAGCGTGTGCGGGAGCACGAAGGGGGTCACGTCTTCTCCGTTCACCGACGGCAGGGAGTACGCCACCACGTTGGCCCTCGGACGCGGTGTTCCGCCAGGGTGCGAATGGGGCGCACTACGGGTCTTTCACCGGGACGCGACCCAACAATCGTTACCTGTGCGTAACTTACCGACGGGTTACTTTCGGTAAGCCCGGCCGGTTACCGTCGGGTCACTTTCGGACCGGCACGAGTCAGGAGTGACCGATGGGACACCCGCGCCCGCGCAAGGCCCTGCGTTCGACCACGACAGGCACCGTTTCGGCGGCCCTCCTGGCCGGCGCCGCCCTCGGGCTCGCCCCGGCCACCCCGGCAGCCGCCGCCACGCACCCCGGTATACGGTTCGTCGACATCCAGGGCGACGGCGGCACCGTGCTCAAGGCCAACGTCGTCACCCCGGCGGACGCCGACGGCTCCCGCAGATACCCCGTGATCGTGCTGCCCACCAGCTGGGGCATGCCACAGGTCGAATACCTCGCCCAGGCCAAGAAGCTCGCCGAATCCGGCTACGTGGTCGTCAGTTACAACGCCCGCGGGTTCTGGCAGTCCGGCGGGCAGATCGAGGTGGCCGGGCCGCCGGACGTCGCCGACGCGTCCAAGGTCATCGACTGGACGCTCGCCAACACGCCCGCCGACCCGGCCAAGGTGGGCATGGCCGGTGTGTCGTACGGCGCCGGAATCAGCCTGCTGGCAGCCGCGCACGACGACCGAGTCAAGGCCGTCGCGGCGCTCAGCGGCTGGGCCGACCTCATCGAGTCCATCTACAGCGGGCGCACCCAGCACCGCCAGGCCGCAGCGCTGCTCGGCGGCGCGGGCTATCTCACCGGCCGCCCCAGTCCGGAACTCCAGCGCATCCTCGGCGACTTCCTCGGCTCGAACCTGGAAAAGGAAGACGAGATGATCGTCTGGGGGAAGAAGCGCTCCCCGGCCACCTATCTCGACCGCCTCAACAAGAACGGCGCCGCCGTCATGCTCGGCAACGCCTGGGGCGACACCATCTTCCCACCCAACCAGTACGTCGAGTTCTACGAGCGGCTCAGCGGCCCCAAGCGGCTGGAGCTGCGCCCCGGTGACCACGCCACCGCCGAGGCCACCGGCCTGCTGGGGCTGCCCAACGACACCTGGACGAGCACACAGCGCTGGTTCGACCACCATCTCAAGGGCGCCGACAACGGCGTCGACCGCGAGCAGCCCGTCCGGATCAAATCCCGCTCCACCGGCGGCTACGAGAGCTACCCCGACTGGAAGTCGGTGGGGGCGGACCGGCGGAAGATCGCCCTGGGCGGTACGCAGAAGATCCACGCGAACATCGACTCGGGCGCCAACGGCGGCATCGTCATGCTGTCCAACGCCCTGGACCAGTTCCTGAAGCTGCCCCCGACCGCCTCGATCCCGCTGCTGCCCCGGTCGTTCGCCGCCGTCTGGCAGTCCGAACGGTACGGCTCGGCACAGCGAATCAGGGGGACGGCGAAGCTGCACACGACCGTCACCAGCACCGAGGAGAGCGGCACCCTCGTCGCGTACCTCTACGACGTAGGACCGCTCGGCATCGGCAAGCTGGTCAGCAACGCCCCTTACACCTTCCACGACCGGACCCCGGGCCGGCCGTTCGCCGTGGACCTGGAGCTGTTCTCCACCGCCTACGACGTCCCGGCCGGTCACCGTGTGGCCCTGGTCGTCGACACCGTCGATCCGCTCTACATCGAGCACAATCCGTCCGGCGCACGGCTGACCTTCTCCTCCCCCACGGCCGACCCGTCGTACGTGTCGGTCCCGCTGCGCGAGAAGTGATCTCCGGCCGCCCGCGCAAACTATCCACCCCGGCAAGGGACTTCATCCTGACACGCATAAACGAGGCATAAGCCCGATGAACGCAGGAACTCGGGCCTCAGCCGCCACTCAGGCCTCTGCCGCCTCCGCGTAGACCTGGGAGAGCTCGGGGGAACCGGTCACCGCCCAGTCCAGACCCGCCTCGACCACATTGATCTCGCGCCCCGAGGCAAGGCGCACGACGGGGTGGCCACCCGGCCAGACGTGCCAGGTGGCCCCCCGGACGGTCCGCACGATCACGGTCCCGAGATAGAGGCCCGCGTCGTTGCCCACCCAGGGCAGCTCCTCCGGATCGTCCCGCCAGCGCGGCGACAGCTGGTCGAGCGCCTCCAACGAGGCAGGGGTGTCATCCAGTTCAAGCCCCTGCCGCCCCGCCCGGACCCGGAGCAGCTCGCACTCGGAGAGCAGCTCGGCGACGCCCTCCGGGTCGGCCGCGAAGCCGGAGGCCAGCGCCTGCCCACCCCGCTCGTCCTGCTCACCGTCGTGCCGTTTGCGCCAGTTGTCCAAGAAAGGGATGTTCATATCGATTACCCTCGCATTCCGGTGGACGGCGCACCACAGGGCGCGCGGCGGGCGGCCCGGAGGTCTCAGAGATCGAGGTCGACGACGACCGGGGCGTGGTCCGACGCGCCCTTGCCCTTGCGCTCCTCACGGTCGACATAGCTGTCCTTGACGGCCGCCACGAACGGCTCGTTGCCGTACACCAGGTCGATGCGCATGCCCCGATTCTTGGGGAAGCACAGCTGGCGGTAGTCCCAGTACGTGAACGGGTGGTCGTACTTCAGCGGGCGCGGCACCACGTCGGCGAGCCCCGTCTCGCGCAGCCCCTCCAGCGCGGCGCGCTCCGGCGCGGTCACATGCGTCAGCCCCTCGAAGACGGCCGGGTCCCAGACGTCGTCGTCGGTCGGCGCGATGTTGTAGTCCCCGAGGACCGCGAACGGCCGCTCCCCCGCGGCGTCCTCGGCGACCGCCTTCTTCAACGCCTCCAGCCAGGCCAGCTTGTACGCGTAGTGCTCGTGCGTGACCTCCCGGCCGTTCGGCACGTACACCGACCAGACGCGGGCGGGACCGCAGGTCGCGCTGATGGCCCGCGGCTCCTGCACGTCGCCGTACTCAGGCCCGCCGGGCAGGCCCATGACGACGTCGTCGAGGCCCACCCGGGAGAGCAGCGCCACGCCGTTCCACCGGCCGTCGGCGTTGACCGCGCACTCGTAGCCGAGCTCCTTCAGGGCGTCGGCGGGGAACTGCTCGGCGGTGCACTTGGTCTCCTGGATGCACAGCACGTCGGTGCCGCTGCTCTCCAGCCAGGCGAGCAGCCGCGGCAGGCGGGCGGTGATCGAATTGACGTTGAATGTGGCGATGCGCATGCCGCAAGCGTAACCGCGGGGTCCGACAGTCAGCGGCCCGTCAGAGGTCGGCCGACTCTCCGGAGGCCAGCCTGCGGTGCTCCGCACCGCCCAGATTGCCGATGTGGGTGTCGTAGATGGGGCGCGCGAGATCGGTCAGCAGGGCGTCGTGGATGTCGATCGAACGGCGCGGCCCCACCTCCCGTACGTACTCGATGACCTCGGACACCTTGTTCCACGGGGCCATCACGGGGAGCATCAGCGTGTCGACCGGCTGCTCCGGCACGGTCAGCGCGTCACCAGGGTGGAACACCGAACCGTCCACGAGGAAACCGACATTGGTGATCCGCGGCAGGTCCGGATGGATCACGGCGTGCAGTTCGCCGTGCACCTGCACGTCGAAGCCGGCGGCGGTGAAGGTGTCACCGTTGCCGACGGTGTGCACCCGGCCCGGGAAGGCCGCCGAGAGCCGGTCCGCGACACTGCGCAGGGTCCAGATCTCGGCGGCCGGATTCGCGTCGAGGGCCACCCGCAGCCGCCGCTCGTCGAAGTGGTCCGGGTGCTCGTGGGTGACGAGGACCGCGTCCGCTCCGGCCGCGGCGTCCTCCTCGCTGAAGCCGCCCGGGTCGATGACGAGCGTCCGCCCGTCCTTCTCCAGCCGGACGCAGGCGTGTGACTTCTTCGTGAGCTTCACGTTCGCGACATTACCGTCAGTCGCGGGGAGTGGTCTCCTCACGGATGACCGCCTGGGCGACACGGAACGCCGAGTTCGCCGCCGGCACCCCGCAGTAGACCGCCGCCTGCATCAGGACCTCCCGGATCTCCACCGGGGTCAGACCGTTGCGCAGGGCGGCGCGCGTGTGGAAGGCCAGTTCGTCGAGGTGCCCGCCCGCGACCAGCGCGGTCAGGGTGACGGCGCTGCGCGTGCGGCGGTCCAGTCCGTCCCGGGTCCACACCTCGCCCCAGGCGTAGCGGGTGATCAGCTCCTGGAAGTCGCCGGTGAAGTCGTCCGCGGCGGCCGTGGCCCGGTCCACGTGCGCGTCGCCCAGCACCTCGCGGCGGACCTTCATCCCGGCCTCGTAGGGGTCGGGCCGGGTCACACCGACGGCCTGCGGCTGCTCCGCGGGCGGTGCGATCTCCGCGACCGGGGCGACCGGGGTGGAGATCGCGGGGACGACGGGCGGCGCGGCGATCGCGGCCATCCCCGTCGTGGTGTCGGACGCGGTCTGCCAGGCCGTGGAGAAGTGACGTACGAGAAGGTCGGTCACCGCGGCGGGCTGCTCCACCGGCGCGAGGTGGGAGGCGCCCGGAACCAGCGCGAGACGGGCGTCGGGGATGCCGGCGACCAGGGTGCGGGCCTCGGCGGGCCCGGTGAGCTTGTCCTCGGAGCCGACCAGGACCAGGGTGGGGATGCCGACCCGGCCCAGTTCGCCGCGGACGTCGAAGGCGGCGAGCGCCTCGCAGGCGGCGATGTAGCAGCCGGGGTCGGTGGTGCGCACCATCTGTACGGCCCATTCGACGATCGCGGGCTGAGCGGCGGCGAATCCGGGCGTGAACCAGTTCTCGGGCGCGGTGCGGGCCATCGGGTCGAGGCCGTTCGTACGGACGATCACTCCGCGCTGGCGGAACTCGTCCGCGGTGCCGAACCGGGGCGACGCGGCGACCAGCGCCAGTGAGGCCACCCGCTGCGGCACCCGCAGCGCGAGGTCGATGCCGATGGCTCCGGAGATGGAGCAGCCCGCGTAGCCGAAGCGCTGCACGCCCAGCTCGTCGAGGGTCGCGACGAGCCGGTCGGCGAGTTCGGTCACCGAGGTGGCGGGGTGGGCGGGGGCGCCTCCGTGGCCGGGGAGGTCGAAGCGGAGGACCCGCCACTGCTGGGACAGCTCAGGTATCTGACGGTCCCACATGTGCCAGGTGGTGCCGAGCGAGGGCCCGAGGATGAGCACGGGTGCGTCGTCCGGACCGTCGATCCGGTACTGCAGGGGCTTAGGGGGCACGCCCGGCGGCGTCTGCGTCTCACTCACTCGCTCCACAGTAGCGAGCGGACGCCTGATCTCCGGATCAGGGGGTCGCGGTCGAGACGACAAACACCTTGGGCGCGGACGGATCGGTCAGATCGACGGTGATGTCCTGGCTCGGCCGGGGGTCGTCCTGGCTGTGCGTGGTGGCGGCCCAGTCGGCTCCGGCCCCGAAGGCCCACCCGGCGGTGGCGGCGTCGCGCTCGCCGATGCTGATCTCACCGGTGCCGAGCTCGGAGCGGCTGGTGCCGACGTTCGTCAGGAAGAAGTCGAGACCGGCGGCGGTCGTGCGGAACGTGACGTACAGCCGGCTGGACTTCCAGTTGCTGGTCTCGAAGTAGGCGACCTCGGTGGACTTCGGCGGGACCGGGACCTCGAAGACGCGGCGCTTCATCTTGGAGGGCCAGCTGTCCCGCAGCCCGGTGGCCGAGGACTCCCGCTCCTTGTCGCGGCCGCTGGAGCGGCTCTGCTCCGCGGCGAGCACCAGATAGCCGGCGGGGATGCCGATGAGCAGCACGATGACTATCGCGGTCAGCAGGCGGCGGCGGATCATGTGACGGCGGTCTTCGGGCGGTGTCGTGGGCCTGGGCTGGGTCATGAGGAGGGTTCCTGGGGGGTGGTGCGGGTGGTGTCGCCGGAGGTGCGGCTGCTGCCGGGGTTACGGAGGGCCTGGGCATAGCGCTCGTAGCGCTCGTACCGCTCGACGCGTCGCCGGTTGGCGCGCCGGAACCGCCGGGCGACCAGCCTGGCGAGGTCCGCGGCGCCGACCATTCCGGCCTCGGGGCCGAGCTGTGCCTTGGTGATACGGGCCTCCGGCCGGTAGCCGCGGCCGGTGAGGTGGCGGCGGAAGGCGTCCCTGGCGGGGCCGATGAGGAGGTCGTCGGCGGCGCTGACACCGCCGCCGATGACGAAGCAGGAGGGGTCGAGGGCGGCGGCGAGGTTGGCGATGCCGACGCCGAGCCACTGCCCGATGTCCTGGAGGAGCTCGACGCACATCGGGTCGCCCTCGCGGGCGAGCTCGGTGATGAGCGGTCCCGTGATGTCCGGGACGTTGCCCTTGACCCGCTCGATGATGTTGTACGCGACCGGTGAGTCGGCGGCGGCCAGTTCGCGGGCCTCGCGGACCAGGGCGTTGCCGGAGCTGTACTGCTCCCAGCAGCCGCGGTTGCCGCACGGGCAGCGGTGCCCGCCGGGCACCACCTGCATATGGCCGAACTCGCCGGCGACGCCGTACTTGCCCCGCTTGACCTGCCCGTCCTCCAGGATCGCGCCACCGATGCCGGTACCGAGCGTGATCATGACGAGGTGGTCCTCACCGCGGCCCGCGCCGAACCGCCACTCGGCCCAGGCGGCGGTGTTGGCGTCGTTGTCGACCATGACGGGGACGGCGAGGCGGGTCTGCAGCGAGTCGCGCAGGGGTTCGTTGCGCCAGGCCAGGTGCGGGGCGAAGAGCACCTTGGAGCGGTTGGCGTCGACCCAGCCGGCGGCGCCGATGCCGACGGCGTGCACGTCGTGCCGGTCGGAGAGGTCCAGGACCAGCTCGACGATGGTGTCCTCGACGACCTTGGGGCTCTTGGACTTGTCCGGGGTCTCGGTGCGCACCTTCTCCAGGATGACGCCGTCGGCGTCCACGACCCCGGCCATCACCTTCGTACCGCCGATGTCGATGCCGACGGTGGGGACGCGGGGCGCGGTGAGGTGGGAGCGACGCTCGCGGGCGGAGACGGTCCGCAGGACCGTGGCGCGGGCGGAGCCCCGGTGTGCGAAGTCGCGGTACGTGCTCACGTCGTCCCTGCGGGTCGTGGGGGGTCGGGTCCGGGTCAGCGGAGGCGGACGGCGCCCGCCGTGCCCGATTGTGCCATCCGGGGTGCCGGGGGCGCCGTAACGCGGATCGCTGCGCCGATCGCCAGGGGGTGTCTTGTGGATCAGGCCGGATCAGGGAGCGGGGTCTGGGGCCGTGGATCGCAAGGCGGAGGAGGGAGGCATGGCGGAGCCATGCCGACCGACGACAACGCAGCGAGGCGCGGTGCCAGACCCCGCTCCCTGATCCGGCCTGATCCACAAGACACCCCCTAGGGGGTGTCCTCGGGAGGGCCGCCCAGATGCCGGGGCTCGGGGGCGCGCTCCAGTTCGTGGCGGAGGTCGTCGAGCTCGCTGCCGCCCGCCATCTGGCGGGTGAGCTCGTCCAGGGTGATCTCCGCTTTGGTGTGGCTGCCGAACATGGTGCCGCGCTTGAGCAGCACGAATCGGTCGCCGACGAGGAAGGCGTGGTGGGGGTTGTGGGTGATGAGCACCACGCCGAGACCCGCGTCACGTGCGGCGGCCACGTACTTGAGCACGACCCCGGACTGTTTGACGCCGAGCGCCGCCGTGGGCTCGTCGAGGACCAGCACCTTGGCGCCGAAGTAGACGGCGCGGGCGATCGCGACGCACTGCCGCTCGCCGCCGGACAGGGTGCCGATGGGCTGGTCGACGTCGCGCAGGTCGATGCCCATGCGCAGCAGTTCGGCGCGGGTGGTCTCGCGCATCAGCCGGACGTCGAGCCGCTTGAGGGGGCCGCTGCCCTTCGTCGGCTCGGAGCCGAGGAAGAAGTTGCGCCAGACCGGCATCAGGGGGACCACCGCGAGGTCCTGGTAGACGGTGGCGATCCCGCGGTCGAGGGCCTCGCGCGGGGAGCCGAGGGTGGTCCGCTCGCCCTCGATCGCGAAGGTGCCCGCGTCGTGCCGGTGCAGGCCCGCGATGATCTTGATGAGGGTGGACTTTCCGGCGCCGTTGTCGCCGAGTACGCAGGTGATCTCGCCCGCGTGGACTTCGAGGGAGACGCCTTCGAGCGCGCGGATGTTGCCGTAGTACTTGCTGACGTCGTCGAGCTCGACGAGAGAGGTCGCTGCGGTTTCGGATGTCACCGCGCCGGTTTCGGATGTCACCGCGTCGCCTCCGCACGCTTGCGGACCCATGCGTTGAGCAGGGTGGCCAACAGGAGCATCGCTCCCAGGAAGAACTTGAACCAGTCCGGGTTCCACTCCGCGTACACGATGCCCTTGCTGGTCATGCCGAAGATGAAGGCACCGACCGCGGAGCCGATCGCGGAGCCGTAGCCGCCGGTGATCAGACAGCCGCCGATGACGGCCGCGATGATGTAGATCAGTTCATTGCCGACGCCCTCGCCGGACTGGACGACGTCGAACGAGAACAGCAGGTGCTGGCCGGAGACCCAGGCGCAGAACGCCACGCCCATGTAGAGGAGGATCCTGGTCCGCGACACCGGGACACCGACGGCGCGGGCGGCGTCCGCGCCGCCGCCCACCGCGAAGATCCAGTTGCCGAAGCGGGTGCGCAGCAGGATCCAGGTGGCCAGGGCGACCAGGGCGACCCACCACACGATGGTGGCCTTGATCTCGACACCGCCGACGCTGAAGACCCCGAAGAGGGACTTTGCGGACGGGAAGCCCTCCATGTCCGCGATGGTCTTGGTCGAGACCGTGCCGCTGATCAGCTTGGTGAAGCCGAGGTTGAGTCCGGTCAGCATCAGGAACGTACCGAGCGTGATGATGAAGCTCGGCAGTTTCGTCCTGGTCAGCATGAAGCCGTTGAAGAACCCGATCGCGAGGGTGACCAGCAGGGAGACGGCGACGCCGACCCATACGTTCGCCGTCATCTGATAGCTGAACATCGAGGAGACCAGCGCGGAGCTGGTGACCAGCACACCGGCGGAGAGGTCGAACTCGCCGCCGATCATCAGCAGGGCGACGGGCACCGCCATGATGCCGATCGTGGAGGCCGCGTACAGCACGGTGCCGAGGCTGGATGCCCGCAGAAAGCTGTCGGCGACGATCGAGAAGAACAGGAAGACGGCCGCGGCGCCGACGACGGAGCCGAGCTCGGGCCTGCCGAGGAGCTTCTTCAGCGGCGAGGTGCGCAGCAGCCGTTCGTCGGCGCCGCCGGCCTTGTGGCCGGCCGGTGGTGGTGCGGTCCTGGTCATCGGGTCCCCCGCTCCGTGTAGTCCTGCAGTGCGGCGGCGTCCTTCTCCGTGATGATCTGCGGTCCGGTGAGGACCGGCCGCCCGCCGCCGAGCACGTCGGCGTTGTACCGGTGGAGCCACAGCAGATCCACGGCCTCGTAGCCCTGGAGGTAGGGCTGCTGGTCGACGGCGAAGCCCAGCCTGCCGTCCTGGAGCGCGCTGGCGACCTTCGCGTTGAGGTCGAAGGTGTCGATCTCGGCCTTGCTCCCGGCGCCCTGCCGGGCCTGGACGGCGGCGTCGGCGAACGGCGCGCCGAGCGTGACGACGGCGTCGACGGACGGGTCGGACTGGAGCTTGGCCTCGATGGACGCCTGGACGTCGGGCATGTTGGTGCCGTCCACGTACAGGTTCGTCAGCTCGCCGCCGAAGGTCTTCTTCGCTCCGGCGCAGCGCTGCTCGTGGCCGACGTTGCCCTGCTCGTGCAGGACGCACAGGGCCTTCTTGCGGCCCCGCTTGTCGAGCTCGTCGCCGACGGCCTCGCCGGCGACGGTCTCGTCCTGTCCGATGTGGGTGAGGGCGCCGAAGACCTTGGACTCGGCCGAGCCGGAATTGACGGTGATCACCGGGATACCGGCCTTGGTGGCCCTGGCGACGGCGTCCTTCATCGCGTCCGGTTTGGCGAGCGTGACGATCAGCCCGTCGACGTTCTTGTCGATGTACGTGTCGACGAGCTCGGCCTGCTCCTTGCCCTCGTCGCTGTGGGCGTACAGGAAGTCGATGTTGTCCTTGGCCGCGGCCTGTTCGGCCCCGTTCTGGACGATGTCCCAGAAGGTGTCGCCGTCGCCCGAATGGGTCACCATGGCGAAGGTCCAGCGGGGGGTGTCCACCGCGGGCCGGCCCGCGGCCGCTTTACGGGCGTCCTCGGCGCGCTTGCCGCCGGTCGCGCTGCATCCCGCGAGCGAGGCTCCGAGCACCACCGCCAGCATCGCGCCGATCGCGCGTGCCCCTGTACGAACCCTTGCCACGACGCCGTGCCCCTCTTGCTCCGCTTGTGATACTCCGCGGTAAGTATCCCTGAGCGGTGTGGCCGCGTACGTCATCGGGTTCCGTCGGCCGTCAGCTTCTCGAGGGCGGGGACGTCCTTCTCGGTCACCAGGGCGGGACCGGTGAGGACCGGCTTGCCACCGCCGATGACGTTGCCGTTCGTCTTGTTGAGCCAGATTTCGTCGATGGCGAGGTAGCCCTGGAGGTAGGGCTGCTGGTCGACGGCGAACCCGATCTCCTTGGCCTTGAGCCGCCTGACGACCTCGGCGTTGAGGTCGAACGTGTCGATCTCGGCCTTGCTCCCGGCACCCTGCTTGGCCTGGACGGAGGCGGCGGCGAACGGCGCGCCGAGGGTGACGACCGCGTCGATGTCCTTGCCGCTCTGGAGCTTCGCCTCGATGGAGGAGGTGGAGGCGGGCATGTTGGTGCCGTCGATGTTGAGGTTCTCGACGGTGCCCTTGAAGGCCTTCTTCACTCCCGCGCAGCGGGCCTCCAGGGAGACGTTGCCCTGTTCGTGGATGACGCAGACCGCCTTCTTCTTCCCTCGCTTGTTGAGCTCCTCGCCGACGGCCTCACCGGCCACGGACTCGTCCTGGCCGATATGGCCGAGCGCGCCGGCCTCCGCCGAGAACTCTCCGCCGGAGTTGATGGTGACGACGGGTATGCCCGCCGCGACGGCCTTCTTGACGACGTCCTTGACGGCCTCCGGCTTGGCGAGGGTGACGACGATGCCGTCGACGTCCTGGTCGATGTACGTCTGGACGAGCTGGGCCTGCTCCTTACCCTCCTTGTTCGCGGCGTAGAGGAACTCGACGTTGTCCTTGGCCGCCGCGTCCTTGGCGCCGCGCTGGACGATGTCCCAGAAGGTGTCGCCCTCGCCCGAGTGGGTCACCATGGCGATCTTCAGCCGCTCGGTGGTGGCGGGCTTCCCGCCGCCTCCCCCGCCGTCCGGCTTCTCCTCGGAGCCCTTGCCGCCGGAGCTGCTGCATCCGGCGGTCCCGGCCGCGAGCGTGAGCGTGACTGCGGCGAGCAGGATCGCTGCCGCGCGGGGTGTGCGCATGGTGGTCCGCCTTCTCTCCCGGCCGCCGGGTTGCGGCTGGGTGAGTTTCTACGGGGGCGGCGCCGACCCGTCAATACTTTGTCCGAACATTCTTACGCGGAGCCGCGCCGGGGGCTGCGTACGGCGTCGGCGTACCGCGTCAGGGGCGTACGAGGAGCTGGAACTCGAAGGCGTACCGCGACGCCCGGTAGACGTGCGAGCCGAACTCGACGGCGCGCCCGGTGTCGTCGAAGGTGGTCCGCTCCATCGTGAGCAGCGGGGCACCCTCCACCTCCCCGAGCCGGCCGGCCTCGTCGGCGGTGGCGGCGCGGGCCCCGACCGACTGCCGGGCGCTGTGCAGGGTGATGCCCGCGGCGCGCATCATCCGGTAGAGCCCGGTGGACTCCAGTTGTTCGGTGTCCAGGGCCAGCAGCCCGGCCGGCAGATGGTTGCGCAGATGGGCCATGGGCTCGTCGTGTGCGTAGCGCAGCCGCTCGACGAGGTGTACGTCGCTGCCCTCCGGGACCCCGAGCGCGGCGGCGACCTCCGCGGTCGCGGGCTCCACGGCGTTGTGCAGGACCCGGGTGGCGGGGCGCTGGCCGGCCGCCTCCAGGTCGTCGTAGAGGCTGCTCAGCTCCAGCGGCCGCTTGACCTGACTGTGCACGACCTGGGTGCCGACGCCCCTGCGGCGCACCAGCAGCCCCTTGTCGACCAGCGACTGGATGGCCTGGCGGACGGTGGGCCGGGACAGCCCGAGCCGGCCGGCGAGGTCGATCTCGTTGCCGAGCAGGCTGCCGGGCGTGAGGGTGCCGTGCTCAATGGCGGCCTCCAGCTGCTGGGAGAGTTGGAAGTACAGCGGGACCGGGCTGGTGCGGTCCACACGGAGCTGGAGTTCGGCGGGCTGATTGGGCACGGTGCGAGCGTAGTCGCAGGGCATGTTGACGGGAAGCCATGAAGTCAGGTTGTCAGGACAAATGCTTGACATGGTCCCGGGGCGGCCTCCACCTTGGGGCCATGCGCATCGGACTCATCGGAACCGGACGTATCGGCGCCTTCCACGCGGGCGTCCTCAGCCGCCACCGCGAGGTCGGCTCCCTGGTGGTCGCGGACACCAACGGCGGGCGCGCCCGCGAGGTCGCGCACCGCATCGACGCCACCGCGGCCCCCTCCGTCGACGAGGTCTTCACCTGGGGCGTGGACGCCGTGGTGATCGCCTCCGCCACCGCTGCCCACGCCGACCTGATCGGCCGGGCGGCCCGCGCCGGACTGCCCGCCTTCTGCGAGAAACCGATCGCCCTGGACCTGCCCGGGACGCTGAACGCGCTGCGCGAGGTGGAGAGCGCGGGCACGCAGCTCCAGCTCGGCTTCATGCGCCGCTTCGACGCGGGCTACGGCGCGGCCCGCGCACTGGTGCGCTCGGGCCGGCTCGGCCGGCTGCACACCGTACGCGCGATCACGTCCGACCCCGCGCCGCCGCCCGCCGCGTACCTGCCGCTGTCCGGCGGGCTCTACCGCGACTGCCTGGTCCACGACTTCGACATCGTGCGCTGGATCACGGGCCGCGAGATCACCGAGGTGTACGCCACCGGCTCGGACGCCGGGCCCGCGATGTTCCGGGAGGCGGGTGACATCGACACCGCGGCGGCCGTGCTCACGCTCGACGACGGAACCCTCGCGTCCGCCACGGCGACCCGCTGCAACGGCGCGGGCTACGACGTCCGGATGGAACTGTGCGGCGAGGCCGACACGGTCGCCGTCGGCCTCGACGACCGTACGCCGATCACCTCCACGGAACCCCAGGGCCCGCCGCCCGCCGACAAGCCCTGGCCGGGCTTCCTGGAGAGGTTCGCCCCGGCGTACGAGGCCGAACTCGACGCCTTCATCCGGCTCGCCCGCGGCGAACTCGCCAACCCCTGCGACGGCCGCGAGGCCCTCCAGGCGCTGCGTGTGGCGGAGGCGTGCGAGCTGTCGCGGCGGGAGCGACGCGTTGTGCGGCTGGAGGAGATTGCGGGGGCGTGATGGGGGGTGGGGGCGCCTGCGGCGGGCTGACGTCGGGGGCTCTGCCCCCGAACCCCCGCGCCTCAATCGCCGGCGGGGCTCCAAGGGAGCCCCTCTGGGGTCCCCCACGCCCGCAGGGCGTAGGGGGAGATTGAGGACACGGCCGGAGGCCGTACGGGGGTCTGGGGGCTTGCCCCCAGTTCGGGAAGGGGCGGGTAGGGGAGAAAGGCCCGCCGCAGGCGCCCTAAGACTCCGCGCCCCCGTCCAGCAGGCCCGCGTCGTGGACCAGGAGCGCGATCTGGACGCGGTTGTTGAGGCCGAGTTTCGCGAGGATCCGGGAGACATGCGTCTTCACGGTCGGCACGCTCATGTACAGGCCCGCCGCGATCTCCGCGTTGGACTGGCCGCGGCCGACCGCGACAGCCACCTCGCGTTCGCGTTCGGCGAGCGCGGCGAGGCGGTCGCGGGCGCGGCCCGCCCGGTCGTCGGGGGCGGTGGTGTCCGCGACATGGGTCATCAGCTGGCGGGTGACGGCCGGGGACAGCACCGGATCGCCGGCCGCCACGCGCCGTACCGCGGCGACGATCTCGGCGGGCGGGGTGTCCTTGAGGACGAATCCCGCGGCCCCGGCGCGCAGCGCCCGGAGCACCTGCTCATCGGCGTGGAAGGTGGTGAGGACGACGACCTGGGGAGCGTCGGGGCGGGCCCGTAGCCGTTCGGTGGCGGTGAGCCCGTCCAGATGGGGCATCCGGATGTCCATCAGGACGACGTCGGGGCGCAGCCGGTCGGCGAGCGCGGCCACCTCGGAGCCGTCGGCGGCCTCGCCCACGATCTCGATGTCCTCCGCCCCGCCGAGCATGAAGGTGAGGCCCGCGCGCACGAGCGGGTCGTCGTCGACGATGAGCAGTCTGATGGTCATGCGCGCCACGGTAGCCAGGATCGGACCAGGAACCCTCCGTCGCCGGTTTTCCCGTGCTCCAGCTCGCCTCCGGCGAGCGTGGCGCGTTCGGTCAGGCCGATCAGCCCCTGCCCGGAGCCCGGCACTTCGGCGACCGGCCCTTGCGGGGCGGGGTTGCGCACCTCGACGGTGAGCCCGTCGCCGGGGCCGCCGCGCACCGTGAGGGTGACGGCGGCTCCGGGCGCGTGCTTACGGGCGTTGGTCAGGGCCTCCTGGGCGATGCGGTAGACGGTACGGCCGGTGGCCGCCGGGGCGGCGGCGGGCTCGGCGACGCGGTTGTCGAGGACGACCCGCATCCCGGCCTCGCGGGATTCGGCGACCAGCGCGTCGAGGGTGGCGAGGGTGGGCTGCGGGCGGTGGCCCTCGTCCCCGTCCCCGTCCACGCCGGGCGCGCGCAGTACGCCGATGATCTCGCGCAGGTCCTGGAGTGCCTCGTGCGCGCTGTCGCGGATGACCCCGGCGGCGCGGGCGACCTCGGCCGGGGGCGCGTCGGGGCGGAATTCCAGGGCGCCCGCGTGGACGGAGAGCAGGGTCAGCCGGTGGGCGAGCACGTCGTGCATCTCGCGGGCGATGGCCTCGCGGGCGAGCCGCTGGGCCTGCTCGGCGCGCAGCTCGGCCTCGGTCTCGGCGCGGTGGGCGCGTTCGCGCAGGACGACGACGAGCGTGCGGCGGGAGCGTACGAGCATGCCCCAGCCGATGGCGAGCAGGACCAGCATGACCCCGGCGACGGCGCTGATCACGGTCGGGGTTCCGGGCTCGGGCCGCAGAAACGGCTGCGCCACACTGCACAGCACCGCCAGCGAGCCGAGGACGGCCACCGGGCGGAACGGGCGGTGCACGGCGAGGCTGAACAGGCTCACCAGCAGCGCCCCGCCCGCGACCGGCACGAACAGGCTGATCACGACGAGGGCCGCGGCGAGCTCCACGGGCCGGCGGCGGCGCAGCCACACCGCGCAGCAGGCCGCGGCGCCGACGAGCTGGTCGACGAGGACGACGGCGCCCGAGCCGTTGATCTCCTGGCTCGACTCGGCCGCGACCAGCCCGATGAGGGCGGCGAACAGGAACAGGGCCGTGTCCACGATCCAGTCGCGCACGGTCCGCCGCGGCCGTGCTCCGCCATCTCCTGGACCGGACATGCCCGAGGGCAGCAGCCAGGGGTACTCCGTACGCGTCATATCGACAAATCTATGCGGGTGTACGGGCCCCCCAGCACACCTGGCGGCCGGGAGCTACCAAAGTCGGGGAGTTTCAGACTTCGGTAGCGGCGGGCCATGCCATCGGCGGACGCGCCCGCCCGGCCGGCCGCACGACGATCACTCCATGAAGAAGATTCTGGAGTTCATCGGGGTGGCGCTGCTCGTCGTCGGCGGGTGCGGGGTCCTGCGGGAGCTGACCGGCTGGTTCCCGTTCTTCGGCTTCACCAAGTGGATCGTCGAGCCGATCGGATTCCTGGACGGCCGGGAGCTCTACGCGTACATCGTGGTCGCCGTCCTCGGCTTCGCCGTCCTGATGATCTCGGACGCCGGAAGCCGCCGCAGGGCCTGATCCGCAGGACCCGGCCCTATGCGGTGTCCGCCGCGCGCCGCCCCCAGGCCGTGCCGGCGAGCACCAGGGCCGCACCGGCCAGACCCACCGCGCCGATGTGCTCGTGGGCGATGAGGATGCCCGCCCCGGCCGCCCACAGCGGTTCGGTGCCGAGGAGCAGGCTCACCCGGGAGGGAGAGGTGCGGCGGACCGCCCACATCTGCACGAAGAAGGCGAAGAGCGTGCAGAAGACGGACAGGAACAGCAGCCCGGCCCACTCGCGCGGCCCGAAGTCCACGGCCACCGCGAACGGCGATGCCCCGGTGCCCGGCGCCGCGGCGAGGACGGCGAAGACCGCGACCGAGGCGGCGAGCTGGACGGTGGTCAGGGACAGCGAGTCGGCGGACCGGACGGCCTTGATCCGGGACATCGCCAGGACGTGGACCGTACGGGCGACGGCGGCGAGCAGCATCAGCAGGTCGCCGGCCGACGGGGCGGTGAATCCTCCGCCCTGGGTCAGCAGGACCACCCCGGCGACCGAGAGCCCGGCGGCGGCCAGGAAGGAGCGGGGCGGCCGGGTCCGGGTCACCACGGCCTCGGCGAGCGGGGTGAAGATCATGGTGAGGCTGATGATGAGCCCGGCGTTGGTGGCGGACGTGTGGACGACGCCGTACGTCTCCAGCAGGAAGATCCCGCTCAGGACCAGCCCCAGCACCCCCGCGCCGCGCCACTGTGCCGCCGTGAGCGCGCGCAGATTCCGCCATCCGGCGACGGCGAGCACCGGCAGGACGAGGGCGAAGCGCAGCACCAGGACGGCGATGACCGTGTGCGTCGTGGTGATGCCCTTGGCCGCGAGATAGCTGCCGCCCCAGAAGACGGCGACCAGCAGCACGGGCAGGTCGGTGAGCCAGGCGCGGCGGGGTGCGACACCGGGTGCGGGGACGGCGAGGGACGACACGGGGCGGCTCTCCAACGACTCGGTCTTCGTGGAGACTTCGTCGGCCCCAGCTCGGAGCGATCACCGTACCCGCAGTGCGTTCACTCCGTCTCGTACGTTCCGTACTCCGGCCGGCCCGCCCGTTCGTAGGCGTGGATGGCGATGCCGGAGCCCGTGGTCCTGTCCCCGGTGTGCCGGAACGCGGTGGGCTCGGCGCCGTCGGTGAAGAGGCGGCGGCCCTTGCCGAGGACGACGGGGAAGACGAGCAGGTTGAGGGCGTCGATCAGGTCGTGCGCCATGAGGGACCGGGCGAGGGCGGCGCTGCCGTGCATCTGCAGTTCCCCGTCCGTGCGCTCCTTGAGCGCGGTGACCTCCTTGACCAGGTCTGCGCCGACGATGGTGGTGCCGGCCCAGTCGGCCCGGTCGAGGGTGGTCGACACGACGTACTTGGGCAGCGAGTTGAGCTTCGACGCGATCAGATGCCCGGGGTCGGTCACCTTGGGCCAGTAGGCGGCGAAGATCTCGTACGTGCGGCGGCCGAGGAGGAAGGCACCGGGGCGCTCGAAGACCTCGTCCATGAACCGGCCGAAGTCCGCGTCCGCGTACGGCACGGTCCAGCCGCCGAGGTCGAATCCGCCGCTGGTGTCCTCGTCGGGTCCGCCGGGTGCCTGGCAGACGCCGTCGAGGGTGAGGAACTCGGTGAGGGTGAGCTTTCCCATGGCGGGGACCCTTCGGTCGTTCGTCCGGATGTCATGAGCTCTGAAGCTCTGACTCCACGGTCCCGCGGAACTCATCGCGGTGTCCGATTGCCGCCAGCGTCCGGGCCGCCACCCCGCTGTCATTGAAGAGGCAACCACTTACCTACTTATGTGCTGGAGGCTTCGATGAACGGCAAGGTGGCTCTGGTGACCGGCGGCAGCCGCGGGATCGGCGCGGCGACCGCGCTGCGGCTCGCCCGCGCCGGGGCGGACGTCGCGATCACCTACGTACAGGACAAGGCGGCCGCCGAGGCGGTCGTACGCGAGATCGAGGCGGCCGGCGGGCGCGGCCTGGCCCTGCGCGCCGACTCCGCCGACGCGGCCGAGGCGGCCGGCGCCGTGGAGCGCGCGGCGGCGGAGCTGGGGCGGCTGGACGTCCTGGTCAACAACGCCGGCGCCGGCCTGCTCGGCCCGCTGGAGACCCTGACGGCGCCGGACGTCGACCGCGTCCTCGCCGTGAACGTACGGGGCACCTTCCTCGCGTCGCAGGCGGCGGCCGCCCGCATGGAGCGCGGCGGCCGGATCATCACCATCGGTACGTGCATGACCAAGCGCGTGCCCGGCCCCGGCGGCACGCTGTACGCCATGAGCAAGTCAGCCCTGATCGGTCTGACCAAGGCGCTGGCGCGGGAACTGGGCGACCGCGGCATCACCGCGAACATCGTCCACCCCGGCCCGGTCGACACCGACATGAACCCGGCGGACGGTCCGTACGCGCAGGGGCAGAGCGCGATGACCGCGCTCGGCCGCTTCGCGGCGCCGGACGAGGTCGCGGCGCTGGTCGCGTATCTGGCGGGGGCGGACGCGGCGTACATCACGGGCGCCGAGCTCTCGGTGGACGGCGGCCACGCGGCCTGACGCCGAGGGCACTCCCTCCGGCTCTTCCGGATCAGCACGACGCCCCGGGCACCTGCGAAGGTGCCCGGGGCGTTGCGCGCGGCTGCCGGGGGTCCCGGTCTCGTACGTCCCGTCAGGCGAACTGACCGGGCTGGTAGCCGCCGGCGGGCTGCTGGACGATGACGTTCACCCGGTTGAAGGCGTTGATCAGGGCGATGAGCGACACCAGGGCGGCGAGCTGGTCCTCGTCGTAGTACTTCGCGGCGTTCGCCCAGGCCTCGTCGGTGACGCCACCGGCCGCGTCGGCGATCCGGGTGCCCTGCTCCGTCAGCTCCAGGGCGGCGCGCTCGGCGTCGGTGAACACCGTGGCCTCCCTCCACGCCGCGACCAGGTGCAGGCGAACGGAGGTCTCCCCGGCGTGCGCGGCGTCCTTGGTGTGCATGTCGGTGCAGAAGCCGCAGCCGTTGATCTGACTGGCGCGGATCTTCACCAGCTCCTGCGTCGCGGCCGGCAGCGTCGAGTCCGAGAGCACCTTGCCCGCCGAGACGAAGTGCTTCAGGGACTTGGTCGCGACCTGGTTGCCGAAGAGGTTCAAGCGGGCGTCCATGGTGTGCTCCTTGCGGTTCGTCGTCGGTTACACCTCATTGACGGATCGCCTCGGCACGATGTGACAGGTTCGCGTGTGACGTACGTCTCCCCGCAGGTCGCGCCCGTAGGTCTCCCCCGTCGGTCTCCCCTCGTGGGCCGTACGACTCCCCCGAAGGTCCCGGCTCGGTCAGGAGGCCGCCGGAACCCGGGTGAACAGCCGGCCGGCGAGGTCGATCCCCACGATCGCGCCGCTCTCGTCGCGGGAGAAGAAGCCGCGCTGCCCCGCCAGACCGCCCTCGGTGACGATGTACTCGTCGGCGTCGCCGGGCAGCAGGCCCATGGCGGCCGGCGCGTAGTCCGCCGGAAGCTCCGTCTCCGACGCCGCACGCACCTCCGGCTTGATCACGGCGTCGATCGTCAGCCCCGCCCCGTCCGTGACGACGTTGAGCGTCATCGCGTCGTTCTCGTACGCCCCGGCCACCTCACGGGCCCACGCCTCGTCGTAGGGCAGCGGCTCCGGGTCCTTCTCGACCAGGCCGAGGTAGTTCTCGAACGCCCAGCGCACGACGGCCTGGTTGAACGGAGTGCCTTCCGGGCCGGCGTTGAGCACGACGACGGCGAAGTTCCGTTCGGGCACGACGTGCAGCGCGGCGAACTGGCCTCGCGCCGAACCGCCGTGCTCGACCGTACGCACGCCGTCGACCTCGCGCAGGAACCAGGCGATGCCGAACGCGTCGCCGAGCGAACTGGCCACCAGCTCGACCGTCGGCTCCTTCATCTGGTGCAGCGCCTCGGCCGAGAGCACCTTGGTGCCGTCCTCGGCGCGGCCGTCGCCGAGGTGGAACCGCGCCCAGCGGAGCAGGTCGGTCACCGAGGAGGTCAGACCGCCGCCGGGGTTGTTGGCGCGGAAGACCCGCCAGGGGCGGGAGACGGCGAGCGTTCCGTCCTCGCCGAAGTCGTGGCCCACGGCGAACCGCCGGGTCATGACGTCGTCGGGCGCGAAGAAGCTGTTCGACAGCCCCAGCGGCTCCAGCACCAGCGAGGCGATGGCCTGCTCGTACGTCAGGCCCGTGACGTTCTCCAGGATCCGGCCCACCAGGTTGTACCCCGCCTGGCTGTAGGAGGCCCGGGTGCCGGGCGCCGCGAGCTGCTCCAGCTCGGTCATCCTCGCCACGAAGTCGGCCAGGGCGTTCTCCCCTTCACCGGTGTCGACGATGACGTTCCAGCCCAGCCCCGCGGTGTGGTTGAGCAGGTTCAGTACGGTCATGTCCGCGGCGGCCCGCTCGTCCGAGAGCACGAGCTCCGGCACGTACTTCCGCACCGGCGCGTCCAGGTCGATCCGGCCCTCCTCGACCAGGCGCATCACGGCGGTCGCCGTGTGGGTCTTGGTGACCGAGCCCAGCTGGAACAGCGTGTCCCGGTCGACGGGCAGCGGATTCTCGACGCTCGTCACGCCGTGGCAGGCGTAGAACTCCTGACCGTCCGCCCACACCCCGACGGCGACACCGGGTGTGCCGTACTCCTGGGCGGTTCCCTCGACGAACGCGGACAGCGTGGCGTACGACATTTTCGTTCCCCTTCGAGCGCGGACTTGCACTGTGTTCAAGTGGAACGTTAGCCCAAGACTTGAACGACGTGCAAGCTACTTCTCGAACTAAGTTCAAGTCGGCATGGCAAAGCGGGGCACACCGGTGCTGTCATTCCGGTGTGCCCCGCGAAGGGCGGTGTGTCGTGGCCGCCCGGTCAGGAAGGAGAGGCCGGCGTCAGCCGCCCAGCTCCTGGTGGCGGGCCGTCAGACGGGCCTCGCCCTGCTCCGTGAGGGAGCCGAAGAGCCGAAGGCGGGAGAAGCCGCCGTCGGGGAAGATGTCGATGCGCACGTGCGTACCGACCGCCGGGGTGTCCAGCACGAAGCGGTGGTTCGTGTCGGGCTGGAGGCGGGTGCGCGGCAGGAACTCCGTCCACTCGCCCTCCTCGCCGGTCTTGACCGACAGGGAGGCCCAGCCGGCCGAGTTGCCCTTCAGGTACGCGGTGTCGATCTCGACGGCGCGGATCTCGGACTCGGCGGCCAGCTGGTAACGGATCCAGTCGTTGCCCTGGTCACGGCGACGGGCGGTCTCCCAGCCGTCGTCCATCTTGCGGGACCGGCCCGGGTTGATGGTGTTGGTGGGCGGCGAGTAGAAGCGGTTGGACGCATCCTGGACCGAACCGCCGTTCTCCAGCGCGGCGACGTCGAAGGTGCCCAGCGTGGCGAGCCACTTCGGGTCCGGTACGACCTCGCCGTACACGCGCAGGCGGGCGATGCCGCCGTCGGGGTGCTGGTTGACGCGCAGGTGCGTGAAGCGCTGCTCGACGGTGACCTCGAAGCCGTTGGCCGCGTGGCCGCCGACCGGCGTGCGCGGGACGATGGTCGTCCACTTCACGTCGTCGGAGAGGAGCTCCTCCGGCGTGGGGGCGCCCTGGACCGAGGCGCCCTCGATGGAGACGGCCTGCGGCATGTTGCCGCGGAAGTGGGCGGTGTCGACGACGATGCCGCGGATCACGCCGGGGGCGCCGAGACGCACCAGCGCCCAGTCGTGGTCCTCGGGGGTCGGCCACGGGTGCTCGGCCGACACGCCACGGCGGCGGCGGGTCTCCCAGCCGTCCATGATCTTGCCCTTGTGGCCGAAGTGCTCGGGGTCGAACTCGGCGGCCTCGGGTACCAGCAGGTTCTCCCGCTGGGCGAAGAACTCGTCGTTGGCGGCGATCACGCCGGCGCCGAGCTGGCGGTCGGCGAGGTTGGCGTAGCTGGTGAACGGGAAGTCCGCGGTGCGGTAGTCGGCGTACGGGTCGCCGCCCCCGTACGGGTTAGCGTTGCCGGTGAAGGACGGTATCGCCACGGTTTCAGTTGTTCCTTTCGAGCAGCCGGCCGGAAGGCTCGGCGAGGGTGCCGTTCTCCACGATCCGCGTGCCGCGCAGCCATGTCGACTTGACGACACCCTGCAGGGTCTTGCCGGCGTAGGCCGTGACCTGGTTGCGGTGATGGAGTTCGGCCGGGTCGACGGTGAAGGTCTCGTCGGGGGCGAGGACCGCGAAGTCGGCGTCACGGCCGGCCTCGATGGCCCCCTTCTGGCTCAGGCCCGCGAGCTCGGCCGGGGCGGCCGACATCCAGCGGACGACGTCCTCCAGCGAGTGGCCGCGGCGGCGCGCCTCGGTCCAGATGGCCGGGAGGCCCAGCTGGAGGGAGGAGATGCCGCCCCACGCGGAGGCGAAGTCGGGGGTCTTCAGATCGGTCGTGCAGGGCGAGTGGTCGGAGACGATGCAGTCGATCGTCCCGTCGGCCAGGCCCTCCCACAGGATGTCCTGGTTCTCCGCCTCACGGATCGGCGGGCAGCACTTGAACTCCGTGGCCCCGTCCGGGACTTCCTCGGCCGTGAGGGTGAGGAAGTGCGGGCAGGACTCGACGGAGATCTTCACGCCCTCCGCCTTCGCCGCGGCGATCAGCGGCAGCGCGTCGCTGGACGACAGGTGCAGCACGTGCACCCGGGCGTTCAGCCGCTTGGCCTGGGCGATCAGGTTCTCGATCGCGGTGTTCTCGGCGTCGCGGGGCCGGGAGGCGAGGAAGTCGGCGTACGCGGGACCGCTCTTCTGCGGCGCGGCGGCCAGGTGGTGCGGGTCCTCGGCGTGCACGATCAGCAGTCCGCCGAAGCCCGCGATCTCGGCCATGGAGCGGGCGAGCTGCTCCTGGTCGAGCTCGGGGAACTCCTCCACGCCCGAGGGCGACAGGAAGCACTTGAAGCCGAACACGCCGGCCTCGTACAGCGGACGCAGGTCCTTGACGTTGTCCGGGATGGCCCCGCCCCAGAAGCCGGTGTCGATGTGCGCCTTGGGCTCGGCGACCTCCTGCTTGGTGCGCAGGTTGTCGACCGTGGTGGTGGGCGGGAGGGAGTTGAGGGGCATGTCCAGCAGCGTGGTGATGCCGCCCGCGGCCGCCGCGCGGGTGGCCGTCCAGAAGCCCTCCCACTGGGTGCGACCCGGGTCGTTCACATGGACATGGGTGTCGACGAGGCCGGGGAGGACGACGTCGTCCCCGAAGTCCTCGAGCCGGGCCCCGGCCGGCACCTCTGCGTCGTACGGCAGTACGGCCGCGATCTTCCCGTCGGCGACGGCGACCGAGGCGGCGCGCGTCCCTTCGGGGGTGATGACGCGTGTCGAGCGCAGTACCAGGTTCACGTCATTGACGTCCAGATCGGACACCCGTGCCCCTCACTTCCATTCGTTCAGACATTCGGCTGCAGTAAAAATTCAACGAACTGTTGAAGGAGTCTTCACGTCGGACTCCGGTCCGTCAAGACCCACCCCTCCAGAGTCCTCCACGTCCGTGACCTGCGCAGGGATGATCTCTTCGGCCATCTCCCCGGCGATCCGGCGACCTCGCGAGCGCAGCTGGTAGATGGCTCCGGCGATGACCATCCCGAAGATCCAGGAGAACGGGGCCACGTCCTCGAAGCCCTTCACGAGCGCCAGGACGGTTGCCACGACGGCCGCGGGGACGAAGGCGATCAAGGCTTCCGGGTTGAAGCCGCGGCGGTAGTGGTACGGGCCCGACGCGTCGGCCGAGAACAGCGCGTCCATGTCGATCCGGCCGCGCCGGACCCAGTAGTAGTCGACCAGCAGGATGGCCACCATCGGGCCGAGGAAGGCCCCGAGAGCGCCCAGGAAGTACTGGATGATCACCGGGCTGGAGTAGAGCTTCCAGGGCATCACGACGATCGCCAGGACCGCCGTGATCAGGCCGCCCTTCTTTGAAGTCGAGGTACTTCGGGGCGAGGTTCGCGAAGTCGTACGCGGGCGAGACGAAGTTCGCGACGACGTTGATGCCGACGGTGGCGACGATGAACGACAGCGCGCCGACGATCGTGACGACCGGGTTGTCGATCTTCTCGATGACCTTGACCGGGTCGTAGATCGCCTCACCGAAGACCGAGATCGTCCCGGCCGTGACCAGCACGGCCACGACGGCGAAGGCGGTGAAGTTCACCGGCAGGCCGAGCAGATTGCCGCGCCGGTAGGAGCGGTGGTCGGGGGTGAAGCGGGCGAAGTCGGCGTAGTTCAGGACCAAGGTGAGGAAGGTCGCCACGGTCAGGCTGACCGCGATCAGGGACTGGTGGACCTGGTCGGCGGGGCTGAGGTCGGTCAGCGACTGGGTGAGCGAGATCCCGTCCGCCTTCCAGACCAGGTAGACGGCGAGCGCGACCACGACCAGCCAGACGACCGGACCGGTCGCGAAGTCCTGGACCTTGCGGATGAACTCCATGCCTCGGGTGAGCAGGACCGCCTGCAGCAGCCACATCAGCAGGAAGGACACCCAGCCGAGGGTGGAGAGGCCGAGGACGGAGTTGTGGTCGTACGCCGCGAGGTCCGGGGCAACCTGGATCGCGAGCAGCACGACGGCCTCGGAGGCGAGCCAGGTCTGGATGCCGTACCAGGCCACGGCCATGATCGCGCGTATCAGCGCCGGGATGTTCGCCCCGTACACCCCCCAGCTGGCGCGGGCGAGCACGGGGAAGGGGACGCCGGTCCGGTGGCCCGCGTGCCCCATCTTGTTCATCATCCAGTGGACGATGGTGATACCGAGCAGCAGGGAGAGGAAGACCTCCCAGACGGGCAGTCCGAGGACGAAGAGGCTGCCGGCGAAGGCGTAATTGCTGATCGCGTGAGTGTCGGACATCCACAGGGCGAAGATGCTGTACGTGCCCCACTTGCGTTCCTTCGCGGGGGCGAGGTCCTCGTTGAGGAGGCGGGGATCCGGCTTCCAGGGTGTTGCCACGTGCCCTCCATCGAGCGGTGTGGAAGTGCGCTTCCACAGGACGGTGCCTTGAGGGTGTTGCTGGGGAACGGGGTGCGGTCGCCCGGCCGCCGCTGCTCGGCGCGGGTTCGGCGTGAGGTGCGTGAGGTCGGCGCGAGTGGGTAGCTCGGCGCGGGTGAGGACCTCGGCGTGGGTCGGGACCTCGGCTCAGGTGCGGAGCTCAGCCCAGGTGCTGATGCAGCGGCCAGGACCCGATGGTCTTGGGCCGGGGCGGCGCGAAACTGCGCGCCTTGCTGGTGGTGAGTCCGAGGGAGACGAGCGACTCGGCGAATTTCACGGCGGCGGCGACCCCGTCCACCACGGGTACGCCGAGCGCCGCGGAGACCTTCTCCTGAAGGCCCGCCATGCCGCCGCAGCCGAGGCAGACGACCTCGGCCCGGTCCTCCTCGACGACCTTGCGGGCGGTCTCGATGATCACCTCGACCGTCCTGGCCTCGTCCTCCTCCAGCTCCAGCACGCCGAGCCCGGTGCCGCGCACCGATGCGCAGCGCTGGAGCAGCCCGGCGGTCAGCAGCCGGTCCTGGATCTGCGGCACCGCGCGGTCGAGCGTGGTGACGACGCCGTACGAGTGCCCGAGCATCAGCGCCATCTGGGCGGCCGACTCGGTGATGTCCAGGACGGGGACGTCGAGCAGCTCCTGGGCGCCCTCCCGACCGGGCTCGCCGAACCCGGCCATGACCAGGGCGTCGTACGGCTCGTCAAGGGCGGCGAGGCGGTCCAGTACGGCTGCCGCGCTGAGGTAGCCCTCGAAGTGGCCCTCGATGGACTCGGGCCCCCACAGGGGCTGGGTGGCGAGGATTTCGGTGCCGGGACTCGCGCTCGCCTCGGCGGTGGACCGGATCGACGCGGTCATCGATTCGGTGGTGTTGGGGTTCATGACGACGAGGCGCACGCACGCTCCACACGCTTGGATGTTTCCACAAAGTGGAATGGAAATTTCGCTTGGCAGAACGTAGCTATACACAGTTGTAGCGTCAAGAGATCGTCGGAGGTGACCGCCAACACACGGACAAACGTGCCCTGACCGGCAAAGACGCCTTGACGCGGGCGATGTGCCGCAGGCAAGCGCCCGGTAGGCTGACAACTTGCCCGCCCGCCTGAAAGGACCGTTGACGTGCCGACGTCCAGCGCCAGCACCACCGACGCCGCCAAGCCCGCCGCGAACAGCGGTGGCGTTCAGTCCCTTGAGCGCGCCTTCGATCTTCTTGAGCGGATGGCCGACGCCGGGGGCGAGGTCGGGCTGAGTGAACTCTCCGCCAGCAGCGGGCTCCCGCTGCCCACCATCCACCGGCTGATGCGCACGCTCGTCGCCTGCGGTTACGTCCGCCAGCAGTCGAACCGCCGCTACGCCCTCGGCCCGCGCCTGATCCGCCTCGGCGAGTCCGCCTCCCGGCTGCTCGGCACCTGGGCCCGCCCGTACCTCGCCAGGCTGGTCGAGGAGACCGGCGAGACGGCGAACATGGCGCTGCTCGACGGCGACGAGATCGTGTACGTGGCGCAGGTGCCCTCGAAGCACTCGATGCGCATGTTCACCGAGGTCGGCCGCCGGGTGCTGCCGCACTCGACCGGCGTGGGCAAGGCGCTGCTGGCCCACACCCCGCCGGAGGAGGTCCGGGCCCTGCTCTCCCGCACCGGCATGCCGGCCGCCACCGAGAAGACGATCACCACCCCCGAGGGCTTCCTGGACGCCTTGGAGGCGGTCCGCCGCACCGGTTACGCGGTCGACGACAACGAGCAGGAGATCGGGGTCCGCTGCCTCGCGGTCCCGGTGCCCAACTCTCCCACGGCCGCGGCGATCTCGATCTCCGGCCCGGCGGGCCGGGTGACCGAGTCGGCGACGGACAGGATCGTCCCGATCCTCCAGACGGTCGCGAAGGAACTCTCGGAGGCCCTGGCGAACACGGCCGCGCAGGGCTGAGCCCATCATCAAACGCCGGCGGGGCTGGAACTGGGGCTGAGCCCCACTTCCAGCCCCGCCGGCGTTTGAGGCGCGAGGTCTGGGGGCTTGCCCCCAGTTGCGGGAAGGGGCGGGTAGGGGAACAGGCCCGCCGCAGGCACCCCCACCCGCACCGCCCGACCCACGCGCACCGCCCCCGCCTACCCCACCGGCACCCGCAGCGTGCCGTCCACCATCGTCACCACCCGGTCCGCCCGCTCCAGGTGCGTCCGGTCGTGCGTGACCAGCACCGTCGCCGTCCCCCGCTCCCGGGTCAGGGAAGCCAGCAGATCCAGCACCACCGCCCCCCGCTCGTGATCGAGCGCACTCGTCGGCTCGTCGACCAGCAGCACCGAAGGCCCGTTCATCAGCGCCCGCGCGATATTGACCCGCTGGCGCTGGCCGCCCGACAGCTGATGCGGCCGCCGATGCGCCTGGTCCTCCAGTCCCACCGCCGCGAGCAACTCCCTCGCCCGGTCCCGTACCTGACGAGGACCCCGCCCCGAGATGTGCCCCATCACCTGAAGCTGCTCCAGAGCGGTGAGCGAGGCCAGCAGATTCGGCTGCTGGAACACCATCCCGATCCGCTCCCGGCGCAGCGCGGACTTCTCGGCCCGGCTCAGCTCCCCGGTATCCGTTCCGGCCACGACGACCCGCCCCGCGTCCGCCGTGACCAGCGTCGCCGCCACCGCGAGAAGGCTGGACTTGCCCGAGCCGGACGGGCCGACCACGGCCGTGAGCGAGCCCGCCCGTACCTCCAGCGAGACCGTGTCGAGCGCGGTCAGGCGCCCGTCCCCGTCCGGGTAGGTCAGCGTGACATCGTCGAGCAGCAGGGTCATCGGGCACTCCCGAGCGCGGTGAGAGGGTCGACGGCGGTGATCCGCCGGATGGACAGGGCAGCCCCGAGCACACCGAGGGCGATCATCACGGCGGCCGGTACGAGGACGGTCAGCGGTTCCATCACGAACGGCACGTTCCCGCCGCTGACGAGCACCCCGATCCCGGCGGCGAGGCCCGTCCCGAGCAGCGTGCCGGCGCTCAGCATCAGCACGGCCTGTCCGAGTGCGTCCTTCAGCAGATACGGCGTCGCGGCACCGAGTGCCTTCAGTACGGCGATGTCGGCGCTGCGCTGGATGGTCCAGACCGTGAAGAAGGCGCCTATGACGAGGGCGGAGATGGCGAAGAGGAAGCCGCGCATCAGCTGCAGGGAGCCGTTCTCGGCCTGGTAGGACCCTATGGCGGTGAGCGCGTCGTCGACGGTCCGGGTCTCTGTCCCGGCGGCCTTGTCCCCGGCCGCGAAGTCCGCTCCCGCGCCCGTGCGCAGGGCGATGACCGTGGCGGTCTCGCCGCCCCCGAGCGCCTGCCAGTCGTCCAGGGCGAGCCACACCACGGGCGTATGGCTGTACGAGACGTCACCCGCGACCTCCGCCACCGTGACGTTCCGCGAACCGATCCGCAGGGTCTCCCCCGCGCCGGTCCCGAGCTCCTCGGCCGCCTGCGCGGAGAGCACCGCCCGCCCCGGCCCCACCCGGCCCGGCGCGATCCCCGCGTCCGCCTCGACCCCGAAGGCCGACACCGCCGCCGTACGGTCACCCGCCGCCGCGTTGAGCGTACGGATGCCGACGGGCTCGGCGGATGTCACTCCGGGCCGGCCCGCCCACTCCCGCCACGCCTTTTCCGTGACCGTCGAGTTGGTGAACGACACCGACTGGCCCGAAGGGGGCGCGGCGAAGGCGATGCGGTCGGCGGGCAGCCCGGTGACGGCGGAGATGTTCTCCCGCGCCAGTCCCGCCGTCAGCCCGGACAGCAGCCCGACGAGCAGGGTGATCAGCACGATCACACTGCCCATGAGCGTGAACCGTCCCTTGGCGAATCTCAGATCTCTCCATGCCACGAACATGGTCATCAGCCTGCGGGCACGGGGGCCGTGCGGGCATCGCGCAACGGTTGGCCCCGTAATCAAACTTTCGGTTGACTGCCCGATCGGGTGATGGCCGGTCCACCCGGCCTACGCTGGACGAGTCATGGATCCCGGTTCGCTCACCCCCGCCCTGCGTGTCCTGCGCCTCTGTCTGCACCTGCTGATGGCGGCGCTGCTGGCGCTGGCGGCGGTACGGGCCGTGGCGGCCAACGACCCGGACGCGGCGGCGGTCGTCGCCGCCGCCGTGCTGACGGGCGCGGTCTACGCGGCGGGCTCCTTCGTCCCCTCCGTGCGCGCGACGCGCGCCGCGGCGGCGCTCTGGCTGGGGGCGCTCTGCACGTCCTGGCTCGTGCTGCTGTGGCTCACGCCGGACGGCCTGTGGGTGGCCTTCCCGCTGTACTTCCTCCAGCTGCACCTGCTGCCGATGCGCTGGTCCCTGCCCGCCGTCGCGGCGACGGCGGGCCTCGCGATCCTGTCGTACGTGCGCCATGGCGGGCCGCTCGGCCCCGGTGCGGTCATCGGCCCGCTGCTGGGCGCGGCCGTCGCCGTCGCCACCGTGCTCGGCTACCAGGCGCTGTACCGGGAGAGCGAGCGTCATCGGCAGCTCGTCGAGGAGCTGATCTCGACGCGCGCCGAGCTGGCCGCCGCCGAGCGGCACGCGGGCACGCTGGCCGAGCGGGAGCGGCTGGCCCGCGAGATCCACGACACCCTCGCCCAGGGGCTCTCCTCCATCCAGCTGCTGCTGCGCGCCGCCGAGCGGACGCTGCCGGGCGACTCCCCCGCCGCCGAGCACATCGGGCAGGCGCGGCAGGCCGCACAGGACAATCTCGCCGAGGCGCGCCGTTTCGTCCGCGCGCTGTCCCCGCCGGATCTGGAGCACGGTTCGCTCGCGGGGGCGCTGGAGCGGCTCGCGCGCACCGGCCGCCCGGGTCCGCGCGTGCGGTTCTCGGTGAGCGGCACGCCGGTGCCGCTGCCGACGCCGTACGAGGTGGCCCTGCTGCGGATCGCGCAGTCGGCGCTGGCGAACACGGTCCGGCACGCGGGCGCCGAGCGCGCCGAGATCACGCTGACCTTCATGGACGCGTCCGTGACACTGGACGTGGTGGACGACGGGAAGGGCTTCGAGCCGGCCGCGGAGTCCCGCCGCGCCGAGGAGGGCGGCTTCGGCCTGCCCGCGATGCGCGCGCGGGCGCGGTCGCTGGGCGGCACCTTCACCGTCGAGTCGGCGCCGGGCCAGGGCACGGCCGTCGCCGCCACCCTGCCACTGCCCCTGGGAGACACCTCATGACCGTCCGTCTTCTGCTCGCCGACGACCACCCCGTCGTACGGGCCGGACTGCGCGCGGTCCTGGACACCGAACCGGACTTCACGGTGGTCGCGGAGGCCGCCACGGCCGAGCGCGCGGTCGAACTGGCCGCCGCCGGTGGGGTCGATGTCGTTCTGATGGACCTTCAGTTCGGCGGCGGCATGCACGGCTCGGAGGCCACTGCCGCGATCACCGCCCGGCCGGACGCTCCGCGCGTGCTGGTACTCACGACGTACGACACGGACGCCGACATCATCGCGGCGGTCGAGGCGGGCGCGGCGGGCTATCTGCTCAAGGACGCCCCGCCGGAGGAGCTGGCGGCAGCGGTACGGACGGCCGCGGCCGGCCGGTCGGCGCTGGCGCCCGCGGTCGCGCACCGCCTGATGGACCGGATGCGTACGCCGTCGGAGGCGCTCACCAAGCGCGAGCTGGAGGTCCTCCAGCTGGTCGGCGAGGGCCTGTCCAACCAGCAGATCAGCAAACGGCTCTTCCTGAGCCAGGCGACCGTGAAGTCCCACCTGGTCCACATCTACGCCAAGCTGGGCGTCGACTCCCGTACGGCGGCGCTGGCGGCGGCGACGGCCCGTCGGCTGATCCGGCGCTGACGGGACACCCCCTAGACCTTGCGGGCGAGCACCAGCGCGGCACGCGGGCTGCCGTCGGCCCTGCGCCCGAGCCCGTCCAGCGGGCGCGACTCCACCGCGAAGCCGACCCGTTCCAGCTCGGCGCGTACGTCCGGGAGCCGGAACGTGCGGTAGTACATGACGAACCGGGGGCGCCACAGCAGGTTGCGCGCCCGCATGGCCGTGTCGAAGCCGAGCGTCGCCCAGTACGGCCACGAGCCGACGCGGGGCGGTGCGCCGACCGGGAACGCGAACACCCCACCGGGCCGCAGCACCCCGTACACCTGCGCGAACAGCCCCGGCCGCTCGCGCGGCAGGAAGTGTCCGAACGCCCCGAAGCTCATGGCCAGGTCGAAGTCCGGCCCGAACGGCAGCCGCCGTACGTCGGCCCGTACCCACTCCGCGTCCGTCAGGTCCTTGGCGTCCGGTGGGGTGGCGCGCCTGGCCACGTCGAGCATGCCCGCGCTGAAGTCGACGCCGACGACGCGTTCCCGGCACACCTCGCGCAGGACGCGGGTGCCCGCCCCCGTGCCGCAGCAGACGTCGAGCCCGGCGCGGAAGGGGCCGAGGGGCCGGAGCGCCCGCTCGACCTCGTCGAGGATCCGCTCCGGCGTACGGAAGGGCGTCGCGTCGAACTTCGGCGCGAGCAGGTCGTAACCGTGCTCGACCGAGGACAGCGCCTGGACGGTGAGCTCGCGGAGGGTGGGCGGCTGGGGCCGCTGGGAGGTGACCATCGCCTTCAGCGTACGAGACCGGGAGCGGGACGGACCGGGAGCGGGACGGACCGGGAGCGGGACGGACCGGGAGCGGGACGGACCGGGAGCGGGACGGACCGGGAGCGGGACGGACCCGGGTCGCGACGGACCCGGGCCGGTAAGCGCCCGCGTCGGATCTCACCCGCGTCGGGACGCAGTGGCGGTCGGGGCGGCCCGGGGTCAGGACTTCCCCTCGCCGAACAGCTCCACCGCGATGCGCACCTGCGCGAGCCCCGTCGCGAGGGCGCTCACCGAGCCGATGGACCCGGCGATGAGCAGTAACGAGCGGCGCAGCCGGAGGATCTCCGGTACGCCGCCCGCCGCCGCCATCGCGTCCATCGCGGCCAGTTCGTCCTCGGCGACCCCCCGGTCGGTGAACTCGGCCGGGTATCCGGCCAGTTCGCGGCGGAGTCGGGAGACGGCGGCCCGTAACTGCGTGACCCTCGGGTCCTCGCCGCCGCCGTTCCCGTCCTTCCCGCCGGTCCCTGTCACCCGCGTCTGCCCCATGCTCCGCAAAGAAGCCCCCTCGCACGTCGTTGTGCCTGCCCGGTGTCGACGACCCGCCGGACGATGGTCAGACGCCTGGGGCCGCGGGCAAGTTAACGCCATCCGCGGCGGAGCACGCCACTCCGCGGTACGAATTTCAGCTGGACGTGTCCACTTCCATCGCCCCGCGCCAGACCCTCAGGTCCATCTTGATGTAGTTGCTGGGGTCCGACTCCGGGGCGAAGCCCTTCACCGAGATCAGCCCGACGTCGCCCGCGCTCGTCAGCAGGCAGAGCCGGGTGGTGGAGGAGAGCTTGTTCCGCTCGATGTACTGCGTGTACCGCGTCTCGGTGCGGCAGGTTTCCAGCGTCCCCTCCTGGCCGGTCTGCAGCATGATGAGCTTGGCGCCATTGTCGGCGGAGAGCCCGAGGTCGTACTCGATGTCACCGTTCTCGTTGTTCACGGGCTTCACCGGGTTGTCGGCGAGCGCCAGCTCGTAGCCGCTGGTCAGGTCGATGCCGTTGTAGTCGACGGGGGTCGGGTCGGGCTTCGGGCCGCTGGACTCCGGGGTCTCGCCCTGGCTCCCGCCGCCGCTCGCGGCCACGTCGTCCCCGGTCGGGGTGCCGCTGGGGCCGGGCTCCTTGCCGGTGTCCTTGCCGGTGTCCTTGCCGGTGTCCTGGTTCTGGGAGGCCTGGTTGCCCTTGCCCTTGTCGGCGTTCTTCGAGATCAGGTAGTACGCCGTGCCGGCGCCGGCGATGCCGAAGACCAGCACCGCGGCCAGCGCGATCAGGCCGACGCGCTTGCCGGTCTTCTTCTTGGCGGGCGCCTGCGGCCCGGTCGGGGGCTGCCCGTGGGCGAACGGGGGCGGCGTGGGCCCGGGTCCGTAACCGGCGGGCTGCGTGGGCCCGTACGCCCCCGATCCGTGGACCGGCGGCGGGGTCGGGTGCTGGGCCGACGCCTGCCCCGGTCCCTGGCCCTGGCCCGGCCCCTGGTACGGAGCGGCGGGCGCGGGCCCGAAGCCGGGCGGCGGGGTGGCCGGGGCGACCGGGGTGGTGGGCACGTACGCGGCCGGGGTGGCGGCCGCAGGCGCGGCCGTGGGGGGCGTGGCGGCCGCGGGCGTGGCGGGCGGGGTGCTCGGCGGAGCCGGGGTGGTGGCCGCGGCGGGGGCCGGTGCGGCGGTTCGTACCGTGATGTCCGCCGCGACCGCGCCCGGCAGCCAGTCCTCGGGCCTGCGCAGCACGGTCTCCGCGTTCGCGTCCTGGCAGATCTGGATGATCTCGGCGATCGAGGGCCTGGCGTCCGCCTCCTTGGCGAGGCAGCGCGTCACCAGTTCGAGCAGCCGCTCCGGTACGCCGGTGAGGTCGGGCTCCTCGTGGACGATGCGGTAGAGCACGCCGTGCGAGGTGCCCTCGCCGAACGCGGGCGAGCCCGTCGAGGCGTACGCCGCGACCTGGCCGAGCGCGAAGATGTCGGTCGCCGGGGTCACCTTGCGCCCCGCGGCCTGCTCCGGCGCCATGAACGACGGGGTGCCGATGGTGACGCCGCTGCCGGTGAGCGAGGTGGCGTCGGCGGCGCGCGCGATGCCGAAGTCGATGACGCGCGGACCGTCGGCGGCGAGCAGGACGTTGGAGGGCTTGAGGTCGCGGTGCACGATGCCCGCGCCGTGGATGACGTGCAGCGCCTCGGCGATACCGGCGACCAGCAGCAGCACGGCCTCGACCGGCAGCGCCCCGTGCGCGAGGACCGCTTCGGCCAGCGAGGGCCCGGGGACGTAGGCGGTCGCGAGCCAGGGCTGCGCGCCGTCCGTGTCGGCGTCGATGACGGGCGCCGTGTAGAGCCCCTGGACGCGCTGCGCGGACGTCACCTCCTGGGCGAACCGCCGCCGGAATTCCGGGTCCTGGCTGAAGTCGGGGCGGATCACCTTGATGGCGACGGGACGTCCCCCCGGGGTGTACGACAGGTACACCTTGCCCATACCGCCCGCGCCGAGCCGTGCCGCGAGCCGGTACCCGGCCACGGTCTTCGGGTCGTCGGCCTCCAACGGCTGGAAGACGCTGTCCCGTTGCGGCTGCCGACTGCTCATTTTCTCTTGTCTCCCACGGTCCCCACGGATCCCCACGGATCTGACGGTCAACTCCGGTTGTCGCAAACGGCACCCTATCCAAGGCCGAACACGGCCCGACGCGCCTTCGGGCGCATTCCATGCCCATTCATGAGGTAAGCAGGGGAACATGGCACACATGGCACACACTTCAGACAAACCGCAGGTCGCGGGCCTGGTTCTGGCGGCGGGCGGCGGACGCCGGCTCGGCGGACGCCCGAAGGCACTACTGGAGCACCGCGGCCGCCCCCTGGTGGAGAACGCGGTGCGCGTACTCTGGGCGGGCGGCTGCCGCACCGTGCACGTGGTGCTGGGCGCGGCGGCGGACGAGGTGCTGCGGCGGGCCGATCTCTCCGGCTGCGTCGTGACGGTGAACCCGGACTGGGCCGACGGCATGGGCTCCTCGCTGCGGGTGGGCCTCGCGTCGCTCGTCGCGGCGGGCGAGAAGGACGGGGCGGTCGTCTCCCTGGTGGACCAGCCGGGCATCGGCGCGGCGGCGGTGGCCCGGATCGTCGCCGCGTACGAATCCCCCGCGTCGCTGGTGTCGGCCGCGTACGACGGCAGGCGCGGCCATCCGGTGCTGTTCGGCGCCCGGCGCTGGGCGGACGTCGCGGCGGGGGCGTCCGGCGACCGGGGCGCGCGGGACTACCTGGCGGCGCATGAGAGCGAGATCACATTGCTGGAGTGCGGTGATGTGGCGGAGGCATACGACATCGACACACCCGATGACCTGGCGCATCTGGAATAAGCATCGAGTGAGCGGCGTGGCACCGAGCGCCACGATATGTCGACCCAGAGAATCTCGATGTCAACAGACCATTGAACTTCCACTATGCGATAACTACTATCCACTGTTCAGAAGCACCTGAAACAACAAACGGCGCCCTTGGCCGTACCTTCGGAGCCCTGGCACTGCGTGCCATCTGCGGCGTACCCGGCGGCCACTCGGCACCGCCCGTGAAGCTCGCTGAAGGAAGTGACAGCTCATGTCCGCACCAGCGCCGTCGCCGCTGGCCATCGTCGAAGCCGAGCCCCTGCCGAGGCAGGAGGAGGTCCTCACCGACGCGGCACTGGCCTTTGTGGCCGAGCTGCACCGCCGGTTCACGCCCCGCCGTGACGAGCTCCTCACCCGCCGCGCCGAGCGCCGCGCCGAGATCGCCCGCACCAGCACCCTCGACTTCCTCCCGGAGACCGCACAGATCCGCGAGGACGAGACCTGGAAGGTCGCGCCGGCCCCGGCCGCGCTGAGCGACCGCCGCGTCGAGATCACCGGTCCGACCGACCGCAAGATGACCATCAACGCCCTGAACTCGGGCGCCAAGGTCTGGCTCGCCGACTTCGAGGACGCGTCCGCCCCCACCTGGGAGAACGTCGTCCTCGGCCAGCTCAACCTGATCGATGCCTACGAGCGCCGGATCGATTTCACCGACCCCCGCACGGGCAAGTCGTACGCCCTCAAGTCCGCCGACCAGCTCGCCACGGTCGTCATGCGCCCCCGCGGCTGGCACCTGGAGGAGCGCCACCTGCGCTTCGACGGCCGCCCGGTCCCGGGTGCGCTGGTCGACTTCGGCCTGTACTTCTTCCACAACGCGAAGCGGCTGATCGACCTCGGCAAGGGCCCCTACTTCTACCTCCCCAAGACGGAGTCGCACCTGGAGGCCCGCCTCTGGAACGACATCTTCGTCTTCGCCCAGGACTACGTCGGCATCCCGCAGGGCACTGTCCGCGCGACCGTCCTGATCGAGACGATCACGGCGGCGTACCAGATGGAGGAGATCCTCTACGAGCTCCGCGACCACGCCGCGGGCCTCAACGCCGGCCGCTGGGACTACCTCTTCTCGATCGTCAAGAACTTCCGTGACGGCGGCGCCAAGTTCGTCCTCCCGGACCGCAACGCGGTGACGATGACGGCTCCGTTCATGCGCGCGTACACCGAGCTCCTCGTCCGTACGTGCCACAAGCGCGGCGCCCACGCCATCGGCGGCATGGCGGCCTTCATCCCCTCCCGCAAGGACGCCGAGGTCAACAAGGTCGCCTTCGAGAAGGTCAAGGCCGACAAGGACCGCGAGGCCGGCGACGGCTTCGACGGCTCCTGGGTCGCCCACCCCGACCTGGTCCCGATCGCCATGGCCTCCTTCGACGCGGTGCTCGGCGAGAAGCCGAACCAGAAGGACCGCCTGCGCGAGGACGTCTCGGTGGCCCCCGGCGACCTGATCGCCATCGACTCCCTGGACGCCCGCCCCACGTACGAGGGCCTGCGCAACGCCGTCCAGGTCGGCGTCCGCTACATCGAGGCGTGGCTGCGCGGCCTCGGCGCCGTCGCCATCTTCAACCTGATGGAGGACGCCGCCACCGCCGAGATCTCCCGCTCCCAGATCTGGCAGTGGATCAACGCGGGCGTCGTCTTCGAGAACGGCGAGACGGCCACCCCGGAGCTGGCCCGCAAGGTCGCGGCCGAGGAACTCGCCGCGATCCGCGCGGAGATCGGCGAGGAGGCCTTCGCGGCCGGCAAGTGGCAGCAGGCCCACGACCTGCTGCTGCACGTCTCCCTCGACGCCGACTACGCGGACTTCCTGACCCTCCCCGCGTACGACCAGCTGGTCGGCTGACCCTCTCCTGGTACGACGCTGGTTGGCTGACCCGCACAGCAGCCGAGCAGCACCGCTGGACCCGCACCACCCGACGCCCCCCGTATCGCACAGCACGGGGGGCGTCGTGCGTGGTGCTGACCACGGCGGCTCGTGAGCGTGACCGTTTTCCGCCAGACTGTCCGAACGGAGGACCACCCTCCGATACGGCCCGGAGTGGGCGGTGGCCTCGCACGGAGCGTGGTGCGCGGCCCGGCCTCGTCCGCCCGGAAGCCACGGGTCCGGGGGCGAGGGAATCGGCCGACTTCCGCGGGGCCGGTGCCTCGGGGCGGACCGGGCCCCAGGCTTGGGGACGGGGGGCGCGGGGCGCACGCCGGCGTGCCCGAGGACCATACGGAGGGGGAACCATGCGTACAGCCATGAGCACGGTCGTCGCCGCGTTACTGGCGACGGGATCCGCACTGCTCCCGGCGGCGGGGCAGACGCCGCACACCGAGCGGGTGAGCACGGCGTCGGACGGGGCGCAGGCGGATCTCGGGGGCGACGGCGCGGCGATCAGCGCGAACGGACGGGTCGTGGCGTTCACGTCGGAGGCGACCAACCTGGTGCCCGGGGACACCAACGGACAGGCGGACGTCTTCGTCCGCGACCTGCGCACCGGGCGGACCGAGCGGGTCAGCGTGGCGAGCGACGGCACGCAGGGGGACTCCTACTCGTACGGCCCCTCGCTCAGCGCCAACGGCCGCTATGTCGCCTTCGCGTCGCATGCGGCCACGCTCGTCCCCGGTGACGACAACGAGGCCACCGACGTCTTCGTGCACGACCGCAGAACCGGCCGCACCGAGCGCGTCACCGCGGGCGGCGGGCCCGGCGCGCGGGACTCCGACAACCCGGTCCTGAGCGCCGACGGGCGGTACGTGGCGTTCTCGTCCGCCCGCGACGATCTGGTGCCCGGGGACACCAACGGGGTGAACGACATCTTCCGCCGCGACCGGCGCGCGGGCACGACCGAACGGGTGAGCGTGCGCAGCGACGGCGCGCAGGGCACGGGCGCCTCCCGGGTGGATCCGGTGATCAGCGCGGACGGCCGCCGGGTGGGCTTCGTCTCACGCTCCAACCTGGTGCCCGCAGCGGAGACGGACCATGGGCCCGGCGACCCGCGCAGGCCTCGCCTGTACTTCATGTACGTCCGTGACGTCCCGACCGGGCGGACCATGGTCGCCAGTGCCACCTCGACCGGGGAGCCGGTCGGCGCGTCCGCCATCGCGCTGAGCCCGGACGGGCGGTACGCGCTGTTCTCGGCCCTCTCCGCGAACGTCGTCCCCGGTGACCACAACGGCGAGATGGACGTCTTCGCCAGGAACCTGGGCACCGGGGCCGTCGCACGGGTCAATGTCGCCCACGACGGCACCGAGGCCACCGGCGGCGATTCGACCCAGGCCGTCTTCAGCGCCGACAACCGCCGGGTGCTCTTCGTCTCGGGCGCCACCAACCTCGTCCCGGGCGACACCGGCGGCGTCCAGGACGCCTTCGCACGCGACCTGCGGACCGGAGCGGTCGAACGGCTCTCGGCGCCGCACGACGACTCGGCGCCGTCCGGCTACGGTCCGGGCTCCGTCGCCCTGGACGCGGCGGGACGCACGGCCGTCTTCGACGCGGACGGCGACAACCTCGTGCCCGGGGACACCAACGGACGCCCGGACGTGTTCGTGCGCCGGTTGCGATGACAACAGGTCCCTGGGGCGCGTAGCGGGTCGTGATCAATGAGCGGGTTCTCCCCTCGGCCCTGCTGGAGGGCCTGATCGCGGAGGCCGCGAAGCGGGGTCAGGCGAGGGCGGCGACCAGCAGGGTGAAGGCGGCGATGATGACGGCGACGCGGACGTAGTGGAAGCGTTCCCAGCGGTTCAGCTGCTGCTTCCAGTCGGCGGGCCGGTTCTCGGGGGTCCACGTCTTGTTCCGGTTGTTGATCGGGACGAGCAGCAGAATCGACATGATCACGCTGAGGATCAGCAGCGCGCCGGCGGTGACGACGAGGCCGGTGCCGTGGTGGTTCCATCCGGCGACGACCCAGACCGCGACGAGGACGAGCGAGCCGATGTACCAGACCGGCATCACGGCGCCGAGCATCCGGCCCCCGTGGGCATGGCCGAGTTGGCCGCTCTCCTCGGGGAGGGCGTTGAGGATCCGGTTCATGACGAAGGCGACGGAGAACTCCACCCCCACCATCACCCCGACGACCACGGTGGTGAACACCTCGAGTGCGTTGAGCATGATGACCCCTCCAGAGATCTAGCGCTGCTAGGCGATGAGGTAACGCTAGTACTTCTACCGCTCGATTGTCTAGCGGTGCTAGGATCGAATCATGTCGGTACAGGAACGCAAGCAGCGCGAACGGGCGGAGCGCGAGCGCCTCATCGTGGCGACGGCCCGCGAACTCGCCGAGCAGCAGGGCTGGGACGCGGTCACGACCCGCCGGCTCGCCGAGCGCATCGAATACAGCCAGCCCGTCCTCTACAGCCACTTCCGCGGCAAACGCGAGATCATCGGCGCCGTCGCCCTCGAGGGTGCCACCGAGATGGCCGCGGCGGTGCGGGCCGCGACCTCCGCCGCGGACGGCCCCCGCGCCCGGGTCGCCGCCCTGGCCCGCGCCTACCTCGACTTCGCCGCACGCAACCCGGCGGTCTACGACGCCTTGTTCCAGCTCGACGGCGGCCTGGCGTACGCGCGGGAGGACACCCCGGAACCTCTGAAGGACGCCTTCGCCGCCCTGCTGGAGACTCTCGGCGAGGTCGCCGGCGACGGCGTCCATCCGGGGGTGTTCACCGAGGTGTTCTGGGCGGCCCTGCACGGGCAGGCGACCTTGACCCGGGCGGGACGGCTGCCGCCGGAGTACACCGAGCAGAGGGTGCAACTGCTGGTGGACCGGCTCGCCATGGTCTGACACACCATCCCGGCGGGCACGCAGCCGGGGCCCTCGGGCCCCGCTCCCTGCCCGCGGCATCGCCTCCGGTCACTCGCGCCCGCACCGCGCAGCCGCAGATCGCCGCGCCCCGCACACCGGACGGGCACCCGCCCCGCAAGCCGCGATACTCATCGATCACGACCCGATACGCGTCCTAGGACCTGTCCTCCGGATCCGGCCGGCCCGCTCCGGAGGACGGGCCCTGGCCGACCACGACCGTGCGCTGCGCCGAGAAGTCCCCCCAGTTCCCGTCCGGGAGCTTGGCGCGGAGCTTGACGGAGTAGCGGGTGCCCGGCTTGTCGGTGACCGTGAAGCTGTACGTGGCCCGGCCGGTCGGGGGCTCGCCGCCCCAGACGATCGTGGTGGCGAACTCTCCGTTGAGGTGGAGCTGGTGCTCCTTGACCGGGGCGCCGGTCCTCGGTGGGATCCACGTCAGGTCGACCGTGTGGGCGGCGGGGCCGGTGGTGCGGAGCGTCGCCGTCAGGGCGGTGGGCGCCGTACTGGGGGCGGCTCCCGGAGCCGAGGCGGTCGTCAGGTCGACCGGGCGGCTGTCGGGTGAGGAGTTGTCGGACGCGTCGCGGGCCCGGACGGTGAAGGTGTAGACGGTCCCGGGGCGCAGACCGGTGACGCGGGCGGTGGTCGTGGCGCCGGGCACGCTGTGGACGCGGGAGTCGGCCTGGTAGATGTCGTACGCCGTCACCTTCCGGTCGTCCGAGGACCGCCCCCAGGTCAGGGTGACGGAACCGGCCCCCTGGACGCGGCCGTTGACGTCGGTGGGGCGTGTGGGGGGCCGGGTGTCGGCGGGGGTCCGGGCGAGGGTGGTGACGGGGACGGGCGCGCTGTGGGGCGAGGCGTTGCCGGCGGCGTCGAGGGCGCGGACCGTGAAGGTGTACGGGGACGAGGGCGCGAGGCCCTCGATGTCGATCATGTGCTTGGCGGCGGGGACCGACACCACCCTCTTACCGGTGCGGAAGACCTCGTACGCCGTGACGGCGCGGTCGTCGGTCGACCGGTCCCACATGACGTGCACCGAGGTGGCGCTGCCGGCCTGGGCGGTGACGCCGCTGGGCACGGAGGGGCTGCGGGTGTCCTTGTCACGGCCGGCGGTGCCGCAGGCGGTGAGCAGCAGAGCCGTCGTGGCGGTCGCAGCTGTCCACACGAGGGGGTGCAGGGCGCGTCGCATCGGCCGCCTCCGTAGTCTCCGTACGCCGGAGCATTGGTCCAGACCTGTATGTCACAGGAGTTCCGCGCCCCGCAAGGGGCACTTCACCGCTTCACCGCTTCACCGCTTCACCGAGGACTGGGCGCGCTTCGCCGCGTGGGCCGCCATGTCCGCCACATGGCGGTCGGGGTGACGGTGTGCCAGGTCCTCCAGGATGCGCAGCGCGCCGGCGGGGTCGGCCTGGGCCAGGGCCGGGAGCAGGGTGCTCGCGCCGCCGGGCCAGCTGGTGGCCGCGGTGTCGAAGGCGTCGAGGAGGGCCGTGGGGGCCGGGGCGGGCTCGCGGTCGGCGGTGGCGGCCTCGACGTAGGCGCGCATGTCGTCCATGCGGCGCAGGTCGAGGTCTTCGAGGAGGAGGGCGGCACGGGCGGTCAGGGGGACGGGGTCCTCGGGGGTGGCTTCGCCGCGGGACTGGAGGACGCGGTGGGCGTGGGCGCCGGTGAGGGGGTCGGGGAGGGCGGCGCGCAGGGCCGTGGTGGGGATGGCCGCGAGGTCGAGGCGGGCGAAGAGGGCTGGGGTGGGGGTGTCGTGGAAGTCGGCGGACATGGCGGCGGAGACGGCCGCGAGCAGCTCGGTCCAGGCCGCGTCCGTGCCGCCGTGGGCGGCCGCCCACGCGGACAGGGTGGCGGCGGCGATCTGCGGGGGCCAGTAGCGGACGGCGGCGATCGTCCCGGTGGCGTCCCAGGTGGCGGCGGTGGCCGCGTCGGGGGTGGCGACCCGGGCCGCGTGGAGGGTGTGGCGCACGACGGCGCTGCCGAGCGGGGTGAGCCCGTAGGTGTCGCCGGTGCGGAAGACACAGCCGGTCCCGGCGAGTTGGTCGACGACTTCGGCCAGGGCCCTCGCGTGGGCGTCGAGGTCCGTGCGGTCGGCGTCGGTGAGGGCGGGGACGCCGAGGAGGGTGGAGAGCTCGGCCGGTGAGGGGGTCGTGTACGGGGCGGGGGGCGGGGCGGCGGGGCCCGGGGCCGGGGCTGGGACCGGGGCGTCCTCGAGGTCGGGTGAGACCTTCAACTCGGTGAGGGCGGAGGCGGTGCGGGCGATGGAGGCGGGCGTGCAGCCGCGTTCGTAGAGGGTGTAGAGGATGTGCCCGGCACCGAGCGCGTACTCCTGCTCCGGGTCGGAGACGCCTGGGATGCGCTCGATCACGGCGGCCAGGATGTCGGCGCCGAGTTCGGTCAGCTCCTGCGGGGTGCCGTCGGTCCAGACCGTTGCGGCCGGGCCGGGGAACCCGCAGCGTTCGGCGAGGGGACGCAGCTCGTCGCCCTCGGTGGCAGCCGCCAGCGCGGCGGGGACCGGGGCCGCGTGCAGCAGGGCGCGGATCTCGTCGGGAGCGGGCAGCGCGGGCGGCGGGGGCAGGGGGATGGCGGAGTCGCCGTAGTAGTCGAGGTGCTCGCCCAGCAGCACGTCCGCGAGCACGAAGTGCGGGAGAGCCTCGGGGCCGGGGGCGAGGTCCGCGTGCTGGTCGGCGAGGGCGTCGTTCAGGCCGGCGGCCGTCCACGCGTCACCGATCTCGGTCGCGATGCGCTCCAGGTCGTCCGCGTGCGAGCCGCCGAGGGGTGGGCCGGTGAGCAGGCGGCCAGCCGGGGAGGGCTTGTCGACGTCGCGGGCGTAGGCCGCGAGCAGGGCCTCCGTGAGCAGGGCACGTGCGGCGAAGGTGCGCCCCGCGACGTCGAACCGGGACACCGCCTCGGGAAGGGCGGGCCGCTCCGCGTGCGGGGTCCGGGCGTAGGCGTCCAGCCAGCCGCGTACGGCGTCCGGGTCGTCGGCGTCGACACCGTCCGCGCGCAGGAGCGCGGCGTACCGGCGGGGCCAGGTCAGGTTCAGCGGATCACCCATCGCGCGCTCGAACTCCGGCAGCGCCTCCTGTACGGCGGCGACCAGGCGGGCATGGCGCTTGGCGTTGAGGCGGCCGGCCGCGCGTACGTGGTCGGCGAGCGCCGCCAGTACGTCGCCCGTCGCGGCGAGCTCGGGGCCGGTCGTCGTGAGCAGCAGCGGGAGGTCCTCGTGCAGCACGCGCCGCAGGAGCTGCGGCGTCGGCTCGGGCACGCCCGCCCTGCGGTCCGCGCCCCGCAGGGCCAGCATCGTCAGTACGGCGTCGGCGGGGCGGGCGGGCAAGGGGGTGCCGCGCTCCTCGTCGGCCCAGGCGAGGAACGAGTCGAGTCCGGTGTTCAGAGCGGCTGCGCTAAGGGTCACTTGGGGAGCCTATGGGTGCGATGGCGGGGCAGGCCGGTCCGGCGAGTGGGAGATCGTCCGATCAGGTGACCGAGGACGCGGCGGGCGGCGGGCCGACCGGAGGCTGACCGATGAGTTCCGGGGCGGGCGGGAGTCTGCCGGTCATGGAGACGAACAACGTGGATCTTGGTCCGGTCGCCGCCGGCATGGCACGGCTCGCCGAAGGCATCGACGACGCGCAGCTCGGGGACGCGACCCCGTGCCCTGCCTATACCGTACGGGAGCTGCTCGCCCACGTCGTCGGACTGTGCACCGCGTTCCGCGACGCGGGGCGCAAGGATCTCGGGCCGACGACCGACACCGATCCGGAAACCGTCGAGTACGTGCTGGACGCCGGCTGGCGTACGGAGCTTCCCCGGCTGCTGGAGGAGCTGACGGCGGCATGGCGCCGCCCGGACGCCTGGGAGGGCTTCACCCGGGCCGGCGGCATCGACCTGCCCGCCTCCGTCGCCGGGCAGATCGCCCTCAACGAGCTCCTCGTGCACGGCTGGGACCTGGCCCGCGCCACGGGCCAGGACTACGCCCCCGACGAGGCGAGCCTGGCGGTGTCGTACGCGCTGCTGGAGCCCGACGAGGACGACCAGGGCCGCGAGGGAATGTTCGGCCCGGTGGTGCCCGTGGGACCGGGCGCGTCGCTGCGCGACAGGGTGATCGGCCTGAGCGGCCGCAGGCCCGACTGGAAGCCGGGGAAGTGACTGGGGGCGGGGGGCGTTCCGGCGGGGGCGCCTGCAGGGGGCGGGGGGCGCCTGCGGCGGGCTTCTCTCCCCGCCCCGCCCCTTCCCGATAACTGGGGGCTTCGCCCCCAGACCCCCGTA
>NZ_JBEPDM010000028.1:0-97879 GCF_040300305.1 Streptomyces sp. NPDC000410
CGAGCCGACGTCCTCTTCGCCATGCTCCGCGACGGCACCTTCTACGACCCCCAACCCGCCCCCACGGGTTGACCAAACCCATAGGGGCACCCCCCCGGCAGGGGCAGCGTGCCGCCAGTCGGGCGGGGGGATCAGTGCGCCCTCCTCGCGCCGTGGCCGCGACGGCCACCACCCCCTTACGGTCGAACCGTTGCGTCGCGCCCCGGATGACCGAACCTCCGCTGCGAAGGTGGGACCTGTGAAGGCCATTCGTCGTTTCACCGTCCGCCCCGTCCTCCCCGACCCCCTCGCCCCGCTCAACCCGCTCGCCCGCAATCTGCGCTGGTCCTGGCATCACGACACCCGTGAACTGTTCCGTGCCGTCGACCCCCACGGGTGGCGGGCCGCCGGGGGTGACCCGGTGCGGCTGCTCGGGGCCGTACCCGCGCGGCGGCTCCGCGAGCTCGCGCGGGACCAGGACTTCCTGCGCCGGATCGCGGACGCCGACCGCGACCTCGGCGACTATCTGAGCGGCCCCCGCTGGTACCAGGACCAGGACCAGGAGCGGGAGACCGACGGCAGCGAACCGCTGCCCGCCGCCATCGCCTACTTCTCGCCCGAGTTCGGCATCACCGCCGCACTGCCCCAGTACTCCGGCGGTCTCGGCATACTCGCCGGGGACCACCTCAAGGCCGCCAGCGACCTCGGCGTCCCGCTGATCGGCGTCGGACTGCTCTACCGGCACGGCTACTTCCGCCAGTCCCTCTCCCGCGACGGCTGGCAGCAGGAGCACTACCCCGTCCTCGACCCGGACGAGCTGCCGCTCACCCTCCTCCGCGAGGCCGACGGCGCCCCGGCCCTGGTCGCGCTCGACCTGCCCGGCGGCCGTTCGTTGCGCGCCCGCGTCTGGCAGGCCCAGGTGGGCCGCGTACCGCTCCTGCTGCTCGACTCGGACGTAGAGGAGAACGCCCCGCGCGAGCGGGACGTCACCGACCGGCTGTACGGCGGCGGCAGCGAGCACCGGCTGCTCCAGGAGATCCTCCTCGGCATCGGCGGCGTACGCGCGGTGCGTACGTACTGCCGTCTCACCGGCCATCCGGAGCCCGAGGTGTTCCACACCAACGAGGGTCACGCCGGATTCCAGGGCCTGGAGCGCATCCGCGAACTCGACGCGTCCGGGCTGGACTTCGACGCCGCGCTGGAGGCGGTCAGGGCGGGGACCGTGTTCACCACGCACACCCCCGTCCCGGCCGGGATCGACCGCTTCGACCGCGAGCTGGTCGCCCGTCACTTCGATGACGACGGGCGGGTGCTGAGGCTCGGCACGGAGAGCCATCCCGGCGGCGATCCGCGGGTCTTCAACATGGCGGTGATGGGCCTGCGTCTGGCCCAGCGGGCCAACGGCGTGTCGACCCTCCACGGCGCGGTCAGCCGCGAGATGTTCGCCGGGCTGTGGCCGGGTCTCGACACGTCGGAGGTGCCGATCACCTCGGTCACCAACGGTGTGCACGCCCCGACCTGGGTGGCCCCCGAGGTGTCCCGGCTCGGCGAGGTCACCGACCGCGCCGGCGCCGACCTCTGGCAGCTCCGCCGCGATCTGCGGGAACAGCTCGTGCAGGAGGTCCGCGAGCGGCTCTACACCTCCTGGCGCCAGCGTGGCGCGAACACCGCGGAACTCGGCTGGATCGACGGCGTACTGGACCCCGACGTCCTCACCATCGGCTTCGCCCGCCGCGTCCCCGCGTACAAACGCCTCACCCTCATGCTCCGCGACCGCGACCGGCTCACCGAGCTGCTGCTGCACCCCACCCGGCCGGTGCAGATCATCGTCGCGGGCAAGGCGCACCCCGCCGACGACGGTGGAAAGCGGCTGATCCAGGAGCTGGTGCGGTTCGCGGACGATCCACGGGTGCGGCACCGCATCGTCTTCCTCCCCGACTACGGGATGGCGATGGCGCGCACGTTGTACCCGGGCTGCGACGTCTGGCTCAACAACCCGCTGCGCCCGCTGGAGGCCTGCGGCACGTCCGGCATGAAGGCGGCGCTCAACGGCTGTCTCAACCTGTCCGTCCTGGACGGCTGGTGGGACGAGTGGTACGAGCCCGACTTCGGCTGGGCCGTCCCCACCGCCGACGGCTCCGCCGCCCATGACGACGACCGCCGTGACGCGCTGGAGGCCGCCGCCCTGTACGGCCTGATCGAGGAGCGGATCGCGCCCCTCTTCTACGACCGCGATCACGAGGGCCTGCCGGGCCGCTGGATCGAGATGGTCCGCCGCACGCTCACCGGGCTCGGCCCGAAGGTCCTGGCGGACCGGATGGTGCGCGAGTACGTCGACCGGCTGTACGCCCCCGCCGCCCGCGCCCACCGCGCCCTCGCCCTGGACGGGGACGCGGCCCGCGAACTGGCCGTCTGGAAGGCCCGTGTCCGTGCGGCGTGGCCGGGCGTGGCCGTGGAGCACGTCGAGGCGGGGGCGCCCGACGGCACCGCGTCCGTGTCGACGGAACTGGGCGCCACGCTCGTGCTGCGGGTCCGCGTCACGCTGGGCGAACTGACACCGGACGATGTGGAGGTGCAGGCGGTCGCGGGCCGGGTCGACTCCGACGACGCGATCGCCGACGCCCAGGTCTTCCCGCTGAAGCCGGTCGGGCCGGCCGGGCAGGGCGGGCAGGGCGACGGCGGCCGGATCTACGAGGGTCCGCTCGCCCTCGACCGCACCGGCCCCTTCGGCTACACCGTGCGCGTGCTGCCCGCCCATCGGCTGCTGCCCTCCGGGGCGGACCTGGGGCTCGTCGTCCTGCCGACGGAGGCGACGGGCGAGGGAGCGGGGGTGCTGATGCGCTGACGCGTTGATGTGCCGACGCGTCGGCACATCGGCGCCTGGCCGGCCGTCCACAACCGCCGCGGACTGCACACCTAGCCGGCCGGCGGGTCCGTGGGGTCGGCCTTGCCGGGTGAGCGGTCGAGGATGAACTCGGCGGCGCGGGCGCGCACCTGGTCGCTGCTGCGGCCGGGGTGGTCGGCGGCGAGGAAGTGGCTGCCGATGGCCATGCAGAAGGCGAGCAGGCTGCGGGCCTCGACCTCGTCGGGGTCCGTGCAGACAGTGCTGAGTGCGTCGCGTAGCAGCTGCATGCGACGGTTGTCCACGCGGCGCAGGCGGTCGGCGACCGCCTGGTCGCGGCGGGCCCAGCTGCGGATGGCCAGGTCCATGGGCAGCAGGCGGTCGCTGGAGAAGGTGAGTTGCCCGGCCAGCCGGATCTTGTCCAGAGCGTCGCCGCTCTCGTGCTCGATCCGGTCGAGGACGTCGTCGACGCTCTCTCGCTCCCAGGCGTCGAGCATCTCCGTCAGCAGCGCGTCACGGTTGGCGAAGTAGCCGTAGAACCCGCCCCTGGTGACGCCCAGCGTCTTGGCCAGGGCATCGACGCGCACCGCATCCACGCCGCCCGTGGCCAGCGCCCGCAGTCCCTCTTCGACCCACTTCTCGCGCGGTGTGCGCAGCCTGCCCATCGTGTGATCCACCTCGCATGTCCGCTGGTTGTACATGGCTGTATAACCGGTTTAGCCTCGCCTTGTACATAACTGTATAACCGGAGGGGGTCATGGCTGCGGCTGTACATGGCGGGGACCCTCCGTTCCGGTACCTGATCGTCCGCCCGGCCGACTTCGAAGTGGGAACGGAGAAATCAGATGGTCAAGTGGGCAGGTTGGATCATCGCCCTCGCCGGAATGGGGCACACGCTGGGCAGTCTCGTCGAAGCAGCCCCGGACCACGCGGGAACATGGTTCGACGGGACCTGGGACTTGGGGGACTACCCCCAGATGAGCGACGCCACCGTCGCGTGGTGGTATACGGTGCTCAGCTTCGGACCGCCGCTTCTCCTGATCGGCCTGACCGTGCTGTGGCTGGACCGCCGAGGTATGACGCCGCCACTGTTCATCCCGTGGGCCATGGCGGCGTGGGTCGTCGTCGGCTTCGTGGCCGACGGGCCCTCGCCCTTGCTGGTCTTCCTGGTCGCGGCCGGCCTGTTGCTGGCCGGAGCCTGGCGCGCCAGGCGCCGCGAGAACGCGTCGCCACAGGCCGGCACGGCTGCTGGGGCGCGCATCGAGTCGTGATCGATGTGTGGTTTGCGGGACTCGCCCTCGCGGTGAGGTTGGGAGCGGTAGATCTGCTGCCTGCCCTCCCTGGCCCTGGCCCTGGCCCTAGCCCTCGTCCTCGGCCACCACGTCCTTCGACGCCAGGCGCTCCCCGACGAAGCACAGCCGGTAGACCGGCGTCAGCTCGTAGTCCGTCGTCCGGTAGTACACGCACTCGTCCATCCCCGCCGGCTCCGGCGGCGCCGCGTCCGGCGAGCCGTCCAGTTGGTAGCGCGGCAGCCGGGTCGTCACATCGGCCCGGCTGTCGCCCACGTGCAGGAGGTCGTAGTCGGTGCGGTCGAGCGTCGAGTGGGTCTGGCTGTAGAGGGCGAACGCGCCGATCAGCACGGCCAGTACGCCGAGCAGGGCCGCCGGGATCCAGATCGCCTGGGCGAGACCGCGCCGCACCCGGCTGCGGGCGAGGCTCAGTTCCCGGGCGGAGGTGGGGGCCTCGGCCGGCTCGATCCGTACGGCCGTACCGCTGAGGGGAAGCGAGGCGGTCACCGCGAAGCCGCCGTCCGCCGAAGGCCCGTGGCGCAGGGTCCCGCCCGCGAGGCGGACGCGCTCGTCGAGGCCGACCAGGCCGGTGCCGCCGGATGTGGCCGGCGGACCGGCCGGGGACGCGGCCGGGGGGTTGGTGACCTGGACGGTCACGGAGTCGTCGTCGGTTGCCACGGTGATCGTCACCGGGGCCTTCGGGGCGTGCTTGGCGGCGTTGGTCAGCGCCTCCTGGACGACGCGGTGCACGGCGCGGTCCACCATCGGCGGCACGGCGGCGTCCGGCAGCGCGCCCTCGAGGAGGACCGTCATCCCCGACGCCCGCGCCCGTTCCACCACGTGCGCGACCGTCTCGCCCGCCGGGGCCGTCGGCGCGGGCTCGCCGTCCGCGCGCAGCACGCCGATGATGTCGCGCAGCCGGGCCGTGGCGTCGGCCGCCGCACGGCGCAGCTCACCGGCCGCCCGCTGCTGGGCCGGGCCGAGCTCCCGGTCGATTTCCAGGGCGGCGGCGCGCACGGCTATCAGGGCGAGTTCGTGGCCGAGCGAGTCGTGCATGTCCCCGGCGATACGGGACCGCTCCCGCAGCCGCTCCCGGTCCGCGACCGCCCGCTGTTCGCGTTCCATCCGGTCGGCGAGTTCCCAGCCGGTGCGGACGAGTTGCGCGTACTGCCGTACGTACCGGCCGATCAGCCACGGCGCCACGATCGCCAGCGCCACCGTGATGAGTACCGAGAACCACTCCCACAGGCTCGCCCCGGAGAGGAGCACCAGCAGCAGACCGGCCGCCGCGACGGCCGTGAACGACCACAGTGCCGACCGGGTCGACTCGCCGCGCCACCCGGTCAGAAAGCCGAAGGCCACCAGCGCCAGGCTGTACGCCGCCGTGTACAGCTCGACCGACGCCGCCATGCTCGCGCCCACGGTGATGCCGAGCGCCGCCAGCGGCCAGGACCTGCACAGCGCGACACAGACCCCCAGGACCAGCACACCGGCGGCGACCTGCCACCACGAGCCGCCGTCGGCCGGGTCGAGCTTCAGCAGGACGGGTGTGCTGAGCAGCCCCCACAGGGCGAGGTCGTAGAAGTACTCGCGGGTTCTGTCTCTGCGCAGCATCCCCCCACTCTGCCGGACGCCCCGGGGCGAGGCCCCCGACGAAAGTAGGGGGCCGGTGCTGCCGTTCGTGCGATGAGCCGGTACGGCCGCGCTCCGTAGCGTCCCCGGCATGATCTCGTTGCAGTCACTGACCAAGCGGTACGGCGACCGGACCGCCGTCGACCGGCTCACCGTCGACCTCGCCCCCGGCCTGGTCACCGGCTTCCTCGGCCCCAACGGCGCGGGCAAGTCCACCACCATGCGCATGATCCTCGGCCTGGACCGCCCCACCTCCGGGCGCGCCCTGATCGCCGGGAAGCCCTACGCCGCCCACCGTCATCCGCTGCGCCGCATCGGCGCACTGCTCGACGCCAAGGCCGTCCACCCGCGCCGCAGCGCCCGCAACCACCTGCTCGCCATGGCGGCGAGTCACTCGCTCCCGGCCCACCGGGTCGACGAGGTCCTGGAACAGGTCGGTCTCACGGACGTCGCCCACCGGCGGGCCGGCACCTTCTCCCTCGGCATGGGCCAGCGCCTGGGCATCGCGGGAGCGCTGCTCGGCGACCCCGAAGTGCTGATGCTCGACGAGCCGGTGAACGGCCTCGACCCGGACGGCGTGCGCTGGATCCGTACGCTCCTGCGCTCCCTCGCCGACGAGGGCCGGACCGTGTTCGTCTCGTCCCATCTGATGAGCGAGATGGAGCAGACGGCCGACCGGGTCGTCGTCATCGGCAAGGGCCGGCTGATCGAGGACACCGAGATGAGCACCCTGCTCCGGGCCGGTGGCGGCGGACCCGTCCGGGTCCGCGGCCCGCACCTCGGCCCCCTCGCACAGGCGCTGACGGGCCACGCCCTGCACTGGAACGGGCCGCACGAGATGACCGTGCGCGGCATGGACGCGGCACTGATCGGCGATCTCGCGTACGAGCACGGCGTACGGCTGCACGAACTGCACGCCCTCGAAACGTCCCTGGAGGACGTCTACATGCAACTGACCGCGGAAAGCGTCGAGTACGGCGCCGAGGACAAGGAAGGCGCCCGCGCGTGAACACCGCCGCCGCTGAATGGATCAAGCTCCGTACGCTGCGCTCCACCTGGTGGGCGCTGGGCGGCGGGTTCCTCGTGATGGCCACGTTCGCCCCGGTCACCGCCATGACCTCGGCCAACAACTACGAGGCGCAAGGGGCCCCGCTCGCGTCCGTCCCGTACGCCGTGACCGCGATCGACGTCATGGGGTACTTCGTCGTGTTCCTGCTGATCGCCCCCGCCGTGCTCGCCGTCACCGGCGAGTACGCCACCGGCACCATCGTGCCCACGCTCCAGTGCGTGCCCGAGCGCGGCGGACTGCTGCTGGCCAAGGCGGGCGTGGTCGCGGGTCTGGGCTTCGCCGCCGGGGTGCCGGCGGGCATCCTCGGCACGTTCACGGGCGGGCCGATGCTGGGGGAGTACGGGGTCCTCGACGGCGGGCCGACGGCGGGGAAGATCCTGGCCATGGGCGTCTTCGCGGCGCTGGTGAGCGTCTTCGCGATGGCGGTGGGCGTGGTGCTGCGCAGCGCGGCCGGGACGGTCATCGCGCTGTTCACCGTGATGCTGGTCCTGCCGATGGTGCTGCTCGGCTTCGGGGAGGTGCTCAGGTGGGACTGGCTCGCCGAGCTGAGCGAGTACTTCCCGAGCACGGCCGGAGTCGGCTTCATGAGCGGCGACGACCAGCCGTTCGGCCCCGGCGTGGCCCTGCTGATCCTGGCCACATGGGCGGGCGGGGCCCTCGCCGCGGCGCACCGGGTCCTGACGCGACGCGACGCGTAGGCCCGGCCCGGTGGTCCGGGCGCGCGGGCCCGCCCGCCGGGCGCACGACGCCACGTCGAAGCCACTGTCTAGGCGCCGGCCTCGCGCTCGTCGTCGCCCACCACCCCGGCCTCGTACGCCAGAATCGCCAGCTGCACCCGGTTCTTCAGCCCGAGCCGGGCCAGCACCGCGCTGACGTGCGCCTTGACGGTGCCCTCCACGACGTACAGCCGCTCGGCGATCTCCCCGTTGGACAGTCCGGACCCGACGAGCGCGACGACCTCGCGCTCGCGGCCGGTCAGCGGCTCCAGCCGGGCGCGGGCCTCGGCCGCCTTCGACAGCCGGCCGCCCGTCCCGAGCTGCGCGATCACCCGCCGCGCCACCTCGGGCGAGAGGTACGCGGCACCCTCCGAGACCGCCTGGATCCCGGCGAGCAGCTCGCGCGGATCCCCGGACTTGAGCAGGAAGCCGCTCACGCCCGAGCCGAGCGCCCGCGCGATGTACTCGTCCTCCGAGAACGTGGTCAGCATGATCAGCGCGGTCTCCGGGGCCACGCGCCGCAGCTCCTCCGCCGCCCCGAGCCCGTCGAGCCGCGGCATCCGGATGTCGAGCAGCGCCACGTCCGGCCGGTGCTTCAGGGCGAGTTCGACGGCCTCACGTCCGTCACCCGCCTCGGCGACGATCTCGATTCCGGGATCGGAGGAGAGGATCGCCTTCACACCGGCGCGCATCATCGTCTCGTCGTCGGCCAGCAGCACCTTGATCATGTGTTCACGATACGGCGAAGCGCCCTGGGGGAACGGGAGTTCCCCCAGGGCGCTCGCTTCACTTCCTGTCCGCTACGGGAAGGTCAGCTTGAAGCTGTTGATGTAGCCGGTGTCGATCGCGGCCTTGTCCTGGACGCGCAGCTTCCAGACGCCGTTGGCGACCTCGCTGGAGGCGTTCACGGTGTAGGTCTGGTTGATGTTGTCGGCGCTGCCGCCGGAGCGGTTGTGCAGGTTGTAGACCGAGCCGTCGGGGGCGATCAGGTCGACGACGAGGTCACCCTTGTAGGTGTGGACGATGTCCACGCCGACGGCGAGGTTGCTCGGGGCGTTGCCCGTGACGCCGGAGACGGTCACGGAGGAGGTCACCGCGGCGGCGGGGGAGTCCGGGATGGACACGTCGGCGGTGTTCTCGAAGACCTTGCCGCCGGGGTTGCCGCCGCCGGGGCGGGAACCGACGTTGACGCCGGCCCAGGCGTGCTCGACCGCGAGGACCTCGGGGCTGCCCGCCCCGTACAGCTCGGTGGCCACCGCGACGGTGCCCGTGCGGGCCCCGGCGTAGTTGGTGGACGAGTTGAACTTCGTGGTCAGCGCCTTGAACCAGATCAGCGACGCCTTGTCGCGGCCGATGCCGGTGACCGGCAGGCCGTCCGAGGTCGGCGAGTCGTAGTTCACGCCGTTGATGGTCTTGGCGCCGCTGCCCTCGGAGAGCAGGTAGTACCAGTGGTTCGCCGGGCCCGAGGAGTAGTGGACGTCGATGTTGCCGATGCCCGAGTACCAGGCGTCCTTGGACGAGCCGTCCTTGCTGGGCTTGTCCATGTAGCGCAGCGGGGTGCCGTTCCCGCGGATGTCGATCTTCTCGCCGACCAGGTAGTCGCCCTTGTCCGAGGCGTTGTTGGCGTAGAACTCCACGGCCGCCGCGAAGATGTCGGAGGTGGCCTCGTTCAGTCCGCCGGACTCACCGCTGTAGACCAGGCCGGCGGTGTTGGAGGTGACGCCGTGCGTCATCTCGTGCGCGGCCACGTCGATGGAGGTGAGCGGCTTGGCGTTGGCCGCGCCGTCGCCGTACGTCATGCAGAAGCAGGAGTCCTGCCAGAAGGCGTTGACGTACGCGTTGCCGTAGTGGACCCGGGAGTACGCGCCGACGCCGTCACCGCGGATCCCGGAACGGCCGTGCACGTTCTTGTAGTAGTCCCAGGTGACCCCGGCGCCGAAGTGCGCGTCCGCGCCCGCGGTCTCCAGGTTCTGCGGGGTGCCGTCGCCCCAGACGTCGTCGCTGCCGGAGAACAGCGTGCCCGTGCCCGACGTACCGCGGTTGAGGTTGTTCGTCTTGTGGTTGCCGCGGCCGGTGTCGGTCAGCGTGTACGAGGGCGCCGTGCCGAGGGTGACCTGGCCGCTGTACTGGGTGTTGCCGGTGCCGGTGTGGACGGCCTGCCATTCGTACAGCTTCTTGCCGGTCGACGCGTCGGTGACGACGTGCAGCTCGTTCGGCGTGCCGTCGTGCTGGAGGCCGCCGACGACGGTCTCGTACGCGAGCGTCGGCTTGCCCTGGACGAGCCAGACCACCTTGCGCGGCGCGCGGTCGGCCTCGGTCTTCTTCGAGCCCTCGGCCTTCGCGGCGGCAAGGGCCTGCTTCTCGGCGGTGGCCGGGGCGACCTCGGCGCTGGTGTCGACGTTCTTCAGCGTGGCCGCGGACGCCTTGGTGACCGACTCGGTCTTCCCGGCCTTCGTCTCGGCGACCACCAGGTCGCCGCCGAGGACGGGGAGCCCCGCGTAGGTGCGCTCGTAGCGGGTGTGCGTGGTGCCGTCCCGGTCCTGGACGACGTCGCGGACGACGAGCTTCTCCTGGGCGGTGAGGCCCAGTTCCTTCGCGGTGGCCGCCTTCGTGGCGTTGGCCTCGCGTATCAGCTCGGCGCGCTGGGCGGGAGTGAGCGACTTGGGCAGGGCGCCGGGGTCGGCGGCCTTCGCGGCGGGCGCCGCGGTGTCCCGTGCGGTGTTGGCCGCGGTGGCGGAACCGGACTGGACGCCGACGGCGAGCAGGGCCGCGGCTGCGAGCAGAGCACCGGTCGCTGTGGCGCGACGACGGTTGTGCGTGGGTCTCACGCGAACTCCTTCTGCGAGGGGGGTTACGGGCGGCTGGGTGGGCTGCCCGGGCAGAGCTGGCGGAGCGGTACGACTGCGTGGAACGGGGGAAGAGTGGCACCAGAAGTGCCCTGCTGTCAGGGGCGCGTCAACAAGTTGGCCAGAAATCGTCCGTTGGGTGAATGGTCATGTTCGTTAAGCGGACGTTTCGGCGTGCGTCGCCTCGATGCCTTTGAGCACCCTCGATGAACCGCCGTGAACCGGTGTGAACGGGATGTTGAGGGGGGAATGTGCCCCGCTCACCCGGGACTTCGTCGAACTGTGGCTCGTTCCCGCCGGGCAGGCAGAAGGTGGCCGGGACGCAGGTGGGACGCGGACAGGACGCGTCCGGGGCGCGGAAGGGACTTCGTAGCCGCGGCCTACGTGCGCGGGTCCAGCCACAGCGCCTCGGCGTGGGCGCAGAGGGTGCCGTCCGCGGTGGCCAGGGCCACGCCCATCGTGTGCTTGCGGCCCGACTCGCCGAGCAGCCAGGCGTACGAGATGTACGGCTCGCCCGCCCGGACCGGGCGCAGCAGCGTCCCCGTCAGGGACGCCGTGACCGCACCCGGGCGCTGCGTACCCAGCAGGCACCCGGCCCAGTTGCCGGGGCAGTCGAGGGCGCCCCAGACGAGCTCGGGCGGAAACTCCCCGCCGGCGTCCGCGAGGGCCGGGGACGGCACCCACGCGGCGGCGACCACATCGCGTCCCGGGACCACGGTGCAGTGCTGGCGCAGGCCGCGGTCCGGCGTACGGTCCGGGCCGCAGCCGAAGCAGTCCACGACTCCTGGCGGCGGGTCGGCCCGGAACGCCTCGGCCGCGGCCAGGGCCTCTGCCAGGGACGGCGCGTCGGGCACGTCGGCCGACAGCTCCCCCGGGGACGCCGTCGCCAGCGGCCGCCCGCTCTCGCCCAACTGCCAGCCGCCCCCCGGTGTTTCGGCGATCGGCACGGGAACCTCCACCGGCACCGGCCCGCGGAAGTCCACCCGCACGGGCTTCGCGTCGTCGGACCGCCGCGCGAGCACGCCCGCGACGTATCCGCCGAAGGCCACCGTCGGATAGCCGACGTACAGTTCGGGCACCACGATCGCTTCAGTCGTCGTCATGATCCCACCTCATCATGCCGCCCGACGGCTTCAGGGGGGCTGGCGCAATCACGCGCGGGCTGGGATGCTCCCTGCGACAAGCGACGGCGGAACGAGGAAGCCGGTGAGATTCCGGCACGGTACCGCCACTGTGTAGGGGGAGCGACTCCGCCGAAGCCACCGCCCCGTCGGGGGTGGGAAGGCCGGGGAAGCGTCGATCCCGAGTCAGGAGACTCACGCCGTCGCACCTCGACTTACCGGGGCGGATTTCCCCGAGAGAGGACGGTGGCGCCGTGTGCCCACGTACCTGTGCCGACCCTGCTTTTCCGGCAGACCGTGAAGAACGGACCCGACCGCGCCCCGCGGCCCACTGAGTCCGCGGCGGCCGACCCTCCGATCCCCGGCCCCTCCCCGTACCGAGGAACCACCCGCGCGCCCGGATCACGACCGGATCCACAGCGGATCACGACCGGATCCCCGGCGGCGCGCGCTTCACGCATGCCAGGAGCACCCCCATGCCCGTACGACCCGTCCTGTCCCTCCGCTGTCCAGCCGCCGCCGTAGCCCTGCTCGGTGCCCTGGGGCTGACGCTCAGCGCGTGCGGCGACGGTGGCCGGCCGACGGCGGACCCCCGCGCCTCCGGATCCGCCGCCGATGGCTGCATCTCCGGATTCGACCCCGCCAAGGACTACTTCCCCGTCAAATCGACGGTGGAGCACGCGAAGAACTTCACCCTGCGCTACGAGAAGAGCTACCAGGTCCTCACGGTCAAGGAGCCGTACCCCAAGGGCAAGCCCGAGTCGTACGTCCTGGTCAAGTGCGGCGCCCCGAAACCGAAGCTGACGGGCGATCTGGCCGGCGCCCCGACGATCACCACGCCGGTCAAGAGCCTGTACTCCGCCTCGACGACCCATCTGCCGCTGCTGACCGAGACCGGCACCCTCGACGTGCTGACCGGTGTGGCGAACGGGGCGTTCGTCAGCTCGCCCGAGGTCCGTCAGCGGATCGCGTCGGGCAAGGTGACGGAGTACGCCAAGGACAACACGCTCGACGCGGAGAAGGTCATCGGGGCCGGACCGGACGTCCTGATGACCCAGGGCACCGACGACCCGCAGTACCCGAAGCTGCGACAGGCGGGCATCGCCGTCGTCGCCAACGCCGAGTGGCTGGAGCCCAGTCCGCTGGGCCGCGCCGAATGGGTCAAGGCGATGGCCGCGCTCACCGGGGCCGAGAAGCGCGCGGGCGAGGTGTTCGACACCGTCGAGAGCGACTACGCGAAGGTCGCCGCCAAGGCCGCCAAGGCCGCCACGGCGGGCAAGCCGGTCAAGGTGCTGCCGGGCACGATGTACCAGGGCACGTGGAGCATGGCCGCCGGAGGCAGCTACGCCGGAAGGCTGATCAAGGACGCGGGCGGCACCTACCCGTGGGCGGACGACACGGGCAGCGGCAATCTCCAGCTGACCTTCGAGGCCGTGTACGCCAAGGGCGGCGACGCGCCCGTCTGGCTGGTCGACCAGCCGTGGAAGTCGACCGCGGACGCGACCAAGGCGGACCGCCGCTACGGCGAACTGAACGCCATGAAGGCCGGGAAGGTCTGGACGAACACGAAGGCGCAGGGCCCGGGAGGCGGCAACGACTTCTACGAACGGGGCGTGCTGCGGCCCGATCTCGTCCTCGCGGACCTGTTCGCCATCCTCCACCCCGACCGGGCCGAGGGGCACACCTTCACCTTCTACGCCCAGGTCCCCCGGGCGTGAGCACACGGACCGCCGAACCGGCCGCCCCGGCCCCGGCACCGGCCCCGCCACCGGTCGCGACACCACCGGCCGCGGGGCGGCACCGGCGGCTCCTCGTCGTCGGCACGCTGGCGGCCGGGACGGCGGCGCTGTTCGTGCTGACGATCGCCGTCGGCTCGTACCAGGTGCCGGTCGGCGAGGTGGTGCGCGTCCTGTCCGGCGGCGCCGGGGCCGATCCCCGGTGGGCGGTGATCGTCGAGGAGGTACGGCTGCCCCGGGCGCTGACCGCGACCGCCGTGGGCGCGGCGCTCGCCGTGGCCGGGGTGCAGATGCAGACGCTGTTCCGCAACGCGCTGGCCGACCCGTTCTCGCTCGGGGTGAGTTCGGGGGCGAGCATGGGCGTCGCGGCCGTGGTGGTCAGCACGGGAGGCGTGGCCGGGAGCTTCACCGGCGACCTCGCCGGGCTGGGCCGCGTCGGCGTCGTGCTGGCCGCGTCGCTGGGCGCGGGCTGTGTGCTGGCGCTCGTGCTGCTGCTGTCGCGCTGGGTGCGCTCGGCGGTCACCCTGCTGGTCATCGGAGTGATGATCGGCTCCGCCGCGACGGCCGTGGTCAGTGTGATGCTGGTGTACGCCAGGCCCGAACGCGCCCAGCAGTTCGTGATGTGGGGGCTGGGCAGCTTCTCCGCCACCACCTGGCCCGACCTGACGGTGATGCTTCCGGTGATCGGCGCCGGCCTCACGGCCGCCCTGCTGACCACCAAACGCCTGAACGCGCTGCTGCTCGGCGAGGACTACGCCCGCACGATGGGACTGAACGTCCGGCGCAGCCGCGACCTCGCACTGCTCGGCACATCACTCCTGGCGGGCGCCGCGACCGCGTTCTGCGGCCCGGTCGCCTTCCTCGGCCTGGCCGTACCGCATCTGACCCGCGTCGCGCTCGGCACCTCCGACCACCGGGTGCTGGTGCCCGCGTCGATGCTCGCGGGCGCGTTCCTCGCCCTGGCCTGCGCGCTGCTCAGCCAGCCGCCCGGGATGGACGCGGTGCTCCCGCTGAACGCGATCACCTCGCTGTTCGGAGCCCCGGTCGTCATCACGTTCCTGATCCGCAGCCGACGCGGCCTGCAAGGGGTGACCCCATGACCGGGACGACCGTACGCGTGACGCCGACCGCCCCGCCCGAGACCGCGGCACCCCCCGGCGGACTCGCCACCTACGGCCTCACCGTCGGCCACCGGACCCGGACCGCCTGGGGACGCGGCACCCGGCGCGCGGTCCTCGCGGGCCTGGATCTTGAGGCCCGCGCCGGTGAACTGACCGTACTGCTCGGCCCCAACGGCGCCGGCAAGTCCACCCTGCTGCGCACCCTGTGCGGCCTGCTGCCCCCGCTCGCCGGGAGCGTACGCGTCGCCGGCCGGCCCATCGCCGGGGAATCCCCCGCCGCCCTCGCCCGGCGGCTCGCCGTCGTCCTCACCGACCGCGTCGACGCGGGCCTGCTCTCCGCAAGCGAACTGGTCGCCCTCGGCCGCCATCCCCACACCGGCTTCACGGGACGCCTGACCGAGGCCGACCGCAGTGCCGTCCAGTGGGCCCTGGAGGCGGTCGGCGCCGCCCACCTCGCGGACCGCCCGGCCGCCGAACTGTCCGACGGCGAACGCCAGCGGGTGCTCACGGCACGGGCGCTCGCCCAGGAGCCCGACGTCGTCCTGCTCGACGAGCCGACCGCCTTCCTGGACGTGCCCTCGCGCGTGGCCCTCACCGTGCTGCTGCGCGACCTCACCCGGGACAAGGGCCTCACGGTCGTCGTCAGCACCCACGACCTGGAACTGGCGCTGCGCGTCGCCGACGCGGTCTGGCTGGTGGACCGCTGCGCCCGGGTGCACACCGGCGCCCCCGAGGACCTGATCCGCGATGGAGCCGTCGCCGCGGCCTTCGACGCCGACCACCTGGCCTTCGACCCGCTTTCGGGGAGCTTCGGCCTGCGCCGGGCCGCCCGCGCCACCCTCACCGTGGACGCCCCGCCGGCCCTGCGGCCCCTGCTGGAACGCGCCCTGGCCCGGGAGGGCCTGGCCGCCCGGCACCCGACACCGGGTGAGGATGCCCAGGTGAGCGCCGACGAAGAGGGCAAGCTGACACTGCGCGGGGCCGGCGACGCCGTCGCCGCGCCCCGGTCCTTCCACGAGCTGACCCGGACGGTACGCACATGGTGAACCCGACAGCCGGCACCCTGGAGCGGCTCGCGGCCATCGGCCCGTACTTCGCCGTCGAATGCGGCGAGCGTCCCGGCGACGGGCATTCCGACGGGTTCCGGCCTCTCACCGAGCTGTACGGCGACGCCGGAGCCCTGCGGGCGTACGTCCGGGACGTGGGGCGCCGGATCGGCACCGACCAGCTGCGCGTGGCGGCCTCCACGCTGCACCTCGGCACCGCGTCCCGGCTCTGGTCGGTCGCCCTCGCCTCCGCCGCACTCACCGGACACGTACCCGACCTGAGCCCCGCACAGCTGTGGTGGCGCCCGGCGCCCTCCGGCCCCGTCGCCCTGTGGCTGCCCGCACCGCGCGCGCTGACCGCGAGCCCCGCCGACGCGCTCCACGACGCCGTCGTCGTACGGAACCTGCGTCCGTTCGACGAGGCCGTCCACCGCCTCTGCGGGCTGTCCCCACGGATCCTTCGCGGCAACGCGGCCTCCGCCCTCATCGGCACCCTGCGCGTCCTGCTCGCCCGTGCGCCGCAGGCCCCGTATGCCACTGTCCCGCTCGTCCGCGACCTCCTCGGCCGCGAAGCACTCGTCGGCGCCGGCGCCCTCGACGCCGACGGCCACGGAAACATCACCTTCCGACGCCGCAGCTGCTGTCTCTACTACCGCGTCCCCGGCGCGGGCACCTGCGGCGACTGCGTCCTGAACCAGAAGGAGCGATCCGCATGAGCACCTCAGATCCGGCCGTCGTCACGACCGAGAGCGGCGGCATCCAGCATGTCTGGTCCCTGCCAACCGACGAGGACACCCTTCTCGACCTGATCACCACCGTCTTCACCGACCACTGGCGGCACATCAACTTCGGGCCCATCATCGAAGGCGCCGCCTGGGAGGTCGGCGCCCCCTGCGCCCCGACCATCACCATGAACGACGGCTACGCCACTGTCGACTTCGGCACCTGGCACTTCCACCTCTGCATCGGCGAGCACACCGCGTCCGGGCCCGAACTCGGCCGCATCCGCCGCTGCTCCCGCGCCGAGCTGTACCGCAGCATCGGCTTGGACGGCGCCCCCGTCAGCTGGGGCCTGCGTCTGTTCAACGGCCGCGACGAACAGATGATGACCGTCCTGCTGCCCAACCCGTTCCTCACCGACCACCAGGAGATCCGGAACACCCCGGACTTCGCCCGCCTCGCCGCCTGGGACGCGCTGCGGTTCCACTTCCTCTCCCTGCCCCCCGACCCGCTCGACCGCGCCGGCGAAGGCTTCCAGCACAGCGGCTGACCAGCGGCCGGACGGGCGGGCGCAGGGGCGGGCGGGCGGATGGCGGGCGGGCTTCAGACCAGGCTGTCCCGCCACGCCCGGTGCAGCCCGGCGAACCGGCCCGTCCCGCCGACGAGTTCGGCCGGGGTGCCGTCCTCCACGATCCGGCCGTGTTCCATGACCAGCACCCGGTCCGCGATCTCCACGGTCGACAGCCGGTGGGCGATCACCACCGCCGTACGGCCGCGCAGCACCGTGTCCATCGCCTGCTGCACCGCCCGCTCGCCCGGGATGTCCAGCGAGCTGGTCGCCTCGTCGAGTATCAGGACCGCCGGGTCGGCGAGCAGGGCCCGCGCGAACGCGACGAGCTGGCGCTGCCCGGCCGAGATCCGCCCGCCCCGTTTGCGTACGTCCGTGTCGTAGCCCTCCGGCAGACCGGCGATGAAGTCGTGCGCGCCGATCGCCTTCGCCGCCTGCTCGATCTCCGCACGGGTGGCGTCGGGACGGCCGATCGCGATGTTCTCCGCGACGGTCCCGGAGAACAGGAACGCCTCCTGGGTCACCATCACCACCCCGCGCCGCAGTTCGGGCGTGGCCAGCTCGCGCAGATCGACACCGTCGAGGAGGACCCGGCCGTCGGTGGGGTCGTAGAAGCGGGCCAGCAGCTTGGCGAGCGTGGACTTGCCCGCGCCGGTCGAGCCGACGACCGCGACGGTCTGGCCGGCGGGGATCGTCAGCGCGAAGCGCGGCAGCACCTCGCCACCGGTGCGGTAGCCGAACCGTACGTCCTCGAAGACGACTTCCCGGCCGGGCCGGGACCCGCGGCGCGCGGGCAGCACCCGCGGCTCGCCGGGCTCCGGTACGGACGGCGTCTGCGCCAGCAGACCGGCGATCTTCTCCAGGGACGCGGCCGCCGACTGGTAGGAGTTGAGGAACATCCCGAGCCGGTCGATCGGGTCGTAGAGCCGTCGCAGATACAGCACGGCCGCTGCCAGCACCCCGAGGGCGAGGGACCCCTCCGTCACCCGGTACGCGCCCCACAGCACCATCCCGGCGACCGCGGTGTTGGCGACCAGCCGGGAGCCGACGACGTAGCGGGCCATCTCCAGCAGCGCGTCGCCGTTGCTGCGCGCGTGCCGTTCGTTGAGCGTACGGAAGCGCTCGTCGTTCGCGTGCTCGCGGCGGAAGGCGCGTACCGGCCTGATGCCGTTCATCGTCTCGGCGAACTTCACGATGACGGACGCGATCGCGGTGGACCGCTCGGCGAACACGACGGCGGCGCGCCGCTGGTAGAGCCGTACCAGCAGATACAGCGGTACGAAGCTGAGCACGGCCACGGTGCCCAGGCCCAGGTCCAGCCAGAGCAGCATCGCCGATATGTACGCGAACGCGAGCACGACACCGAGCAGCTCCTGGAGCCCCTCGCTGAGCAGCTCGCGCAGCGACTCGACGTCGGTGGTGGAGCGGGATATCAGCCGTCCGGAGGTGTACCGCTCGTGGAAGTCCACGCTCAGGGCCTGGCCGTGCCGGAAGATCCGCCCGCGCAGATCGAGCAGCACGTCCTGGTTGACGCGGGCGGCGGCCCGGACGAAGCCGTACTGGAACAGTCCGGTGCCGAGGGCACACAGCGCGTACGCGACCCCGAGCGCGACGAGCGGCCCATGGTCGCCGCGCCGCAGTGCGGGCACGCCGCTGTCGATGGCGTACGCCACGAGCAACGGCCCGGCCTGCGCGGCGCCCTGCTGCAACAACAGCAGCACCGCGGCGAACACGACCCGGGCCCGCCGGGGCGCGAGCAACGACCGGAGCAACGCCCCGGTGGCCCCCTCGGCCACCTCCAGCTCGTCCCGCTCGACGGCGTCCCGCTCGTCGCGCTCGACCGCGTCGCCGGCCTTGTCGGGGCCGACCGTCTCCTCCGGGTTCTGGCCCTGGCCTTGGCTCCGGTCCTGGCCCCGGTCCTGGCCCCGGTCCTGGCCCCGGTCCCGGGCGTCGTCGTCCTCGTCGTCGGCGTACGGCGGCCTGGCCGTCGATGAGGTCATCGGGATCCTCCGCGGTCCGCGCCCGACATCAGGCGGGCGTACTCGGCGTGGTCACGCAGCAGTTCGTGATGGGTGCCGACGGCGGTGATACGGCCGTCGGACAGCAGGGCCACCCGGTCGGCGAGCAGCACCGTGGACGGGCGGTGGGCCACGACGAGGGCCGTGGTGTCGCGCAGGACCCGGCGCAGGGCGGCCTCCACCAGCGCCTCCGTGTGCACGTCGAGCGCGGACAGCGGATCGTCGAGCACGAGGAACCGCGGCCGCCCCACGACGGCGCGGGCGAGCGCGAGCCGCTGGCGCTGGCCGCCGGAGAGGCTCAGGCCCTGCTCGCCGACCTGGGTGTGGACGCCTTGCGGCAGCGCGTGGACGAATCCGGCCTGCGCCACGCCGAGCGCCCGCCGCAACTCCTCCTCCCCGGCGCCCGCGTCCCCCATCAGGACGTTCTCGCCGACGCTCGCCGAGAAGAGCGTCGGCTCCTCGAAGGCCATGGAGACGAGCTCCCGCAGCCGCGCGCGCGGCAGTGCGGTGATGTCCTGTCCGTCCAGCGTGATGCGCCCGCCGGTCACCTCGTACAGCCGTGGCACCAGCGCGGTGAGCGTGGTCTTCCCGGATCCGGTCGCGCCGACGAGGGCCATCGTCTCGCCCGGCCGCACGTGCAGATCGATGTGCCGCAGGACGGGTACGGACCCCTCGTCCGCGTCGGGATACCGGAACTCGACCGCTTCGAAGCGCAGCCCGCCGCCCCCGCCCGCGGTGGCACGGGAGGAGGGCGCGCCCTCCTCCCCGGTCTCCGCCGCCGCGTCCATCACCTCGAAGTACCGGTCCGTCGCCGTCGCCGCCTCCTGGCTCAGCGCCAGCAGGAAGCCGATCGACTCCACCGGCCACCGCAGCGCCAGGGCCGTCGACAGAAAGGCGACGAGCGTGCCCGCCGACAGGTCCCCGTCCGCGACCTGAACCGTGCCGAGCACCAGTGCCGCGCCGATCGCCAGCTCGGGGACGATCATGATGACGGCCCAGATACCCGCCAGCAGCCGCGCCTTGACCAGCTCCGTGCCGCGCAGCCGCCGGGCCAGCTCACGGAAGGCGGCCTGCTGACTGCGGTGCCGGCCGAAGCCCTTGGTGATCCGGATGCCGAGGACGCTCTCCTCGACCACCGTCGTCAGATCCCCGACCTGGTCCTGAGCGCTGCGCGCGACAGCTGCGTACCGCGCCTCGAAGACCGAGCAGACGAACATCAGCGGGACGGCGGGCGCCAGCAGAAGCAACCCCAGAGTCCAGTCCTGCACCAGCAATATCGCCGAACCGATCACTATCGTCACCCCGTTGACCAGCAGGAACGTCAACGGGAACGCCAGGAACAACCGCACCAGCATCAGATCCGTCGTGCCGCGCGACAGCAACTGCCCCGACGCCCACCGGTCGTGGAACGCCACCGGCAGCCGCTGCAGATGCCGGAACAGATCCGCCCGCATCGCCGCCTCCACCCCGGCCAGCGGCCGCGCCACCAGCCAGCGGCGGAACCCGAACAGCACCGCCTCCGCGACCCCGAGCAGCAGCAGATACAGCGCCCCCAGCCACACCCCGCCGGTGTCCCCCGCCGCGACCGGGCCGTCCACCATCCACTTGAGGACGAGCGGGATCACCAGACTCAGACAGGACGCGACGATCGCGACGACCGCCGCGGCGAACAGGCGGGCGCGCACGGGCCGTACGTAGGGCCACAGCCGTAGCAGCGAACGCACGGCGGACCGGTGCTCGGTGGTTGCGTCGGTGGTAGACATCAGGACCGAGCGTACGGTTCACCACTGACACCGCCCACCGGGTTTCGGCCGGGGCGGCCACCAGCCCGATGGAGGCCGAGGCCTCCGTCAGCCGCTGACCCGCAGCAACAGCACCGACCGCGCCGGCACCGTCACCGTCCCGCCTCCCCGGTGGACGGTGCCCGGCGCGGCGGACTGGTCCTCCTCGGAGGTGTCCACGACCAGTTCGTACGCCTCCGCCCACGGCGGACCGGGCAGCCGGAACTCCAGCGGACGGTCCCCCGCGTGCAGCACGGTCAGGAAGCTGTCGTCCGTCACCTGCGCCCCGCGCGCGTCCCGGCCCGGGATGTCCCGGCCGGAGAGGTACAGCGCGAGCGTCGCCGCCGGCGCGTACCAGTCCTCGTCGGTCATCTCCGTGCCGCGCGGGGTGAACCAGGCCAGGTCCCGCAGCCCGTCCGCGGCCTGCGGGCGGCCGGAGAAGAACGCGCGGCGGCGCAGCACCGGGTGGCTGCCGCGCAGCGCGAGCAGCCGGGAGGTCAGCGCCAGCAGCCCGTCGGCGCCGGGCTGGTCACGCAGCGACCAGTCGAGCCAGCCGATCTCGTTGTCCTGGCAGTACGCGTTGTTGTTGCCGTGCTGCGTACGGCCCATCTCGTCCCCCGCGACCAGCATCGGCACCCCGGTGGACAGCAGGAGCGTGGTGAGCAGATTGCGGATCTGCCGACGGCGCAGCGCGTTGATCCCCGGATCGTCCGTCTCCCCCTCGGCGCCGCAGTTCCACGCCCGGTTGTCGTTCGTCCCGTCCCGGTTGCCCTCGCCGTTCGCCTCGTTGTGCTTGCGCTCGTAACTGACCAGGTCGCGCAGGGTGAAGCCGTCGTGCGCGGTGATGAAGTTGACCGAGGCGTACGGCCGCCGCCCGCCCCACGCGTACAGATCGCTGGAGCCGGACAGCCGGTAGCCGAGGTCGCGTACGTCGGGCAGCGCGCCCCGCCAGAAGTCCCGTACGGCGTCCCGGTACCGGTCGTTCCACTCGGTCCACAGCGGCGGGAAGGCCCCGACCTGGTAGCCGCCGCTGCCCACGTCCCACGGTTCGGCGATCAGCTTCACCCGGCGCAGCACCGGGTCCTGGGCGATCACCGCGAGGAACGGGGACAGCATGTCGACGTCGTGCATCGACCGGGCGAGCGCGGCGGCGAGGTCGAAGCGGAAGCCGTCGACGCCCATCTCGGTGACCCAGTACCGCAGCGAGTCGGTGATCAGCCGGAGCACATGGGGCTGGACGACGTGCAGGGTGTTGCCGCAGCCGGTGTAGTCGGCGTACCGGCGGGCGTCGGCCTGGAGGCGGTAGTAGCCGCGGTTGTCGATGCCCTTGAGACTGAGGGTCGGGCCCAGCTCGCCCGCCTCGGCGGTGTGGTTGTAGACCACGTCGAGGATGACCTCGATGCCCGCCGCGTGCAGCGCCCGCACCATCCGCTTGAACTCGCCGACCTGCTGCCCTCCCGTGCCCGAGGCGCTGTAGGCGGCGTGCGGCGCGAAATAGCCGATCGAGTTGTAGCCCCAGTAGTTCTTCAGCCCGCGCCGCAGCAGATGGTCCTCGTGCGCGAACTGGTGCACGGGCAGCAACTCGACCGCCGTCACCCCGAGGCGTACGAGATGGCCGATCGCGGCCGGATGCGCGAGGCCCGCGTACGTCCCGCGCAGCTCCTCGGGGATGTCCGGGTGCAGCCTGGTGAAGCCGCGCACGTGCAGTTCGTAGATGACCGAGTCGGCCCAGGGAGTCTTGGGCCGGCGGTCGTCCTCCCACTCGTCGTCCGGCGCGTCGTCGTGCACGACGACGCCCTTGGGGACGTAAGGAGCCGAGTCACGGTCGTCGCGCACGGTGTCGGCGACATGCTGCTGCGGCCAGTCGCGGACGTGCCCGTACACCTCCGCGGGCAGCCGGAAGTCCCCGTCGACCGCGCGCGCGTACGGGTCGAGGAGGAGCTTCGCCGGATTCCAGCGGGCCCCCGTCCACGGGTCCCAGCGGCCGTGCACCCGGAATCCGTAGCGCTGCCCCGGCCCCACGCCCGGCACGAAGCCGTGCCAGATCTCGTGGGTCAGCTCGGTCAGCGGAAGCCGCGTCTCCGCCCCGCTCCCGTCGAACAGGCACAGCTCGACGCCCTCGGCACCGCCCGCCCACAGCGCGAAGTTGGTGCCCGCCACCCCGTCGGGGCCGACCCGGAACCGGGCGCCCAGCGGTGTCGGCGCGCCCGGCCACACGATCGGCGTACGCGCACGGGTCCGCGCCCGGGTCTCCACGAGGGCATGTCCGTTCGCCCCGGCCGGGGGAGAGCCGGCCGGCCGGGTGTCCGCCCTTTCGTCCGGTGGCGCGGCCGGGCGGCCGCCTGGCACTGCCTCCTGCTCCGCTGCGCTCGACACGTTCTCGCCTCCGCGGCTCTCGGGCGTCACACAGCCACACCGTCACCGTCACGTAGACGCCGTCACGCGCGGGCGCGGACGGGCGGGCCCGCGGCGTCCCGGCCGCGGACCCCGACGCGTGGTCCTCCCACCTGTTCTGCCCGCGCTGTGCTACTCCCAACATGACCCGCACTCACGTTTCCCCGGATGGTTTCCCCAGGAGGGTGCCGTTCGTTGGGCGGGACGTGCTGTGTCTCTGCGATCCCACGAGGTGGACCCTGTGAGCAACGTGGTGAGGCGGACGAGGGCCGCTGTGGCCGTCGCCCTGGTATGGGCAGGACTGATGGCCGGGCTGACCGGCTGCAGCGGCGGCGGACCGGGTGAGGGCGGCAAGCCGCCCTCGCCCTCGCCGTCGCCCGCGGAGACGATCCGCATCACCCCCGAGGACGGGGCGAAGGGCGTCGCGGCGGACGGCATGGTGGAGGTGAAGGTGCCGAACGGGCGCCTGGAGCGGGTCAAAGTGGCCCGGATCGAGGACGCGCAGGCGACCGTCGTACCGGGCACGCTCTCCGCGGACGGGCTGAGCTGGCGTCCCGAGCGCGGCAGCCGTCTCGCGCTCGCCGCGAAGTACCGCGTCGACGCGGTGGCCCTCGACGCCCACGGGCGCCGCTCCGCCCGGCACACCACGTTCACCACCCTCGTCCCCGAGCGCCGTTTCATCGGCTACTTCAATCCGGAGAACCGCGCCACCGTCGGTACCGGCATGATCGTGTCCTTCACCTTCAGCCGGCCGGTCGAGCACCGCGAGGCGGTGCAGCGCGGCATCAGCGTCACCGCCGACCCTCCGGTGGACGTCGTCGGACACTGGTTCGACGCCCAGCGGCTCGACTTCCGGCCGCGCGAGTACTGGAAGCCGGGCACCGAGGTCACCGTCGATCTGCGGCTGCGTGATGTGGAGGGCGCGCCCGGGGTGTTCGGGATCCAGGACAAGACCATCGGCTTCACCGTGGGCCGCGAGCAGATCTCCACGGTCGACGCGGAGAGGAAGACGATGGAGGTACGCCGCGACGGCAAGCTGCTGGTGACCCTGCCGATCACGGCGGGGGCGAAGAAGACGACGACGTACAACGGCAGGATGGTCGTCAGCGAGATGCTCGAAGTGACCCGGATGAACGGCGCGACGGTCGGCTTCACGAACAAGAAGACGGGGAAGAGCGAGTACGACATCAAGGACGTGCCGCACGCGATCCGGCTCACCACGTCGGGCACCTTCCTGCACGGGAACTACTGGGCGCCGTTGAAGACCTTCGGCAGGACGAACGTCAGCCACGGCTGCATCGGGCTCCGGGACGAGCAGGGCGGCAGCGGGGAGTCCCCGGCGGGCTGGTTCTTCGACCGGACCCTGGTCGGAGATGTGGTGGAAGTGGTCAATTCCCCCGACCGCGTGGTCGATCCCTGGAACGGTCTGAGCGGCTGGAACATGACCTGGGACGAGTGGAGGGCCGGGTCCGCACTGGGCTGACTCCCCGTCCACCCCTCGTTGAGCTGCATGGCCGCCGCCGGTCCTGGACATGTTGGAACTAAACGGTGACATCTGCGGGAACTTTCCACAGCTCGCGGTGTGATTATCTATCGCCATGCGCGCGGAGGAGCGCGTGGGGGTGCGGGCCGTGGCGTAGCCAGGCCGTGCGAGGGGAGAAACACATCTTGAACGGGCAGCCGATATCGGGGGCATCGGTCCGGACGTGCCGCGGACGCGGTCGTCGTACCGCTCTGCCGGCCCTGGCCATGGGGGCTTTGCTGCTGCTGGCCACGGCGTGCGGCGGCGGAGGAGGGGAATCCGCCGGCCAGGGCGCCGGGGGCAAGGGCAAGCAGGGCGGTGGCACCGCCGCGAACGCCGCGTCGCAGGCGGTCGTGACCATCGCGCCCAAGGACGGCGCGGACTCGGTCGCGACCAGCGGCGTGCTCAAGGTGACGGCGGCCAAGGGCAAGCTGACCACCGTCACGGTCAAGGACGACAAGGGCAACGCGATCGAGGGCAAGATCGCCGCGGACGGCACCGGCTGGGAGCCGGCGCAGCACCTCGCCGCCTCCACCAAGTACAAGGTGCACGCGATCGCGAAGGACGCCGAAGGCCGTGAGTCGGCGAAGGCGTCCAGCTTCACCACACTGGTCCCGAAGAACACCTTCATCGGCCACTACACGCCCGAGGACGGTTCCACCGTCGGTGTCGGCATGCCGGTGTCCATCAACTTCACCCGGGGCATCACCGACCCCGACGCCGTCGAGAAGGCCATCAAGGTGACCGCCGAGCCGTCGGTCCCGATCGAGGGCCACTGGTTCGGCAACGACCGTCTCGACTTCCGCCCGGAGAAGTACTGGGCCGCGGGCACCAAGGTGACGGTGAAGCTCAACCTCGACGGTGTCGAGGGCCGGCCCGGTGTGTACGGCAAGCAGGTCAAGACGGTGAAGTTCACCATCGGCCGCAGCCAGGTCTCCACCGTGGACGCCGGTGAGCACACGATGAAGGTCGTGCGCGACGGCAAGCAGATCAAGAGCATCCCGATCACCGCGGGCGCGCCGTCGACGACGACGTACAACGGCCAGATGGTCATCAGCGAGAAGTACAAGGTGACCCGGATGAACGGCGCCACCGTCGGCTTCGGCGGAGAGTACGACATCAAGGACGTGCCCCACGCGATGCGCCTGTCCACGTCGGGCACCTTCATCCACGGCAACTACTGGGCCTCGTCCGGGACGTTCGGCTCGTCGAACGTCAGCCACGGCTGCGTGGGCCTGCGGGATGTGCGCGGCGCGTACGACAGCGGTACGCCGGCGGCGTGGCTGTACAACAACTCGATCATCGGCGACGTCGTGATCGTGAAGAACTCGAAGGACAAGCAGATCGCCCCGGAGAACGGGCTGAACGGCTGGAACATGTCCTGGGCGGAGTGGACGAAGTAACTCGTCCCCCGTACGGGCCCGGTGCTGTGCTGGACATTTTGGGGGATACCCCCAAACCCCCAACAGCACCGGGCCCGTTCCCGTGCTGCGCTTTCCCGGGGGACACCCCCGGACCCCCGCCGACTAACCTTCCCCCATGACCGTTTCTCTCGAAGTCTCCGAAGGCGTCGGCACCATCCGACTCGACCGTCCCCCGATGAACGCCCTCGACATCGCCGTCCAGGACCGGCTGCGTGAGCTCGCCGAGGAGGCGGCCCGCCGGGACGACGTGCGGGCGGTGATCCTGTACGGCGGAGAGAAGGTGTTCGCGGCGGGCGCGGACATCAAGGAAATGCAGACCATGGACCACGCGGCGATGGTCGTACGGTCCCGGGCCCTGCAGGACTCGTTCACCGCCGTCGCCCGTATCCCCAAGCCCGTCGTCGCGGCCGTCACCGGCTACGCGCTCGGCGGCGGCTGCGAGCTGGCGCTCTGCGCCGACTTCCGGATCGCGGCCGACAACGCCAAGCTGGGCCAGCCCGAGATCCTGCTCGGCCTGATCCCCGGCGCGGGCGGCACCCAGCGGCTGTCCCGGCTGGTCGGGCCGTCCAAGGCCAAGGACCTCATCTTCACCGGCCGCATGGTGAAGGCCGACGAGGCGCTGGCGCTCGGTCTGGTCGACCGTGTCGTACCGGCCGCCGAGGTGTACGAGCAGGCGCACGCCTGGGCGGCGAAGCTGGCCCAGGGCCCGGCGCTGGCGCTGCGCGCGGCCAAGGAGTCCATCGACGCGGGTCTGGAGACGGACATCGAGACCGGGCTCGCCATCGAGCGGAACTGGTTCGCGGGCCTGTTCGCCACGGAGGACCGCGAGCGCGGTATGCGCAGTTTTGTCGAGGAGGGCCCGGGTAAGGCGAAGTTCCTCTGAATTCGCCTCAACAGGGAGCAAATTGCTGTGGCGTCAACTCGGCAGGCGTCTTAAACGTGCCTTAAGAGAACCATAAGGCGACGGAACTCGCCGCTCTTGGTCATCACCCGTAAGCGCTGTGTCGGCGCAGGTCGGGTGGGGTATGAGAGCCTCCATGCTGCCACAGTCATATGCCAAGCCGGTGTCCCGGAATAACCCATTCCGGGACACCGATTGTTCCGGAACGGCCACACGAGATGCTCCGGGCGGCCATGATGGGGGCATGGCGGGGCTGGAAGGTATGGAACAACCGCGGCAGCGCGGCAGCGCGACCGCCGCTCGGTGGATGCCGGCCGTCGAGGACGAACAGGCGCTCAAGGCGATCGAGTTGTTCGGGAATCCGACGGAGGACGAGGTCCGGCTGCCCTCCCGTCCCGAATCCGCCGCCACCGCCCGCAGACTGACCCAGTGCGTGGTGCTGCGCCAGTGGTCCCTCTCCCCGCAGGTCGCCGAGCACGCGATCCTGCTCGTCTCCGAGCTCGTCGGCAACGCGGTGCGCCACACCGGAGCGCGGGTCTTCGGGCTGCGGATGCTGCGCCGGCGCGGCTGGATCCGTATCGAGGTGCGTGACCCCTCGCGCGGACTGCCGTGTCTCATGCCCGTCCATGAGATGGACACGAGTGGCCGCGGCCTCTTTCTGGTGGACAAGCTCTCCGACCGCTGGGGGGTCGATCTGCTGCCGCGCGGCAAGACCACGTGGTTCGAGATGCGGGTCTCCGACCGCTGACCCCGGAACGCACCGAAGCCCCCTGCGGCCGTGGTACGGCACCAAGGGGGCTTCCTGTGTGCGGCCATGGACAAGGGGGTGTGATCCATGGCCGCGCTGGACGACCTGGCCCGGGTCAATGGGGGTCGTGACCCCGACTATGACATACGGGGGGCGCATGGCAAAACAGGCATTACCGTCGTAACCTCCCCTATCGCCCCAGGGGGAAGGTGAATCAAAGGTGAAGTGAGCCACCTACCTGGCAAACCGTGAATAAATATGGGTCAGAGTGATTGATTCATCGACTATTGGCGGTGACTCGTTCCGGTCGTGAAAGGTGCGCCGCGAGGACGCGACCGCCAACGAGTGAAGATCCACGGCAGGCCGCCGCGTCGAGGTCGGGAGGATCACCCCGACCCCGTCGTGGCGCTCCGACTGCTGACCGACAACACCCGAGGATCCGGCTCACCAGAGGACCGGGAGCCGTTCCGGCAGGCGTTTCATGAAGCCCGTACGCCATACGAGCTGCTCCGCCGGGACGGCGAGCCGGAGTTCCGGCAGCCTGCGCACCAGCGTGTCCAGGGCGATCTCCGCGTGTGCCCGCCCCAGCGCCGAGGCCGGGCAGCCGTGGCGGCCGCCGCCGAAGGACAGATGCGGGTTGTGCTCGCGCTCCAGATCGAGCTGCTGGGGGTCGTCGAAGACCTCCGGATCGAAGTTGGCGGCCTCCACCAGCACCAGCACCAACTCGCCCTTGCGGACCAGCACATCGCCGAGCTGGACGTCCTCCATGGCGAGCCGGGGCAGACCGTCGCCGATCGACAGGTTCCAGCGGAGCAGCTCGTCCACGGCCGGGCCCATCCGTTCCGGATGGTCGCGCAGATAGCCGATCAACTCCGGCCGCTGGAGCAGCGCGAGGACCGCGTGCGCCAGGAACGCCGATGTGGAGACCGCTCCGGAGCCGAACAGCGAGACAGCGACCGAGGCCAGTGTGTCGTCGCTCAGATGGGCCGACTCGGGATCCTCGCGCAGCGCGGCGAGTTCGGCCAGCAGCCCGGAGCGCTGCGCCTCGGGAGCGTTGAGCTGCTCCACCATGTAGGCGAGGTCCTTGTACCAGTTGAGGCTCGCGCCGTCGAAGGAGTCGGCGCTGGTCATGAACGCGATGTCCAGCCCCGCCATCAGTCGGCGCCAGTCGTCGAACGGCACGCCGATGACCTTGCACTGCAGCGCCGCCGAGAACGGGTCGGTGAAGGCGTCGCGCAGATTCATCGGCGGGCCCTCGCTGAGCATCGCGTCGACGAGCTCGTCGGCCTTGGCGTGCAGGAAGTCCCGCAGAGCGGTCCCGCCGGCCAGCGGGTTGAGCGCCTTGCGCACGGCGTCGCCCAGCGCGGGGCTGTTGACGTGGCCCATGCTGGTGACGACCTCGGGCGGGATCGTCAGGGCGTACTGGCGGGGCGCACCAGGGGTGGCGGTGTCCTTGAGGCTGAAACGGTCGTCCTCCAGGACCTGTCTGGCCAGCGCGTGACTGCTCACCAGCCAGGCGTCGTCACCGGTGAGGGTGCGGATCCGCGCCACCGGCTGCTTCTCGCGCAGCCAGGAGCATTCGGCGGGCAGCACATCACCGCGCCGGGAGAGCGGGAAGTCGAGCTGCTCGGCGGTCATCGGCCGGGGTCCTTTGTGATCGTCACTGGTGCCATCGCCCTTGCGCCGCTTGTCCCTGGGAGCCCTGTGCTCCTGGTGTGGCGGCGACGCCATGAAGTTATCGCCCGACATCGGAGAGTGACGAACCGGGGGGTAGGGTTTGGCGAAATTACGGCGTTGCGCGGCGCAGAATCGACGCTTTGGGGGGCTAAAGTAGTTGAACGCTTTTCCTTTTGAGCGCTGATCTAATTCAGCCCGCAAGCAGCAGGGCCTCGGAGCCGACCGGACGGAACCCCGCCTGCTGGAACGTCCGCACGCTGCGGGCGTTCCCCGGCGACTGCTGCGCCCAGACGAACGCGTCCGGCACCAGATGACGTGCGGCGATCGCGAGCTCCACCCCGAGGCCCGCGCCGCGTGCCGCCAGGTCCACCTCTATCGCCGCCTCCCAGCGGCCCGCGACCCCGCGGCCCAGGATCAGGACGCCGCCGTCGGCGGCCCAGACCCGTACGTCCTCCCGGAACGCGAGCGCACGGGCCACCCGTGGGTGGTCCGGGTCCTCCATCTCGCGCAGCGGCAGCTCGGTCCGACCCGGCCGGGCGTCCGCGACGGTCAGCAGGTCGATGGTGTTCATGGACCGTCCGGTTCTGGCCATCAGCGCGCTGAGGAAGCCGGGGTTCATGCTGGCGGCGAGCGGATCGCTCGACGTGGCCGCCAGCGTGGCCCGTATCCACTCGGGGTCCTCGTCGGTGAAGACCACCGAATGCGCGGTGAAGGCCAGCACGCCGGCGTCCCGGGGGCCCGGCTGCGGCACGATCGTGGTCGTACCGTCCGGTGGCGGGAACCGTCCGTGGGCCGCCTCCGCCAGGATCCGTGCCAGCTCCTCGCTCATCAGTCCATGGTCGCGCACGGCCCCGGGCGGCGTGTCGCCGAGCGCCGCCGATAATCTGGCCTCCATCAGTAACGCACCATGAAGGGGTGGGTCCAGTGGCGGACATCGAGTCGGCGCGCAAGGCTTTTGAGAAGTACGACGTGAACGGCGACGGGCTGATTTCGGCCGCCGAGCTCAAGAGCGTCATGGCGCAGCTGGGCGACTTCAACGTGACCGAGACGGTCGCCGAGGCCGTCATCAAGTCCAAGGACGGCAACGGCGACGGCCTGCTGACTTTCGACGAGTTCTGGGCGTCGCTCAACAAGGCGTGACGCTTCGAGACATACGGTCCGCGACACGCGTCTGTGGCCCCCGGCTGCCGTGCCGGGGGTCTCGTGCATCCTGCGCCGCACCCGTGTGGGTGAAGTCTCGCGAAATACCTTGACTTGCCGTCTCATTGGACGGCTGGAGACGATTGTTCGGTGACGCCCGGACCCACTGACAGGGAGGTGCGCGACCGGACCGGCTCCCGCCCGGCGCGCGGTCTCGTGCCGCGCCCGCTCACCGCCGCCGCGATCGCGGGCGGCACGCTCGCCGCGCTCGTCGTCGCCCTGCTCGGCGTGGCCATCGCCACCCACGGCACCGGTGAGCTCCGCATCCCCGCTCCCGGCACCACCACCGCCCTGCGCGCCGTCGTCTTCGTCGCGCTCGCCGTGCACATCGGCGAGCTTGCCGGGCGCCGGCTCGCGGGACCGGGCCCGCGGCCCCGCGACTGGGGGCTGTGGGCGGCGCTCGCGGGGGCCGGTGCGTCGGCCGGGCAGATCCTCGTCCTGGCCGCTGTCAGTCACCTCGACGTCACCGCCGCCTACGCCACCCGTGACGGCGTCCTGCTGCTGCTCATGGCCAACGGCTTCACGTTCGCGGCCCTCTGCGCCGGGCTCGGCCGCCCGGCCCGTGCCCTCGCCCCGCTGGCCCTGGTGGTCCTCGCCGAGGCGCTGCGCGCGCATCCGGAGCCGGTCAGCCCGGAGGTGGGCACCGCGTTGACGGTGGTGCACCTGACCGCCGCCTCGCTCTGGTCGGGCGGGCTGCTGTACGTCCTGCGGACCATGTGGCTGCGGCGCGCGGAGCCGGAAGCCGGACGGGCCGTGCTCGCCCGCTACGCCCGCCTCGCGCCCTACCCCTTCGCCGCGGTCGCCCTCACGGGCACGGTCACCTCACTGCGCAGGCTGCCGGCGGACGTCGTGTTCACGACGGCGTACGGGCGGGTGCTGATCGCCAAGCTGGTGCTGGTCGCCGTGGTGAGCGTGCTGGCGCTGACGGCCCGGCACCGGCTGATACGCGGCCGGGACGACAGCCAGGTCCCGGCCCGCGTGGAGGTGGCGCTGCTCGCGCTGGCCCTGCTGGTCTCGGCGGTCCTGACGGTGGTCCCGGACCCGCACTGGCTCAGTACCCGGTGACGAGCACGCGGCGATCGGCGGCCGAGGACGATCAGCACTCGATGATGTTCACCGCGAGGCCGCCGCGCGCGGTCTCCTTGTACTTGACCGACATGTCCGCGCCCGTCTCCTTCATGGTCTTGATGACCTTGTCCAGGGAGACCTTGTGGCTGCCGTCGCCGCGCATCGCCATCCGCGCGGCCGTGACGGCCTTCACCGCCGCCATTCCGTTGCGCTCGATGCACGGAATCTGGACGAGACCGCCGACCGGGTCGCAGGTCAGGCCCAGGTTGTGCTCCATGCCGATCTCCGCGGCGTTCTCCACCTGCTCGGGCGAGCCGCCCAGCACCTCGGCGAGCGCGCCGGCCGCCATGGAGCACGCGGAGCCGACCTCGCCCTGGCAGCCGACCTCGGCGCCGGAGATCGAGGCGTTCTCCTTGAAGAGCATGCCGATCGCGCCCGCGGCGAGCAGGAAGCGGACCACGCCCTCCTCGTCGGCGCCGGGGACGAAGTTCATGTAGTAGTGCAGAACGGCGGGGATGATGCCGGCGGCGCCGTTCGTCGGGGCGGTGACGACCCGGCCACCGGCCGCGTTCTCCTCGTTCACGGCCATCGCGTAGAGCGTGATCCACTCCATCGCGAGCGCCTGCGGGTCGCCCTCGGAGCGCAGCTTGCGCGCGGTGGTGGCGGCGCGGCGGCGCACCTTGAGGCCGCCCGGCAGGATGCCCTCGCGGGACATTCCGCGCGAGACGCAGGCCTGCATGACCCGCCAGATCTCCAGCAGCCCCGCGCGGATCTCGTCCTCGGTCCGCCAGGCCTTCTCGTTCTCCAGCATCATGGCGGAGATCGACAGACCCGTCTCGCGGGAGAGCCGCAGCAGCTCGTCACCGGTGCGGAAGGGGTACTTCAGTACGGTGTCGTCGAGCTTGATCCGGTCCTCGCCGACCGCCGCCTCGTCGACGACGAACCCGCCGCCGACCGAGTAGTACGTCTTCTCCAGCAGCGTCGCGCCCTCGGCGTCGTACGCCCAGAGGGTCATGCCGTTCGCGTGGTACGGCAGCGCCTTGCGGCGGTGCAGGACGAGGTCCTCGTCGAAGTCGAAGCCGATCTCGTGCACCCCGAGGAGGCTGATCTTCTTCGTGGCCTTGATCCGCTCGACCTGGTCGTCGGCCGTCTCGACGTCGACCGTACGGGGGGAGTCGCCCTCCAGGCCCAGCAGGACGGCCTTCGGGGTGCCGTGGCCGTGGCCGGTAGCACCCAGTGAACCGTAGAGCTCGGCGCGTACCGCCGTGGTGTGGGCCAGCAGGCCCTCGTTCTTGAGGCGGCGGGCGAACATCCGCGCCGCGCGCATCGGGCCGACCGTGTGGGAGCTGGACGGGCCTATGCCGATCGAGAACAGGTCGAAGACCGAGATGGCCACGGGGAACTCCTTGTGGGGTGGTAGACGCCGTTGTCTGCCAGGGTCGTGCAGAAGAACGAACGCGCGGTACGTGCTGCGGGGCACCGCATTCACCGGTAAGTGTGTGCGGTGCCCCGTTTGTTTTGCTTCGGGCTGCTAACGGCAGACCGTTACGGCCCGGTGGTCACAGACCAGGCTGTTACAGACCAGGGTAAAGCGGGAACTTCGCGGCGAGCGCCGTCACGCGCGCCTTGAGGGCCTCGGCGTCGTACGACGGCTTGAGCACCTCGGCGATGATGTCGGCGACCTCACGGAAGTCCTCGCCCTGGAAGCCACGGGTGGCGAGGGCGGGCGTGCCGATGCGCAGACCCGAGGTGACCATCGGCGGGCGCGGGTCGTTCGGGACCGCGTTGCGGTTGACCGTGATGCCGACCTCGTGGAGGCGGTCCTCGGCCTGCTGGCCGTCCAGCTCGGAGTGGCGCAGGTCGACGAGGACCAGGTGCACGTCCGTCCCGCCGGAGAGGACGGAGACGCCCACCTCCTTCACGTCGTCCTGGACCAGCCGCTCGGCGATGATCTTCGCGCCTTCCAGCGTGCGCTGCTGGCGCTCCTTGAACTCCTCGGAGGCCGCGACCTTGAAGGAGACGGCCTTGGCCGCGATCACGTGCTCCAGCGGACCGCCCTGCTGACCGGGGAAGACCGCGGAGTTGATCTTCTTGGCCAGCTCGGCCGTGGAGAGGATCACACCGCCGCGCGGGCCGCCCAGCGTCTTGTGGGTGGTCGTGGTCACGACATGGGCGTGCGGCACCGGGTTCGGGTGCAGACCGGCCGCGACCAGGCCCGCGAAGTGGGCCATGTCGACCATGAGGTACGCGCCGACCTCGTCCGCGATCCGGCGGAAGGCCGCGAAGTCCAGCTGGCGGGGGTACGCGGACCAGCCGGCCACGATCAGCTTCGGCTTGGACTCCTTGGCGAGGCGCTCGACCTCGGCCATGTCGACCTGGCCGGTGGCGTCGTCCACGTGGTACGCGACCACGTTGTAGAGCTTGCCGGAGAAGTTGATCTTCATGCCGTGGGTCAGGTGCCCGCCGTGGGCGAGGTTCAGACCCATGATCGTGTCGCCCGGCTTCAGCAGCGCGAACATCGCGGCGGCGTTGGCCTGGGCGCCGGAGTGCGGCTGGACGTTGGCGTGCTCGGCGCCGAACAGGTCCTTGATGCGGTCGATGGCGATCTGCTCGACGACATCGACGTGCTCGCAGCCGCCGTAGTAGCGGCGGCCCGGGTAGCCCTCGGCGTACTTGTTGGTGAGGACGGAGCCCTGCGCCTCCATGACCGCGACCGGAGCGAAGTTCTCCGAGGCGATCATTTCCAGGGTGGACTGCTGGCGGTGGAGCTCGGCGTCGACGGCGGCGGCGACGTCCGGGTCGAGCTCATGGAGAGGGGTATTCAGAAGCGACATGGTGGTCTGGTCCCTAGTTGCCGGTGAACGCGGTGTACTCGTCGGCGGAGAGCAGATCATCCGGCTCGCCCGTGACGCGTACCTTGAACAGCCACCCGCCCTCGAAGGGGGCGGAGTTCACCAGCGACGGGTCGTCGACGACATCGGCGTTGATCTCGGTGACCTCACCGGTCACCGGGGAGTACAGATCACTGACCGACTTGGTGGACTCCAGCTCGCCGCAGGACTCGCCCGCGGTCACCGTGTCACCGACTGCCGGAAGCTGGACGTACACGACATCGCCGAGGGCGTTCGCCGCGTGCTCCGTGATGCCGACCGTCGACGCGCCGTCCTCGGCGGCCGACAGCCACTCGTGCTCCTTGCTGTAACGCAGCTGCTGGGGGTTGCTCATGAGCAGAATTCTCCTGTACGCGGGGGAGTGCTGTGGGACGTGGTCTTGGAGGGTGAGACGGCGAAGACCGCGGTCGTCACTTCTGGCGCTTGTAGAAGGGCAGGGCGACGACCTCGTACGGCTCATGCGTACCGCGGATGTCCACGCCGACGCCCTCGGTGCCGGGCGCGGAGTGCGCGGCGTCCACGTACGCGATGGCGAGAGGCTTGCCGAGGGTCGGCGACGGGGCGCCGGAGGTGACCTCGCCGATCACCTGGCCGCCGGAGACGACGGGCATTCCGGCGCGCGGGACCCGGCGGCCCTCGGCGATCAGTCCGACGAGCTTGCGCGGGGGATTCGTCTCCGCACGCTCGGCCGCGGCCCGAAGGGCCTCGCGCCCGACGAAGTCGCCCGCCTTGTCGAACTTCACGACCCGGCCGAGGCCCGCGTCGAAGGGGGTGAGCGCGGTGGTCAGCTCGTGCCCGTACAGCGGCATGCCCGCCTCCAGGCGGAGCGTGTCGCGGCAGGACAGGCCGCAGGGGATCAGACCGGCGTCCTTGCCCGCGTCCGTCAGGGCCTGCCACAGCTTCTCGGCGTCGGCAGGGGCCACGAACAGCTCGAAGCCGTCCTCACCCGTGTAGCCGGTACGGGCGATCAGCGCCGGGACCCCGGCGACGGTGCCCGGCAGGCCCGCGTAGTACTTCAGCCCGTCCAGGTCGGCGTCGGTGAGCGACTTCAGGATGCCGGGGGACTCGGGGCCCTGTACGGCGATGAGCGCGTACGCGTCGCGGTCGTCGCGCACGGCGGCGTCGAAGCCGCCGGCGCGCTCGGTGAGGGCGTCGAGGACGATCTGCGCGTTCGAGGCGTTGGCGACGACCATGTACTCCGCCTCGCCGAGGCGGTAGACGATCAGGTCGTCGAGGATCCCGCCGTCCTCACGGCAGATCATGGTGTAGCGGGCGCGGCCGACGGCGACCCCGCCGATGTTCCCGACCAGCGCGTAGTCCAGCAGAGCGGCGGCCTGCGGCCCGGTGACGGTGATCTCGCCCATGTGGGAGAGGTCGAAGAGGCCGGCCTTGGTCCGTACGGCGTTGTGCTCGTCGCGCTCACTGGCGTAGCGCAGCGGCATGTCCCAGCCGGCGAAGTCGGTCATCGTGGCGCCCAGCGAGCGATGCAGGGCATCGAGGGCGGTGAGACGGGGGGCGGTGCTCATGGATGGGGCTCCCAGGGCATGACTGGCGAGGACGATCCTCCCCATCTGTCATCGAAACCTGAGAGGTTCATCACGACCACACGTACGGAACGTACGTGATGACCACGACTTGCACCTTGGGTGGAGCCACCAGCCACAGGGCGGCGGCCCGCTTTTCAGATCTGCCTCACCCGCGCGGTACGGGGCCTGAGAGATTCAAGGGAGGGACTTGCTCCTTCGGCGCCCGGCACACTCGTAGGTACCGAAAGTCGGTACCAGAGGTGCCCGGGACTCTCCCGCGCGGATTCGAACGGCCGGTATGCAGTTGGCGGGCACATCATTGCACGGGCGCTCCGATCGGCAAATCACTTGTTGGTCATTACCTTTTCTTTAAGCTTCCTGGGCAGGGTCCCGAAGACCCGACAAGGGGGAGAGCGATGACGTTGCAGCGATCCGGAGTGTCCGGCGCGTATCCGGTCCCGGCGGGGGTGCCCGCGCCGGTGCCGCTGCGAGACCTGCCCGTGGTGCGCGATCTGCGCGACCGGTCGCGGCGCGCCCCGCGCCGGCTGATCTTCGGCCAGGGGGACGTGGTCGTCGTCTCCGGGCTGCCCGGCAGTGGCAAGTCCACCCTGATCCGGCGGGCCGCGGAGGGTGGCGGGATCGACTCCCAGGACACCCGGGACCGCTGGGACCGCCGGATGCCCCGCGCCCTGCCGTACGCCGTCTACCGGCCGCTGGTCCGCCTCGCGCACTACGCGGGGCTGCGGCGCGCCCTGCGCTCCGGTGCGAGCGTGGTCGTGCACGACTGCGGTACGCAGTCCTGGGTGCGGCGCTGGCTGGCCCGCGAGGCGCGGCGGCGCGGGCGTGCCCTGCACCTGGTCCTGCTGGACGTGACCCCCGACCTCGCCCGCGAGGGCCAGCGCGAGCGCGGCCGCGGTGTCTCCGGCTACGCCTTCGCCCGCCACCGCCGCGCGGTCTCCCGCCTCGTCCACGACGCCGAGCGCGGCCGCCTCCCGTCCGGCTGCGCCTCCGCGACCCTCCTGGACCGGACGGCGGCGACGGCCCTGACCCGGATCGGCTTCGACGGGGTGGTGTGAGGACGGCGGCGCGGCCCCGCTGGGGCTCCGCCCCCGAACCCCCGCGCCTCAAACGCCGGCGGGGCTGGGAAACCCAGCCCGGCCGGGGGTCCCCCCACGCCCGCAGGGCGTAGGGGGAGTTTGAGGACACGGCCGGAGGCCGTACGGGGGTCTGGGGGCTTGCCCCCAGTTCGGGGAGGGGCGGGGAGGGGAGCGGCATCGATGTGCGGCTCCGCCGCGTGGCCCGCCGCAGGCGCCCCCGGCGCTCCCCCGGGCGGGCGCGGTCGGCCCGGGGCGGCCGGCAGGCGAAGAGCCTGGCCGGGCGCTGCGGGTGTAGGGGCGGGCGGGGAGCAGCATCGATGTGCGGCTCCGCCGCGTGGCCGCCGCAGGCGCCCCCACCCCCGGTACCCTGCTGGCGCAGGACATCGTGGCCCGGCAGGGGCGGACGGGGAAGCAGGGATCGACGTGGACACGACATGGCCGGCCAATGAGCTCGAAGAGGTGCTGGCCGCTTCCGTCGGCAACCCCGCCGCCGGCGGCCGGCTGGTCGAAGTACTGGGCCGCAGCCACATCTGGGTGCCGCTGCCCAACGGCGGCGGACCGGACAGCCCCAGCCTCGACCTACCCACCATGGAGATCGACGGCGCCGCCTACGTCCCCGTCTTCAGCTCGCAGCAGCAGTTCCTCCAGTGCGTCGGCGACGCCGTCTCCGGCACCGTCGCCCCCGCGATCGACTTCGCCCGCGGCCTGCCCCCTCAGCTGGGCATCGCCGTGAACCCGGGCGGCGCCGTCGGCGTACCGCTGCCGCCGATCGCCGTCGCCGAGCTGTGCCGGGTGGGGCGCACGCCCCTGGACGGTCCCGCGACCGGGGGCCGGGTGCGGCTCTACGAGCCGGACTGGCAGGAGGAGCCGGTCGATTTCCTGGCCGCCGCGGCGGGCGAGTTCGAGTCGACCGGGATCGTCCAGACCGCCCGCCGGGTGCTCGCGAGCGTCGAGGGCGAGGCGCCCTCCCTGTTCATCGGCGTCCAGCTCTCCGACTGGGAGGGCCACCACCGCACGGCCCCGATGGACGCCCTGGGCCGGGCGCTCGGCCGGGTCCCCGTGAGCTGGCCCGTCAACCTGGTCCTGCTGGACGTCACACAGGACCCGGTCGGCGACTGGATGCTGAACCGGGTGCGCCCCTTCTACACCCGTCAGCACCCCGAGCACCCCTAGCACCACCTGCACCCCTGGCGCTCCCGGGCGGCACGCCTGGGTCGTCAAGGCAGTGTCAGTGAGGCCGCCTAAGCTGGTTTGATGACGTGGCCGCCGCGCTCGTCGTGTGTCAGGGCGCGGCGCAGGCGTATGGATCGGCGGATCGAAGAGGGGCGGGACCCACAGTGAGCGCGTCAGGCACCGCGGCGGCCGGGCAGGTCGAGCACATGCTGCGCCAGGTGACGCCCGGACGCTACGACGCGTACGAGGCGTTGCTCCACGCGCTCTGCGACCCGTCGGCAGGCCGGCTCTGGATGCTGCTCTGGCACGGCCAGGCCGGCTCCCCCGACGCCCAGTACGGAAACATGGAGGTGGACGGCCAGGTCTACGCCCCCTGTGTCACCTCCGCCCAGGAGCTCGCCGCCTCCGGCTGGACCCGGGCCCATGAAGTGGCCACCGGTGTGGACATCGCCCGCGCCCTCTTCCCCGACCGCTACGGAATCTGGCTCAACCCGCACGCCCCGGGCGGCGGCGTCGGCATCCCGTGGCTCGATCTGCGCCGTATCGCCACCGGCCTCGAGCGGATGCCCGCCGGACCGCTGCGGCTGACCGAACCGGCCGTCGAGATCCCGCAGTTCTACGCCCTCCTGACGCAGAACGCGCACCGCACCCCGGCCGTCCGTTCGCTGCGCAGAGCCTGGGTGCAGCCGGCGCTCGGTGCTCCCTATCTCGCCATCGGCCTCGATCTCTACGACACGGGTGCGCAGTCCGTCGACGCCGTGCGGGCGATGATGCGTCAGTCGATCGCGGCGGTCCCGGACGGACTCCCGGTCTCCACCGTCGCCATGTCCGACGAGTACGACCCGGTGACCATGTGGCTGCGGGCCAACGCCCGCCCCTTCTACGACCGCGAGGCACACGCCGCGCCGTCCCCGCAGCCGGGTTACGGCTACCCTCCCGCGGCTCCTCGCGCGTACTGACCGCGCCTCCCGCGTGTACTGAGCGCGCCCCCCCCCACACGTACTGACCGCGCCCCCACACGTACTGACCGCGCCCCCGCGCGTACTGACCGCGGCCCCTCGCGCGTGTACTGACCACGCCCTCCCCGCGTGTACCGACCGCAGCGCTGACCGGCTCCGATATGCGCCGATCAGCGCCGATGGTGAGTCCCCATCAGCGCCGATGGTCAGCCCCGATCGGAGCTGACCGGCCACTGAGACACGCTCCACACGTACCGGTCCGAAACGGACCAGTACCGACCGGTAAATGGCCGAATCTCTCCGCTCAGACTCCTGGCCCGTCCGGATAGCGGTAGCTGTCCGGTCGCATCACGGTTGAGCAAACATTCCCCGTCAGGTCTGGCGGGTGATCGCGAACCCGATGTTGACTCCCCGCTAACAAAGGTCCGTTTGCCCTTTGTTCGCGCATGAGTCTCGAGCATCCGCTTCGAGCACCAGCCAAGTGAGTCAGGCCGTTACCACGGCGGGTATGGGGGGCCGGCCACCGTCGGCCGAGAGGGGTCAGTGGCACTGTGACCGCACCGATCGAGACCACCGGAGCGGCAGCCGACGCGCAGCCGGAGGCAGTCCTCGCGGGGGCCAAACAGGGTCAGATCGAAGGCCGTTCACTCGGCCAGATCGCCTGGATGCGGTTCAAACGCGACAAACTCGCCGTCGCCGGAGGCGTCGTCGTCATCCTGCTCATCCTGGTCGCGGTGCTCTCCCGGCCGCTCCAGTCGCTCCTGGGCCTGGATCCGAACGCCTTCCAGCAGGACCTCATCGACCCCAACACCTCCCTCCCCAAGGGCGATTTCGGCGGAATGAGCTGGGACCACCTCCTCGGAGTGGACCCGAAGTTCGGCCGCGACATGCTCGCCCGCATCCTCGAGGGATCCTGGGTCTCGCTCGTGGTGGCCTTCGGCGCCACCGTCCTGTCGAACGTCATCGGAACCATCCTCGGGCTGGTCGCCGGCTACTACGGCGGCCGCGTGGACAGCGTCATCAGCCGGCTCATGGACACCTTCCTGGCGTTCCCGCTGCTCCTCTTCGCCATCGCCATCTCGGCGACACTGCAGGGCGGTGCCTTCGGACTTGAGGGCCTGCCGCTCCACATCAGCGTGCTGATCTTCGTCATCGGCTTCTTCAACTGGCCCTACATGGCCCGGATCGTGCGCGGCCAGACCCTTGCGCTGCGCGAGCGTGAGTTCATCGACGCCTCGCGCGGGATGGGGGCCCGCGGCCCGTACATCCTCTTCAAGGAGCTGCTGCCGAACCTGGTCGGGCCGATCATCGTGTACGCGACGCTGCTCATCCCCACCAACATCATCTTCGAGGCGTCGCTCAGCTTCCTCGGCGTCGGTATCCAGCCCCCGCAGGCTTCCTGGGGCGGAATGCTCAGGGAGGCGGTCACCTACTTCGAGGTCGACCCGCAGTTCATGATCGTCCCCGGCCTCGCGATCTTCATCACCGTACTGGCCTTCAACCTGCTCGGTGATGGCCTCCGGGACGCGCTCGACCCGCGCAGCCGCTGACGGCTGCGGGGACCTCCCGAGCCCGAGTCCCGATCAAGTTTCCGACAACGAAGGGGAACCAGACCATCATGCGAAGGTCAGCAGTGGCCGCACTCGCGGTCGTCAGCAGTGCGAGCCTGGTGCTCGCCGGCTGCAGCAAGGCGGAGGACAAGAACGGCGGCTCCGGCAAGGCCGCCGGCGCCAACGCCGCGACCAAGGACGTCGTCAACGTCTCGGACGCGAAGGGCGGCACGGTCACCTACGCGATGGCCGACGCCCCCGAGTCGTTCGACCCGGGCAACACGTACTACGCCTTCATCTACAACTTCAGCCGCCTCTACGCGCGTCCGCTGACGACCTTCAAGCCGGCCGCCGGCGAGAAGGGCAACGAGCTCGTCCCGGACCTCGCCGAGTCGATGGGTGTCCAGAGCAACGGCGGCAAGACCTGGACGTACAAGATCCGCAAGGGCGTCAAGTTCAGCGACGGCACCCCGGTCACCGCCAAGGACGTCAAGTACGCCGTCGAGCGCTCGAACTTCGCGCGCGAGGTGCACTCCAACGGCCCGAGCTACTTCCAGCAGCTCCTCCTGGACCCGGCCAAGTACAAGGGCCCGTACAAGGACAAGAGCGGCAAGGGCCTGGACTCCATCCAGACCCCGGACGACCACACCATCGTCTTCAACCTCAACAAGCCCTTCGCGGACTTCGACTACCTGGTCAGCGCCCCGCAGACCGCCCCGGTGCCGAAGGCCAAGGACACGGGCGCGACGTACACCAAGTCCGTCGTCTCCTCGGGCTCGTACAAGTTCGCGAGCTACGAGGAGGGCAAGCAGGTCACCCTCGTCCGCAACGAGCACTGGGACGCGAAGACCGACCCGCTGCGCAAGCAGTACCCGGACAAGATCGTCCTGAACCTGAAGGTCGCGCAGGCGACCATCGACAAGGACCTGATGGCCGGTGACATCATCGCCGACCTCGCCGGCCGCGGTGTCGACACCCAGACCCAGGCGCAGATCCTGGCCAAGGACGACCTGAAGGCCGCCACCGACAACGCGCTCGGCGGCCGCCTCGTCTACACGGCGATCGACACCAAGGTGAAGCCGTTCGACAACGTCGAGTGCCGCAAGGCCGTCCAGTACGCCATCGACAAGGTCTCGGTGCAGACCGCGATGGGCGGTCCGATCCGTGGTGAGATCGCCTCCACCGTGCTGCCGACGGACGTCAAGGGCTACGAGAAGTTCGACACCTACGCCACCCCGGGCAACAAGGGTGACGTCGCCAAGGCCAAGGCGGCCCTGAAGGCCTGCGGCAAGGAGAAGATCTCCACCTTCATCTCCGCCCGCAGCGACCGCCAGAGCGAGGTCGACGCCGCCACCGCGGTCATCGAGTCGCTGAAGAAGGTCGGCATCGAGGCCAAGATCAAGCAGTACCCGTCGAGCAAGTACTTCACGGACTACGCGGGCGTGCCGACGTTCACCCAGAAGGAGAATATCGGCCTGATCATGATGCAGTGGGGCTCCGACTGGCCGACCGGCTACGGCTACCTGCAGCAGATCGTGCACGGCAAGGCCATCGGCCAGTCCGGCAACACCAACCTCTCGCAGCTGAACGACCCGGTGGTCAACAAGCTCCTCGACGACGCCATCGCCAACCCCGACGAGGCGGCCCGCAACAAGGCCTACGCCGAGGTCGACAAGAAGGTCATGGACCAGGCGGCCATCGTCCCGCTGACGTACTTCAAGGTCCTGCTGTACCGCTCGCCGAACGGCACCAACATGGTGTCCACGGCCGCCTTCAGCGGTCAGTACGACTACCTCAACATCGGTACGACGAAGAAGTAGCCCCGGAAGGCAGGTGAAGGCATTGGTGCCCGCGGGCTTCCCGGCCCGCGGGCACCGGCGCCGGTCCTCGTGATCTCGTACATCATCCGGCGGACGATCGCAGCGGTGATCCTGCTGCTGGTCGTCTCCGCGGTCACCTTCGGCATCTTCTTCATCCTGCCGAAGCTGGCCGGCCAGACCGCCGATCAGCTGGCCCAGCAGTACATCGGCAAGAACCCCACGCCCGCCGACATCGCGGCGGTCAAGGAGAACCTGGGACTCGACCAGCCGGTCTACCTCCAGTACTGGGACTTCATCAAGGGGATCGTCACCGGCGCCACCTATGACATGGGCCCCACCAGCGAGCGCTGCGACGCGCCCTGCTTCGGCTACTCCTTCAAGACCCACGAAGAGGTCTGGCCGCACCTGATGAACCGGCTGCCGGTCACCCTCTCCCTCGCGGTCGGCGCCGCCGTGCTCTGGCTGGTCTCCGGCATCATCGTCGGCGTGATCTCCGCGCTGCGGCCGGGATCCTTCTTCGACCGGGCCACCATGGGCGGCGCGCTCGCCGGTGTCTCGCTGCCGATCTTCTTCACCGGCCAGCTCTTCCTGCTGCTCTTCAGCTACAAGCTGGAGATCTTCGGCCGGACGTATGTGCCGTTCGCCGAGAACCCCTCGCAGTGGGCCAACACGCTCTTCCTGCCGTGGTGTTCGCTCGCCCTGCTCTACGCGGCGATCTACGCCAGGCTCACCCGCTCCGGGATGCTGGAGACGATGAACGAGGACTTCATCCGCACCGCGCGGGCCAAGGGGCTGCGCGAGCGCAAGGTCGTCACCAAGCACGGCCTGCGGGCCGCGCTCACGCCGATCGTCACCGTCTTCGGCATGGACATCGGCCTGCTGCTCGGCGGTGCGGTGATCACCGAGCAGGTGTACTCGCTGCACGGCATCGGCGAGTACGCGGTGAAGGCGATCACGGACAACGACCTGCCGCCGATCCTCGGAGTCACCCTCCTCGCGGCGTTCTTCGTCGTCTTCCTCAACCTCGTGGTTGACCTTCTGTACGCCGTCGTCGACCCGCGGGTGAGGCTGTCATGAGCGAACTGTCCAAGACCGGCGCGGCGGTCGGTGAGCCGACCGCCTCTTCCGGGGACTCCGCCTCGCAGCGGGCGTTCCTCGAGGTGCGCGACCTCAAGGTCCACTTCCCGACCGACGACGGCCTGGTCAAGTCCGTCGACGGGCTCAGCTTCGAGCTGGAGAAGGGCAAGACCCTGGGCGTGGTCGGTGAGTCCGGCTCCGGCAAGTCGGTGACCTCGCTCGCGATCATGGGCCTGCACCGGCTCGGCGCCCGCGGCAAGAACGTGCGGATGTCGGGCGAGATCTGGCTCGACGGCAAGGAGCTCGTGGGCGCGGACCCCGACGAGGTGCGCCGGCTGCGCGGCCGCGACATGGCGATGATCTTCCAGGATCCGCTCTCCGCGATGCACCCGTACTACACCGTGGGCAGCCAGATCGTGGAGGCGTACCGCGTCCACAACGACGTGACCAAGAAGGTGGCGCGCAAGCGCGCGGTCGAGCTGCTCGACCGGGTCGGCATCCCCGAGCCCGCCAAGCGCGTGGACGCGTACCCGCACGAGTTCTCCGGCGGTATGCGCCAGCGCGCGATGATCGCGATGTCGCTGGTCAACAACCCGGAACTGCTCATCGCCGACGAGCCGACGACCGCGCTGGACGTGACCGTCCAGGCGCAGATCCTCGACCTGATGCGGGATCTGCAGAAGGAGTTCGGCTCGGCGGTCATCATCATCACCCACGACCTGGGCGTCGTCGCGGAGATCGCCGACGACATCCTGGTGATGTACGGCGGGCGGTGCGTGGAGCGCGGCCCGGTCGACAAGATCTTCTACGAGCCCCAGCACCCGTACACCTGGGGTCTGCTGGGCTCGATGCCGCGCATCGACCGGGACCAGACCGACCGGCTCATCCCGGTCAAGGGACAGCCGCCGTCCCTGATCAACGTGCCGAGCGGCTGCGCCTTCAACCCGCGCTGCCCGTACGCGGACGTGCCCAAGGGCGGGGTCACCCGCACCGAACGACCGGAGCTGCGCGCGGTGGGCGGCGGCGGGGGCTCCGGCCACTTCTCCGCCTGCCACATGTCGCAGGAGGAGCGGGCCCGGATCTGGACCGAAGAGATTGCGCCGAAGCTGTGAGCGAAACGAAGAATTCGAATTCACATTCAGAATCGTCGGACTCGTCGGAGTCGCCGCTGCTCAAGGTCGAAGGTCTGGTCAAGCACTTCCCCATCAAGAAGGGGCTGTTGCAGCGCCAGACCGGCGCCGTGAAGGCGGTCGACGGCATCGACTTCGATGTACGCCGCGGTGAGACGCTGGGCGTCGTCGGCGAGTCGGGCTGCGGCAAGTCGACCATGGGCCGGCTGATCACACGGCTGCTCGAACCGACCGGCGGCAAGGTCGAGTTCGAGGGCAAGGACATCACGCACCTGAGCACCGGCGGAATGCGGCCGATGCGCAGGGACATCCAGATGATCTTCCAGGACCCGTACGGCTCGCTGAACCCGAGGCACACGATCGGCTCGATCGTGGCCGCTCCCTTCCGGCTGCAGGGCGTCGAGCCGGAGGGCGGGGTCAAGGGCGAGGTGCAGCGGCTGCTGGAGCTGGTGGGCCTGAGCCCCGAGCACTACAACCGCTACCCGCACGAGTTCTCCGGCGGCCAGCGCCAGCGCATCGGCATCGCCCGCGCGCTCGCCCTGAAGCCGAAGCTGGTCGTCGCCGACGAGCCGGTGTCGGCGCTCGACGTGTCGATCCAGGCGCAGGTCGTGAACCTGCTGGACGACCTCCAGGACGAGCTCGGACTGACGTACGTGATCATCGCGCACGACCTGTCCGTGATCCGGCACGTCTCGGACCGGATCGCCGTGATGTACCTCGGCAAGATCGTGGAGCTGGCGGACCGCACGTCGCTGTACGAGTCGCCGATGCACCCGTACACGAAGGCCCTGCTCTCGGCGGTGCCGGTGCCGGACCCGAGGCGACGGGGCGCGGAGAGCGAACGCATCCTGCTGAAGGGTGACGTGCCGTCGCCGATCTCCCCGCCGAGCGGGTGCCGCTTCCACACGCGGTGCTGGAAGGCGACCGAGATCTGCGGCACCCAGGAGCCGCCGCTGCTGTCCCTGCGCCCCGGCCACCAGGTCGCCTGCCACCACCCGGAGTCCGCGGCCGACCAGGCGCCGGACGACATCTCGCTGCCGTCGGCGCGCCAGGCGATCGAGATCGTGGACGTGACGAAGGCGGAGACGGCGTCGGCGTCGGGTTCGGAGTCGGAAACGGCGTCGGATGCGGAGTCGGCGTCGGAGGTGGCTGCGGATTCGGGTTCGGGTCCGGATTCGGGTTCGGGTCCGGTCGCTCCGGAGCCCCGGGAGCCGGGCTCCTCGGAGCCGGCTGAGGCGTCGGTCGCTTCGGAGCCCCAGGAGCCGGAGAAGCACTGAGCGCTGAGCACGGACACACCCCGACGGGCCCGACCGGTATCCACCGGCCGGGCCCGTGGCGGCTGGGCGGGCGGGACCCGGTGCGTCGAGGCGGCACAATTGTGCGGTGCTCCACGAATTGTTCACGCCCTCCGTCCAGCATGCGCTCGACCTCGTCGGGATCTTCGTCTTCGCCATCTCCGGCGCGCTCCTCGCCGTACGCAAGAACTTCGACGTGTTCGGCATCGCCGTCCTCGCCGAGGTCACGGCGCTGGGCGGTGGGCTGTTCCGGGACCTGATCATCGGAGCCGTACCGCCGGCCGCGTTCACGGATCTCGGGTACTTCCTGATGCCGCTGGTCGCGGCCACTCTGGTCTTCTTCCTGCACCCCGAAGTCGAGCGCATTCAGGGCTCGGTCAACACCTTCGACGCGGCGGGCCTGGGCCTCTTCTGCGTGACCGGGACGACCAAGGCGTACGAGTACGGCCTCGGCCTGACCGCCTCCGCCGCGCTCGGCCTCGCCACCGCCGTGGGTGGCGGTGTGCTCCGTGACGTACTCGCCAACGAGGTGCCGTCGCTGCTGCGCTGGGACCGTGACCTGTACGCCGTGCCCGCGATGGTCGGCGCGACCATGGTCGTCCTCTGCATCCGCTTCGACGCGCTGAACGCGTTCACCAGCGGGCTCGCCGTCGTGACGGCGTTCGTGCTGCGCCTGCTCGCGATGCGCTTCCACTGGCGGGCGCCACGCGCCTGGAACCGCCGCTCGGCCGCCGCCGAGGAAGCGTGATCCACAGCCGACGAAGGGAAAAGCTACCGCTTAGTAGTTGCCTGCTGTACGGTTCAGCTATGTCACAGGTGGCACAGGCCCTCATCGGCGACAGCGAATTCGACCGCGACACCGCAGTCGCCCTCCGCGCCCCCGGCGTACCCGGCGTCTACGACACGGAGCTCTCGGCCGGCTGGACGATCATCAGCGCCGTCAACGGCGGATACCTGCTGGCGCTGCTCGGCCGCGCCCTCGGGGACGCGCTTCCGCACCCCGACCCCTTCACCATCTCGGGGCACTACCTCAGCCCGTCCACGCCCGGCCCCGCGGTGATCCGTACCGAGATCATCCGCACCGGACGCACCCTCTCGACCGGACAGGCCTCCCTCTTCCAGTACGCCGACGACGGCACCGAGGTCGAGCGCATCCGGGTCCTCGCCACCTACGGCGACCTGGGCGCACTGCCCGACGACGTCCGTACGAGCGTCCGCCCGCCCGCCATTCCGGCGTACGAGCACTGCCTGGGCCCGAACGACGGCCCCGCGCCCATCCCGGGCGACTCCTCGCTGCTGGAGCGGCTGGAGATCAGGCTCGACCCGGCAACCGTCGGCTGGGCGGTCGGCGCGCCGTCCGGCAAGGGCGAGATGCGCGGCTGGTTCGGCCTCGCCGACGGCCGTGACGCCGACGCGCTCTCCCTGCTGCTCACGGTGGACGCGATGCCGCCGACCGCGTTCGAGCTGGGCCTCAAGGGCTGGACCCCGACCGTCGAACTCACCACCCACATCCGCTGCCGCCCCGCCCCGGGCCCGCTGCGCGTCTCCATCACCACCCGCAACCTCGCGGGCGGCTTCCTGGAGGAGGACGCCGAGGTCTGGGACAGCGCGGACCGCCTGGTCGCCCAGTCCCGCCAACTGGCGAAGGTGCCGCTGGGCCACGGCTAGGGCCTGCGCTCCAGTCTCGCTGGGCCCCCATGCCCGCTGGGCATAGGGGGAGTAGGGGGGAGTTTGCGGCGCGGGGTCCGGGGCGGAGCCCCGGAATCCAGCCCCGCCGGCGTTTGAGGCGCGGGGGTTCGGGGGCGGAGCCCCCGTGAACGAGAGAAGGGGCGGGGCGGGGAGAGAAGCCCGCCACCCGCCCCGGCGGCCAGAGCCCCCACCCCCCGGCTCGTAGAATCGTGGGCACCATGGCTTACCTCGACCACGCCGCGACCACTCCGATGCTGCCGGAGGCGATCGAGGCGATGACCGCCCAGCTCGCCGTCACCGGCAACGCCTCCTCGTTGCACGCCGCGGGCCGCCGGGCCCGCCGTACCGTCGAGGAGGCCCGCGAGACCCTCGCCGAGGCGCTCGGCGCGCGTCCCAGCGAGGTCGTGCTCACCTCCGGTGGCACCGAGGCCGACAACCTCGCCGTGAAGGGCCTCTATTGGGCGCGCCGGGACGCCGACCCGCGCCGCACGCGCGTTCTCGCCAGCCCCGTCGAACACCACGCCGTCCTCGACGCCGTGCACTGGCTCGGTGAGCACGAGGGCGCGAACGTCGAGTACCTGCCGGTCGACGCGTACGGGCGCGTGGACCCCGAGACCCTGCGCGAGGCGATCGCGCGCGACCCCGACGACGTGGCGTTCGCCACCGTGATGTGGGCCAACAACGAGATCGGCACCGTCATGCCGGTCCGGGAACTGGCCGAGACCGCCGCCGAGTTCGGCGTCCCGCTGCACTCCGACGCGGTCCAGGCCTTCGGGCAGCTCGATGTCGGCTTCGCCGCCTCCGGCCTCGCCGCGATGACGGTGAGCAGCCACAAGATCGGCGGCCCCTACGGCATCGGCGCGCTGCTCCTAGGCCGCGAGTACAGCCCGGTGCCCGTCCTGCACGGCGGCGGCCAGGAGCGGCACGTACGCTCCGGAACCCTCGACGTGCCCGCCGTCGCGTCCTTCGCCGTGGCCGGTCGGCTCGCCACCGAGCGGCGGACCGACTTCGCCCGCGAGATCGGCGGCCTGCGGGACCGCCTGGTCGATGCGGTACGTACGGCCGTACCCGACGCGATCCTCGGAGGCGACCCCAAGGACCGGCTCCCGGCCAACGCCCACTTCAGCTTCCCCGGCTGCGAAGGCGACTCCCTCCTGCTGCTGCTCGACGCCCAGGGCATCGCGTGCTCCACCGGTTCGGCGTGCACGGCAGGCATCGCTCAGCCCAGCCATGTGCTGCTGGCGACCGGAGCCGACCCGGACCTGGCGCGCGGCACGCTCCGCTTCAGCCTCGGCCACACCTCCACCGAGGCGGACGTCGAGGCCGTCGCGAAGGCCATCGGCCCGGCGGTCGAGCGGGCCCGTACCGCAGGACTCAGCTAGCCCGCGTCGTCTTCGGCGCGGGGGCGGCCGCGGCCTCGCGCACCAGCGGTATGTACCGGTCCCAGTCCCAGTGCGGGCCGGGGTCGGTGTGGTCGGTCCCCGGCACCTCGACGTGGCCGATGATGTGCTCCCGGTCCACCGGGAGCCCGTACCGCTCGCATATCCCGGCCGTCAGCCGGGCCGACGCCGCGTACATCGCGTCGGTGAAGCCCTCGGGCCGGTCCACGAACCCCTCGTGCTCGATGCCGATGCTCCGCTCGTTCATGTCCCGGCTGCCGGCGTGGAAGGCGACGTCGAGCTCACGGATCATCTGGGCGACGTGCCCGTCCTTGCGTACGACGTAGTGCGTGGCCGCGCCGTGCCCCGGGTCTTTGAAGACCTTCAGGGCCGTCGGGTAGCTGCCCTGGACGACATGGATCACGACCCGGTCGATGGTGAAGTCGTCGGGCCGGTCCGCACGCCGCCAGTTCGCGCGGGAGGCCGCCGTCCACTCCGCGCCCACGTGGTCCAGCTCACCCTCCACGCGCTTCTTCTCTGTACCCGGCAGCCGCCACCAGGCACGCCGAAGCTCGTCGCGGGCCGCCACGCCACCGCCGACGATCAACGCCCCGGCCCCGATCAGCACACCCCGCCGGCCGAGGCCGCTCCGCCCTTGTCTGCCGCCACCATGTTTACCGCCCTCACGCCCCATGCCCCTCAGAACGTTTACTCACGAGCCTTCGGTTCCCGCCGCCCCGTACCCTGGTAGAGCTATGACTCAGACTCCCCAGCGCCCTCTCCGTGTCCTCGCCGCCATGTCCGGCGGTGTCGACTCCGCCGTCGCCGCCGCCCGCGCCGCCGAAGCCGGGCACGATGTCACCGGGGTGCACCTGGCGCTCTCGGCGAACCCGCAGTCCTTCCGCACCGGCGCGCGCGGCTGCTGCACCATCGAGGACTCGCGCGACGCCCGCCGCGCCGCCGACGTCATCGGCATCCCCTTCTACGTCTGGGACCTCGCCGAGCGCTTCCGTGAGGACGTCGTCGAGGACTTCATCGCGGAGTACGAGGCCGGGCGTACCCCGAACCCGTGCCTGCGCTGCAACGAGAAGATCAAATTCGCGGCGCTGCTGGACAAGGCGCTGGCGCTGGGCTTCGACGCGGTGTGCACGGGCCACTACGCGACGGTGGTCGTCGGCGAGGACGGCACCCGCGAGCTGCACCGCGCCTCGGACATGGCCAAGGACCAGTCGTACGTCCTCGGGGTCCTGGACGAGAAGCAGCTCGCCCACGCGATGTTCCCGCTCGGCGACACCCTCACCACCAAGGACGAGATCCGCGCGGAGGCGGAGCGGCGCGGTCTCGCCGTCGCGAAGAAGCCCGACAGCCACGACATCTGCTTCATCGCCGACGGGGACACCCAGGGCTTCCTGGCCTCCCGGCTGGGCAAGGCGGAGGGCGACATCGTCGACGAGTCCGGCGCGAAGCTGGGCAGCCACGACGGCGCGTTCGGCTTCACCATCGGCCAGCGCAAGGGCTTGCGCATCGGTCACCCCGCCCCGGACGGCAAGCCGCGCTACGTCCTGGACATCTCGCCCGTCAACAACACGGTGACGGTGGGCCCGGTCGAGGCCCTCGACGTCACCGCCCTCACCGCCATCAAGCCCCGCTGGTGCGGAACGGCACCCTCCGGTCCGGGTACGTACACGGCCCAGCTGCGCGCCCACGGCGGCGAGACGACCGTCTCGGCCGAACTGATCGACGGCTCGGAGCTGCGCGTGACCTTCACGGAGCCGGTGCGCGGTGTGGCTCCCGGGCAGGCGATCGTGCTGTACGACGGCACGCGCGTGGTCGGCTCGGCGACGATCGCGACCACGACGCGGCGCGTGACCGCGGACGTCTGACACGTTGCCCCGGCTTCCCTGGCCTCCCCGGCTTTTCCGGCTTTTCTGGCCTCTCTGGCCGTGGTTCGTGGGGCAGCGGGGCGCTCACGCCGCGAAGTAGTCCTCCAGGACCGGCGCCAGCACATGCGGGGCCACGTCGTGGGTCTGGCCCGTCAGGGTGCGGTGGCGGCCCCGTGGCAGGGCCTCGGAGATCGCGCGGACCGTGTCCCGCTGCCAACGGGGGCTGGCCCCGCCGTCGACGACCATCACCCGCGCGCTGATCCGACGAAGGCGCTTCGTCGGTACCCGGGCGTCGCCCAGCACGGCATGGTCGTACGCCAGTGTGTGGGCGAGGGACTCCAGCTCGCCCCAGAGGGGGGAGTGCCGCAGCTGGGCGAGTGTCGCGGGCGGCATGGCGTCGGCCAGGAACAGCTCCAGGGCCTCCGCGCGGCGGTCATCGGCGATGAGACCGTCCAGGCGCGCCCGGTGGGCGGCGTTCGCGCTCCGGCCGGCCCGGTCGGTCAGGAACGGCGGCTCGTACACGGACAGTTGAGGTATCGGAAGCCCGTCCGCCGCCGCCTTCAGGACGAGCGCCCCGCCCGAGGACATGCCGTGGACGGACGCGCTGCCGCCCGCTGCCTCGATGAGGGCGGCGAGGTCCTCGATCTCCCGTTCCACGGCGTAGGGCGCGGTGTCACCGCTGGCGCCGCGACCCCGGCGGTCGTAGGTCAGCACCGCGAACCGGTGCGCGAGCAGCGTGGCGAGCGGGGCCTCGTTCGCGGCCGTACAGAGCGCGCCGCCCACCAGGATGACGGGCGGCCCGTCCCCCTGGCGCTCGTACGCGATGACGGTGCCGTCCGCCGAAACCGCCGTTCCCCGGGTCCTGCTCAGCGTGCCGCTCAGGTTGTCCATGTACGGGAGACCGGGGGTGCGTCGTGAACTCATCGGTGGTGGACGGGATTTCGGGAGAAATCTTGGGCGGGGCGGCTGCGGGGCGCCCGGCCAGGACCTGGGGCCCGCCGGGAACCCCGGTCGGCGGCGGGGCGGTCGGCCGGGGGGCCGGTCGTCGACGGTGGTCCGTACCGTGGGCCGGTTGTCAGTGGTGGCCGTACCGTGGGGCCGGTCGTCGATGGTGGCCCGTACCGCGGGGCCGGTTGTCAGTGGCGGCCCGTAGCGTGGGCGCATGAACATCTGTGTCTTCCTCTCCGCCGCCGACCTCGACGAGCGCTACACCCGCCCGGCCCGTGAATTCGCCGAGCTGCTGGGCAAGGGCGGCCACGCCCTGGTGTGGGGCGGGTCGGACGTCGGTCTGATGAAGGTCGTCGCCGACGGCGCGCAGGAGGCGGGTGGACGTCTGATAGGTGTCTCGGTGGAGTTCCTGGCGCACAAGGCCAGGCCCGGCGCCGACGAGCTGGTGATCGCGCGCGACCTCGCCGAGCGCAAGGCGCTGCTGCTGGAGAAGTCGGACGCGATCGTGATCATGGTCGGGGGCATGGGCACGCTCGACGAGGCCGCCGAGATCCTGGAGCTGAAGAAGCACGGCCACCACACCAAGCCGGTGGTGCTGCTCAACACGGCGGGGTTCTACGACGGGCTGAAGCAGCAGTTCCGGCGCATGGAGGACGAGGGCTTCCTGCCGATACCCCTGACCGACCTGGTGTTCTTCGCCGAGGACGGCGTCGCCGCGCTCGCCTACCTGGAAGCCGCGACATCGGCTGCCGCCTCGGGTCCCGGCACGCCGTAGTGCGAATATTGCAGGCATGGCTACCCACCTGATCACCGGAGCGGGCTCCGGCATCGGCGCGGCCGTCGCGCGCCGGCTGCACGAGCGGGGCGACGAGCTCGTGCTGCTCGCCCGCGACGCCGGCCGCGCCAAGGAGCTCGCCGCGGCCTATCCGGGCTCCCGCACGCTCGTCGGCGACCTCGCCGTGCCCGATCGGCTCTCCTGGGCCTTCGCCCATCAGGCGATGCCCGAGCGGCTCGACTCGCTGCTGCACATCGCGGGCATCGTCGACCTGGGCCCGATCGGCGAGCTGACGCCGAAGACCTGGCACGCCCAGCTCAATGTGAACCTGGTGGCGCCGGCCGAGCTGACCCGGCTGATGCTGCCCCAATTGCGGGTCTCCCAGGGCACGGTGATCTTCGTGAACTCGGGGGCTGGTCTCAACGCCCATGCCGAGTGGGGTGCGTACGCCGCCTCCAAGCACGGGCTCAAGGCCCTCGCCGACTCGCTGCGCCACGAGGAGAAGCCGAACGGCGTCCGGGTCACCTCCGTCTACCCGGGGCGCACGGCAAGCCCCATGCAGGCGAAGGTGCACCAGCAGGAGGGCAAGGAGTACGACGCGTCGAGGTGGATCGACCCGGAGTCGGTCGCGACGACGATCCTCACCGCGCTCGATCTGCCGCGTGACGCCGAGATCAATGATCTGACGGTGCGGCCGGGGCGATGAGCGACATCCTGTGGGGCCCCGCGACCGGGGTCGGATCCATGCCCGGCGGCGACGCGCGCGAGGCCGCCAAGACCGTCACGGGATCCTTCGAGGACTTCCCGTATCTGCCGGAGCTGCCGGCCCGGGGCCCCGGCGCCGACATGATCGGGCGGACCATCGGGCTGCTGGTCGAGATGTACGCGCACGTGGAGCCCAGCGGCTGGCGCGTCAGCGACCGGCCGGGGCGCGACACCCGGCGGGCCAGGTCCTGGCTGGGGGAGGACCTCGACGCGCTGGAGGAGTTCACCCAGGGGTACGAGGGGCCGCTGAAGATCCAGGCCGTCGGGCCCTGGACCCTCGCCGCCGCCCTGGAGCTCAGGAACGGCGAGGCGGCCCTGGGCGACCCCGGCGCCTGCCGGGACCTCGCGGGCTCGCTCGCCGAGGGGCTGCGCACGCATCTCGCGGACGTACGCCGCCGGGTGCCGGGCGCCCAGGTGCTGGTGCAGCTCGACGAGCCCTCCCTCACGGCGGTCCTGCGCGGCCAGGTCCACACGGCCAGCGGGTACCGGACGCACCGGGCGGTGGACCGGCAGGTCGTCGAGAGCGCGCTGCGGGACGTGATGGCCGCCGCCGACGGGCCGGTGACCGTCCACTCCTGCGCGCCGGACGTGCCGTTCGCGCTGCTGCGCCGGGCCGGGGCCGAAGGCGTCTCGTTCGATTTCGGTCTGCTCACCGAGCGTGATGAAGAGGCGATCGGCGAGGCGGTGGAAGGCGGCACGAAGCTGTTCGCGGGAGTCGTGGCCTCCACCGACGGCCCATTGTCGGACCCTGCCGGTAGCGTCATGGGTGTCAGGACGCTGTGGCGCAGGCTGGGGCTGAATCCGGGGACTCTCGCCGAGTCCGTGGTGATCACCCCGACGTGCGGTCTGGCGGGTGCTTCGCCCGCGTATGCCCGCGCGGCGCTCGCGCACTGCGTCAGAGCGGCGAGATCGCTCGCGGACAACCCTGAGTAACGGAGGACGAAGGTGGCTGTCGAACAGCACGCGGCGGTGCCCGCGGAGGCACGGGAGGCCCACGCCCAGCTGGCCGAGCAGATCGAGGAGCACCGCTTCCGGTACTACGTGAAGGACCAGCCGGTCATCAGCGACGTGGAGTTCGACAAGCTGCTGCGGTCGCTGGAGGCGCTGGAGGAGGAGTATCCGGAGCTGCGCACGCCCGACTCGCCGACCCAGAAGGTCGCGGGGGCGTACGCGACGGAGTTCACGGCGGTCGAGCACCGCGAGCGCATGCTCTCGCTGGACAACGCCTTCGATGACACGGAGCTGGCGGCCTGGGCGGAGCGCGTCGCCAAGGAGGTCGGCACCTCCTCGTACCACTTCCTGTGCGAGCTGAAGGTCGACGGCCTCGCGGTCAGTCTGACGTACGAGAAGGGCCGGCTCACCCGCGCCGCGACCCGTGGAGACGGCCGTACCGGCGAGGACATCACGCCGAACGTACGGACGATCAAGGACATCCCCGAGCGGCTCGAGGGCGACCGCGTCCCGGACCTCGTGGAGATCCGCGGTGAGGTCTACTTCCCGATGGAGGCGTTCGAGGGGCTCAACGCCCGGCGGGTGGCCGCGGGCGAGCAGCCGTACGCCAACCCGCGCAACTCCGCGTCGGGTTCGCTGCGGCAGAAGGACCCCAAGGTCACCGCGACCCTCCCGCTGCACATGGTGGTGCACGGCATCGGAGCGCGGGACGGACTGGAGATCAGCCGTCTCTCGGAGGCGTACGAGCTGCTGCGCGAATGGGGTCTGCCCACCGCCCGGCACAACAAGGTGGTGAGCACCCTCGACGGCGTCCGGGAGTTCATCGCCCACTTCGGCGAGAACCGCCACTCCGTGGAGCACGAGATCGACGGAGTCGTCGTCAAGCTCGACGAGATCCCGCTCCAGGGCCGGCTCGGCTCGACCTCGCGCGCGCCTCGCTGGGCGATCGCCTGGAAGTACGCGCCGGAGGAGGTCAACACCAAGCTGGTCAACATCCGGGTGGGCGTGGGCCGTACGGGCCGGGTCACGCCGTACGCCCAGGTGGAGCCGGTCAAGGTGGCCGGTTCCGAGGTCGAGTTCGCCACGCTCCACAACCAGGAGGTGGTGAAGGCCAAGGGAGTGCTCATCGGTGACACGGTCGTGCTGCGCAAGGCGGGCGACGTGATCCCGGAGATTCTCGGACCGGTCGTCGACCTGCGGGACGGCACCGAGCAGGAGTTCGTGATGCCGGCCGAGTGCCCCGAGTGCGGGACCGCGCTGCGGCCGATGAAGGAGGGTGACATCGACCTCCGCTGCCCCAACAGCCGCAGCTGCCCGGCCCAGTTGCGTGAACGTCTCTTCTACCTCGCAGGGCGCAAGAGCCTGGACATCGAGGCGTTCGGCTACGTGGCGGCGGCGGCGCTGACCAAGCCGCTGGAGCCGACCGATCCGCCGCTGGCGGACGAGGGCGATCTGTTCGACCTCACCGTCGAACAGCTGTTGCCCATCAAGGCGTACGTCCTGGACCAGGACAGCGGACTGCCCAAGCGGGACCCGAAGACCGGCGAGGAGAAGATCGTCACCGTCTTCGCCAACCAGCAGGGCGAGCCCAAGAAGAACACTCTCGCCATGCTGGAGAACATCGCGGCGGCGAAGGACCGCCCGCTCGCGCGCGTCATCACCGGCCTGTCCATCCGTCATGTCGGCCCGGTCGCCGCGGAGGCCCTGGCCCGCGAGTTCCGTTCCCTCGACCGGATCGAGCAGGCCACGGAGGCCGAGCTGGCGGCCGTCGAGGGCGTCGGGCCGACCATCGCAGCCTCCCTCAAGCAGTGGTTCGAGGAGGAGTGGCACCGCGAGATCCTGCGCAAGTGGCGGGCCGCCGGCGTCCGGACGGAGGAAGAGGGCGCGGGCGAGGACGAGGGTCCGCGTCCCCTGGAGGGCCTCACCGTCGTCGTCACCGGAACTCTGGAGAACCACACGAGGGATGGCGCAAAAGCAGCTCTCCAGGCCCTCGGCGCGAAAGTGACCGGTTCCGTTTCGAAGAAGACCGCTTTCGTCGTGGTGGGCGACAACCCCGGTTCGAAGTACGACAAGGCGATGCAATTGAAGGTGCCGGTGCTCGATGAGGACGGCTTCGCCGTGCTGCTCGAAGAGGGGCCGGAGGCTGCTCGTGAGGCCGCGGTGCCGACCGACGGATGACACACGCGCTCGGGTGGAACTTCTGGCGAAGCTCACCCGTTCGGCGCATATCAGATGGATCAGGGTGGCTGGGCCGCAATCGGGCAAGAGCAGTAGAGCGCTGCCCGTCAGAGCCTTCCGCGGCCTACTGTTGAGGTGTGCGCCTGTCGTGCATGGCTGCGTGGTGAGGTTCCAGCCGTGGTGGCATGACAAGGGAACCATCGCGTGGCATCGGCACCGCCGGCTGTGAGAGGGACGGGTATGGAACCGACCGAGAGTGCCGCCCCGGTCTCACGGCCGCGTGGTTTCACCGGTTTTGCGGGGATCACGATCAAGATGCCCTTCGTGCTGGTCGGACTCGCCGCCGTAGTGCTGACGACCGGCTTCGTCAGTGCCCTGCGGGAGGGACACGCGCTGTTCCCCGACGGCACCGTGGGCTGGTCGCTCGCCGTGCTCACCGGAACCATCGTGGGCCATCTGGTCGCGCTCGGCCGCGACCGATGGTGGGGCGGCACCGGATCCGGTGCCGCCCTGACGATCGCCGTGCTGCTGCTGTTCGGGTGGGTGCCCGCCGGACTGGTCAGCCTGGCCGTGGTCATGCTCGTCGGCGCCGCCCGACGCCACCGCTGGCGCCAGGGAGTTCTGCACGGCTCGGCCGACGTCCTGGGCATCGGCGTGGCCGCGCTGGTGCTCGCCGCGTTCGGTGACACACCGACGGTCGAGGAGCCCTGGCAGCCCCTGGAGTGGGGCCTGGGCGCCGCACCCGAGGTGGTGCTCGCGGCGGCGTCGTATCTCGCCGTCACCCGGGTGCTGCTCTGGTACGTGGTGGCGCCGCAGGGCGGCGGACTGCCCACCGTCGCCCGTACGGCGCTGCTGCGGCAGGGCCTCGTCGCGGTCGCCCTGCTCGGGATCGCCCCGCTGATCTGCGTCGTCGCGACCGCCATGCCGGTCCTGCTGCCGCTCTTCGCCGTGCCGCTGATCGCCCTCGACTCCACCCTGTGGATCGCCCGCGCCCGGGCGGAGGAGCAGCTGCGTGACCCGCTCACCGGTCTGCCGAACCGTCAGTGGCTCCTGGAGCGCACCTGGGCGGCGCTGGAGGAGGCCGAAGCCGCCGGGTCCAGGTCCGCGCTGGTGCTGATCGACCTCGACCGTTTCCGTTCGGTCAACGACACCCTCGGCCACCTTGCGGGCGACCGGCTGCTCCTCCAGATAGCCGAACGGCTGCAGCTGGCGCTCCCGCGCGGCGCGGAGGCCGCGCGGCTCGGGGGCGACGAGTTCGCCGTACTCCTCCCGAGGACCGACTCCGCCACCAGCGCCCAGCGTGTCGCCCGCCATCTGGTCGGCCAGCTCTCCTCCCCGCTCGACCTCGACGGGCTCACGCTGGTCCTGGAGGCGAGCGCCGGGCTCGCCGTCTTCCCGGAGCACGCCCAGGACGCCGAAGGGCTGCTCAGACGCGCCGATGTGGCGATGTACCAGGCGAAGCGCGACCGTACGGGCGTCGAGGTGTACGAGCCGAAGCGCGATTCGAACACGCCGGACCGGCTGGGCCTGTTGGGCGACCTGCGCCGGGCGCTCGACGCCGGAGAGGTGGAGCTGCACTACCAGCCGAAGGTGGGCTTCGACGGTCATGTGGCGGGCCTTGAGGCGCTGGTGCGCTGGGTGCACCCGGACCGGGGCCGGGTGCCGCCCGACGAGTTCATCGCCATCGCCGAGTCCTCCGGCCTGATGCCCCATCTGACGGAGTACGTGCTGGAGACCGCGCTCGCCCAGGTCGCCAGATGGCGCGCCCAGGGCCTCAAGGTGCCGGTCGCCGTCAACGTGTCGCCGCGTGACGTCCACACCCCGGGCTTCGCGGGTGCCGTCGCGGCACGACTGGCGCGGCACGGAGTGCCCGCGGGGGCGCTGCAGCTGGAGATAACGGAGCACGTGCTGCTGGAGGACCCGCAGCGCGCCGCGGACACCCTGGCCGGGCTGACAGGTCACGGGGTGAAGATGTCGCTGGACGACTTCGGCACGGGGTACTCGTCGCTGGTCCATCTGCGCCGCCTCCCGGTGAGCGAGCTCAAGATCGACCGCTCGTTCGTGGCCCGGCTGGCGGTCGACACGGAGGACGCCGAGATCGTCCGCTGCACCGTCGACCTCGCCCACTCGCTGGGACTGCTCGTGGTCGCGGAGGGGGTCGAGGACGACGAGACGTGGGAGCGGCTGCGGGACCTGGGCTGCGACGCCGTGCAGGGGTGGCTGGTCGCCGCGGCGATGCCGCCGCAGGAGACCACTGCCTGGCTGCGCGCCCGCGGCGAGGGGGGCTGGCACCGCCAGGCGGAGCTGCCCGCGGCGACGCCCGCGGAGGCGGAGCGGCCACCGTCGGGCCAGGTGGTGAACTAGGGAGTGTCCGGCATGGGGGCACCCCCGGACGAAGGCTGGAGGGCCCACGCCGGACACCCCCTGGGGGCGGCCGTCGGCCGGGCCCGAGGCGCCCCTGCGGCTGACCCGGGACGGCCTCGCGGCAAAGGGTTTCGCGGGCACCGGGGCCGGGCCCATAGGATTGGGGCCAAAACCATCACACTCACCCCTGAGGATCGCTGCATGCCTGGCATCACGCGCGAGGAGGTCGCACACCTCGCACGGCTGGCGCGTCTGGAGCTGAAGGACGAAGAGCTCGAGCACTTCGCCGGACAGCTCGACGACATCATCGGCGCGGTCGCCCGCGTCTCCGAGGTCGCCGACCAAGACGTACCGCCGACCTCCCACCCGCTGCCGCTGACGAACGTCATGCGCGCGGACGAGGTCCGTCCGTCGCTCACCCCCGCCCAGGCGCTCTCCGGCGCCCCGGCACAGGAGCAGCAGCGTTTCAAGGTGCCGCAGATCCTGGGGGAGGACTAAACAGTCATGACGGACAGCATCATCAAGCTCACCGCGGCGGAGATCGCCGCGAAGATCGCCGCCGGCGAGCTCACGGCCGTCGAGGTCACCGAGGCCCACCTCGCCCGCATCGAGGCAGTCGACGAGAAGGTCAACGCCTTCCTGCACGTCGACCGGGAGGGCGCGCTGGCCCAGGCCCGCGCCGTCGACGCCAAGCGCGCCGCGGGCGAGAAGCTCGGCCCGCTGGCCGGCGTACCACTCGCGCTGAAGGACATCTTCACCACCGAGGGCATCCCGACCACCGTCGGGTCCAAGATCCTCGAGGGCTGGCTCCCGCCGTACGACGCGACGCTGACCAAGAAGCTGAAGGCCGCCGACGTCGTCATCCTCGGCAAGACCAACATGGACGAGTTCGCCATGGGGTCCTCCACCGAGAACAGCGCGTACGGCCCGACCGGCAACCCCTGGGACCTGACGAAGATCCCCGGCGGCTCCGGCGGTGGCTCCTCCGCCGCCCTCGCCTCCTACCAGGCCCCGCTCGCCATCGGCACGGACACCGGCGGTTCCATCCGCCAGCCCGCCGCCGTCACCGGCACGGTCGGCGTGAAGCCGACGTACGGCGGCGTCTCCCGCTACGGCATGGTGGCCTTCTCCTCGTCCCTCGACCAGGGCGGCCCCTGCGCCCGTACGGTCCTGGACGCGGCCCTGCTCCACGAGGTCATCGCCGGGCACGACCCGCTCGACTCGACGTCCATCGACGCCCCGGTCCCGCCGGTCGTCGAGGCCGCGAAGAACGGTTCCGTCGCCGGTATGCGTGTCGGCGTCGTCAAGCAGTTCCGCGGCGAGGGCTACCAGGCCGGTGTCGTGCAGCGCTTCGACGAGTCCGTCGAGCTGCTGCGCGGTCTGGGCGCCGAGATCGTCGAGCTGGACTGCCCGTCCTTCGACCTCGCGCTCTCCGCGTACTACCTGATCGCCCCGTCCGAGTGCTCGTCCAACCTCGCCCGCTTCGACGCCATGCGTTACGGCCTGCGGGTCGGCGACGACGGCACGAAGTCGGCCGAGGAGGTCACCGCGCTGACCCGTGAGGCGGGCTTCGGCCCCGAGGTCAAGCGCCGCATCATCCTCGGTACGTACGCCCTGTCGTCCGGCTACTACGACGCGTACTACGGCAGCGCCCAGAAGGTCCGCACGCTCATCAAGCAGGACTTCGACAAGGCCTTCGAGCAGGTCGACGTGATCGTCTCGCCGACGACCCCGACTACCGCCTTCCCGATCGGCGAGCGCGCCGACGACCCACTGGCGATGTACCTCGCGGACCTGTGCACCATCCCGGTCAACCTGGCCGGCAACGCGGCGATGTCGCTGCCCTGCGGTCTGGCCCCGGAGGACAACCTTCCGGTCGGTCTGCAGATCATCGCCCCCGTCATGAAGGACGACCGCCTGTACAAGGTGGGCGCCGCCGTCGAGGCCGCCTTCGTGCAAAAGTGGGGCCACCCGCTGCTGGAGGAGGCACCGTCACTGTGAGCACACTGGCAAAGGCCAAGGGCTTCAAGAAGACCCGGACCGGCACGTACGTGTCCATGGCCACCACCGCGTTCGGAGCGGTCAGCATCGCCAAGCAGGTCAAGAAGGCCCGCCTGGAGCACGACACGCTCCGGTTGATCGACGCCGCCGTGTCCGCCGCCGCCATCGTCACCGGACTCGCGATCCTCTACCGGGAGCTGAAGCGCCTCGGTGACGACGACGTCCTGATGGGCTGAGAGGGAAAGTTTCACCGTGACTGTCACCACTGACCTGGTGTCGTACGAGGACGCCCTCGCGTCGTACGACCCCGTCATGGGCCTGGAGGTCCATGTCGAGCTCGGCACCAGGACCAAGATGTTCTGCGGGTGTTCGACCGAGCTGGGTGCCGAGCCCAACTCGCAGACCTGCCCGACCTGCCTCGGCATGCCCGGCTCGCTCCCGGTGGTCAACGCCGTCGGCGTCGAGTCCGCCATCAAGATCGGCCTCGCGCTGCACTGCGAGATCGCCGAATGGTGCCGCTTCGCCCGGAAGAACTACTTCTATCCGGACATGCCGAAGAACTTCCAGACCTCTCAGTACGACGAGCCGATCGCCTTCAACGGCTATCTGGACGTCCAGCTGGAGGACGGCGAGGTCTTCCGCGTGGAGATCGAGCGCGCCCACATGGAGGAGGACACCGGCAAGTCGACGCACGTCGGCGGCGCCACCGGCCGAATCCACGGTGCCCAGCACTCGCTGCTGGACTACAACCGCGCCGGCATCCCGCTCATCGAGATCGTCACCAAGCCGATCGCCGGTGCCGGTGAGCGCGCTCCCGAGGTCGCGAAGGCGTACGTCGCCGAGCTGCGCGAGCTCATCCGGGCGCTCGGTGTCTCCGAGGCCCGCATGGAGATGGGCCAGATGCGCTGCGACGTGAACCTGTCGCTGCGCCCGAACGGCACCGAGAAGTTCGGCACCCGCAGCGAGACGAAGAACGTCAACTCGCTGCGGTCGGTCGAGCGGGCGGCCCGCTACGAGATCATGCGCCACGCCGCGGTGCTCTCGTCGGGCGGCACGATCGTCCAGGAGACCCGCCACTTCCACGAGGACGACGGCTCGACGACGTCCGGCCGTGTGAAGGAGGAGGCCGAGGACTACCGGTACTTCCCGGAGCCCGACCTCGTCCCGGTCGCCCCGTCCCGTGAGTGGGTCGAGGAACTGCGCGGCACGCTGCCCGAGCTGCCGCGCGTGCGCCGCAACCGGCTCCGCGAGGAGTGGGGCGTCTCCGAGCACGACATGCAGTCGATCCTCAACGCGGGCGCGGTCGACCTGATCGTGGCCACGACCGAGGCCGGCGCCGACTCCGTATCGGCCCGTAAGTGGTGGATGGGCGAGCTCGCCCGTAACGCCAACGAGTCGGGCGTCCCGCTCGACGCGCTGGCCATCACGCCGGAGCAGGTCGCCCGCGTGGCCGCGCTGGTGGCCGCCGGGGACCTGAACGACAAGCTGGCCCGGCAGGTCATCGAGGGCGTCCTCGCGGGCGAGGGCGACCCGGACACCGTCGTCGAGAAGCGCGGCCTGAAGGTCGTCTCCGACGAGGGCGCGCTGGGCACCGCGGTCGACGAGGCCATCGCCGGCAACGCGGCCATCGCGGACAAGATCCGCGGCGGCAAGGTGGCGGCCGTGGGCGCGCTGGTCGGCGCGGTCATGAAGGCCACCCGGGGTCAGGCCGACGCGGCGCGCGTCAAGGAACTGATCCTGGAGAAGCTGGGCGTCAGCGAAGGCTGATTCTTCACGCGTACGCGGTTCGTGCAGACGCGGGTCGCGTACGCGTGGTTCGTGTGCGCGGATCGCTCCCGTACGGAAGGGCGGGACACCCCGAGGGTGTCCCGCCCTTCCGCGTCCGTGGTCATGGCCGCTTCGCCGACAGCCGCAGCGCCGCCGGGAACGCCAGCGCCATGACCGCCGCCGCGCACAGCAGCGTCGTGCGGAAGCTGCCGGTGGTCGTCAGCAGCAGCGCCATCACGGCGGTGCCGATGGAGGCGGCGATCTGGTTGATGATGCTCAGGGTGGTGGTGCCGGCCGCGACGTCGGAGCCCTCCAGTTCACGGGTGGCGGAGGCCATCAGCGGCATGTTGGTCATCCCCACGCCCACGCCCATCAGGCCGACGGAGACGACGAGCCGCCAGTACGGGGTGTCGTCTCCGGCCTGGACCGCGAAGGCCAGGAACCCGGTGACCGCGACCAGCACCCCGGGGGCGGCGATCAGACGCGGGGCCACCCTGTCCGCGACACGGCTCGATATCTGCATCACCGTGCCGCTGCACAGGAACTGAGGGACCATCAACAGCCCCGCCTGGGTCGCACTCAGCCCGCGCTGCTGCTGCCAGTACAGCGGTACGAGGATCATCGAGCCGAAGTACGCGGCGGCGAACGGGAACAGCGTGAGGACGGCCCGGCCGAACGCGGGCCGCCGCAGCAGCCCCGGGTCGAGCAGCGGATGCGTGGTCCGCAGCGCCCGTACGGCGAAGACCGCGACCAGGGCCGCGCCGACGGCGACCGGGACGTACACGCCGGGTGCGCCGAAGTCGCCGCTCTCGCCGCCGAGAGTGAGCCCGTAGAGCAGGCCGGCGAGGCCGGGGGAGAGCATCAACAGCCCGGGGACATCGAGGGGCTTGCGCGGCTGAGGGCCTTCCGGGCGCAGGGTGCGGGCGCCGAGCAGCAGGGCCAGCAGACCCACCGGGACGTTCACGAAGAAGATCCAGCGCCAGGACAGCGAATCGGTGAACACCCCACCGAGCACCGGGCCGGCCATCGGGCCGATGAGGACGGGGATGCCGAGGACGCCCATCATCCGGCCCTTGCGCTCCGGGGGCGTGGCGCGCAGGACCATGGCCATGCCGACGGGCACGATCATGCCGCCGCCCAGGCCCTGCAGGACGCGGAAGGCGATCAGCGAACCGGCGTCCCAGGCCAGTCCGGTGAGGACCGAACCGACGGTGAAGAGCGCGACGGCGGTGAGGAACAGCCGCTTTCCGCCGATCCGGCCGACCAGCCACGCCGTGACGGGGATGACGGTCGCGAGGGCGAGCGAGTAGCCGGTCACGGCCCACTGGATGACGGACAGCGGCGCGTCGAAGGCACGTGACAGATGGCCGAGCGCGACATTGACGATGGTCATGTCGAGCACCGTCATGAAGGAGCCGAGCACCACGACGGCCGCGACGGCCATGGGGCCGGGTCCGGGGCGGGAGGCGGTGGGGGTGCGGGTGGGCGCGGCCGGGGTCGGTGTGTGCGGAGGGCTCGTCATGGACAGGAAAGTACAACGACCGTAGTAATCAATGCAATGGTCGTTGTAATAAATCGGTCCGGAGGCCTAGGTCCCGCGGTCCGTCGGCGGGTTGGCGGGTCGGCGGCGGGTCAGCGGTGGGGCAGCGGTGGATCGGTGGCGGGTCGGTGGCGGGTCGTTCAGGATGTGGGGCGGGCGTAGCCGTACAGGAAGGCTCTGGCTCCGGCGGCGACGATCGCGTCGAGCTCCTCGTCGGTCGGGTTGAGGGTCCGGTAGCTGAGGTCGGAGACCGAGATCAGTGCGGCGAGGTGCGCCGCGGCCCGCTCGGGGTCGTCCATGTGCAGCAGCCCCCGCTCGCCGAGCTGCCGCAGTCGGTCGACGAGCGCACGCCGTACTCGCCGCGGTCCGGCCTCCTGCCAGGCGTCGATCGCGGGCCGGGGAATGTGCTCCAGGTCCGCGTTGATCTGGCGGACGAGCGCGAAGTGCCGGCGGTGGTCCGTGTGCATGTGCCGCACCGAGGCCTGTCCGTACGCGATGAGGTCCGCCTCCAGGTCGGTGACCTTGCCCAGATGGCGGTCGATCAGATCGATCTGGCCCTCGGCGACCCGGGTGGCGCTCTCCTGGATGACGGCCTGGAACAGCTCGGCCTTGTCCTGAAAGTGGTTGTAGATGGTGCGGGTGGAGACCTCGGACTCGGAGGCGATCGCGCCGATGCTCGCACGCGCGTACCCGTCGCGTGAGAAGACCGCGAGAGCGCCCGTCAGCATGGCCTGCCGCTTGTCCGCGAGACCGCCGCGCGGACGTCCCTTCGTGGTGTTTTCCCTGGTCACTGGCGAACCTCCGACTGATTACAACGAGCATGGCAGTCATTGCCATGGTCGTTGTACGTTAACCCCGGCACCCGGCACCCGGCACCGCCGGCCGTGTGGGCGTGTGGGCGTGCGGACAAGCGAGTGTGCGTCGGCGGGTGGGACCGCGTCGTCGACGCCGGTCGGGACGGTCGGGGCCGGTCGGGACGGTCTGGTCAGGACGGTAAGGACGTCCGTATGCCCAGGCCCGGGAGCCATAGCTCGCCGCGGTCATTGACCCCCACGTCATCGGCCATGAGCTCGTCCGGAGCGAGCGCCCCGCGGGCCCGCAGCTCCATGACGGCCAGCCGCGCCGCCGCGGCCGCCGCGCCCGCCTCGGTGTCCGGGAAGGCCGACTGCCACCAGCCCTTGTCGCGGGTCTGCCAGCCGCGCGCCCGCATCTCCCGCTCCCGCTGCGGCCCCTGCTCCGCGTCCCGGTCGTCGATCGCCACCCCCAGCCCTTCGTCCGGGCTGTACCCGACGGTCAGCTGCCGGCCACGGTCCCGGCTCGACCGGATCGTGAGGCCCGCCCACTCGCCCGGAACCTGCACCGGCAGCTGCTCGGCCCACGCCGCGAGCATCAGCCCCAGCGCGCACTCCAGGTGGTCCCAGGAGGCCGCTGTCCGGCCGCCTGCCCGGACCGGGGGCCGCCTGCCCGGCCCGTTCCGGTACAGCTGCCAGACGTACGGCAGGAGGTCGAAGTCGTGCGGCTCGTCGGCCGACCAGGCGCCGCCCCACTCGAAGATGCGGTGCTCCTCGTACTCCAGCGGCTCGGGGCGGTGGACGGCCAGCGCGGCCCCGAACCGGTCGCCCGCGAGCAGGACCAGCCGGCTGTCGTCGCGCCAGCGGACGTTGGGCCCGTACGCCGAACCGCCGTAGAGAGTGGGCTCGCCGACCCTGGCCACGATCGCTTGGTACACCTCACGGAACGCCTCGCGCCGCGCCCTGGGAGTCACCCCTGGCTCGTACGACACGACCGTGATCGGTGGGCGGCCGAAGTGCTCCTCGGGCTCGCCGTGGAACAGCTCGGCGAGATCGGCCGCTTCCGCGGGTGTGATGACAGTGATGCTCCTCCATGCCCCCGTGTTGGTCATGTGCCCATGGTGGCAGGCATCACTGACAACGCTGCCATGAATTCTTCGTCCGCTTGGTCAAGGAGTGGCGCGATCTCGACTGGACTCTTCGACGGTCCTCTTGGACGTTCATTCGGCCGTCGTCCCGGGGTCTTTCCTCCGCCATCTCGCCTCACTAGCTTCCGGGCGGTAACGCGCGACTCAGGAGGTTCACTTGGCCACGGACATCTCACGGCGACGGCTGTTCGCACTCGGAGGAGCCGCCGCCGGTGCCGCGGCGGCCGGGTCCCTGCTTCCGCCGTCCCTGCGGACGGCACTCGCCGCCGAGCCCCCGGCCGGTGGTCTCAGGGCGATCAAGCACGTCGTCATCCTCATGCAGGAGAACCGCTCCTTCGACCACTACTTCGGCGCCCTGCGCGGTGTTCGTGGCTTCAGCGACCGTAACGCCATCGAACTGCCCTCCGGGAAGCCCGTATTCGAACAGCCCGGCCCGCTGCGCACCGTGCTGCCGTTCCCGGTGCGTGACGCCGCCGAGACGCAGAAGAAGGACCTCCAGTACATAGGCGATCTCGACCACTCCTGGGGCGGCGGCGCCAAGGCATGGCGCGACGGCTGGATGGACGGTTGGGTCTCGGCCAAGACCGCGGCGACCATGGCGTACTACGACCGTCGTGATATCCCGCTGCACTACGAGCTCGCGGATACGTTCACCATCTGCGACGCGTACCACTCCTCGATCCACACGTCGACGAGCCCCAACCGCAACCACCTGTGGAGCGGCTGGACCGGCTTCGAGGCCGACGGCAGCCGCGCCGTCACCAACGCCGCCTACGCCGAGGGGTCTCATCCCGGCTACCCCTGGCCGACGTACGCCGAGCGGCTGGAGAAGGCCGGCCGCAGCTGGAAGACGTATCAGGAGTGGGAGAACTTCACCGACAACAACGTCGAGTTCTTCACGACCTTCAAGAAGATCGCGCGTAAGGCCCTGGCCAAGGCCGGCGGCTTCACCTACATGGAGGCCTTCTACGCCAAGGTCCGCGACACCACCGACGCCGCCGAGCGGACCCGGCTGCTCGCTGCCCTGGAGGAGGGCGTGGCCACCCTCACCAAGGAGGAGCGCTCGCTCTTCGAGCGCGGACTGCGGCGCGGCGAGACCGGCTCGCTCGCCGAGCAGTTCCGCGCCGACGTGGCAGCGGGCGAGCTGCCCGAGGTGTCCTATCTCGTGCCGTCCGCGATCGACTCCGAGCACCCCGGCTCCTCGTCGCCGATCGCCTCCGCCACGCTCGTCTACAAGGTGCTGGACGCCCTCGGCTCGCACCCGGACGTCTGGCGGCACACCGTCGTCCTGATCAACTACGACGAGAACGACGGTTTCTTCGACCACGTGCCGCCGCCGGTCCCGCCCGCCGACAACACCGAGGAGCGCTGGCAGTCCCGGCCCACCGGCCTCGGCATCCGCGTCCCGCTGCTGGTCGTATCGCCGTGGACCGTCGGCGGCTACGTCTGCTCCGAGGTCTTCGACCACACCTCGGTGATCCGCTTCCTGGAGAAGTGGACGGGCATCGAGGAGCCCAACATCACCGCCTGGCGGCGAACCGTCACCGGCGATCTGACCTCGGCCTTCGACTTCCGGCGCGGCCGCCCGCAGCCGGAGGTCGAGCAGCCCGGCGCCATCCCGCCCTTCACAGGCCGCTGGCGGCCGCAGCCGCCGCTGCTCCAGAGCATGCCCGTCCAGGAGCCCGGCACCCGGCCGGCGCGCCCCCTGCCCTACCAGCCGGACGCCTCCGCCACCGTCGGCGACGGCGCGGTGACACTGTCCCTGAGTAATACAGGCCGCGCGAGCGCGCACTTCGCGCTCTACCCGTACGCCGGTGAGTTCCCCGTCCCCCAGCACAAGGACGTAAGGGGCAAGGCGCAATGGAGCGTGCCCCTTACCGGAGACGCCTACCGCTTCACGGTCACCGGGCCGAACGGGTTCCGCCGCGAGTTCGCGGGCCCGGCCGGGGGCACCGACGGCTGGACCGGCGCCGAGGTCACCTCGCGCATCGACCACCATGACCGCGATCTGCACCTGACGCTCCGCAACACCGGCGACCGGACCGTGACCTTCACCATCCGTCCGCTCGGTTACGTCGACGAGGAGGACCTGCGCGACTGGACCCGGCAGCTCAGGGTCAAGCCCGGCCGCAGCCGCACCGTCGTCCACTCGGCCGCCGACGCGCACGGCTGGTACGACGTCGAGGTCACCACAGACGGGGAAGGCGGCTTCCGCCGACGCCTGATGGGCCACATCGAGAACGGGCACGCCAGCGTCTCCGGCTGACACTCCGGGGTGCGCGGGGTGCGGTCCCGCGTCCTGCGCACCCTGCCGGTGCCCGCCCGCACACACATGACGGGCGGCGCCGACGGGTGGCTGCACCGCCGCCCGCCACGGACCGGCGCCGAAACTCCCGGGTGCCGGACCGGCGCCCGTGCGAGGATCCCGGAGCAGCGCGTGAGCGACGACAGCCCGCTCGCGCGACAGGCCGAGACACCGTGAAGGAGCGACATGTTCGCGATACCCCTGGGCGACGGCGCCGAGCTGCGGCCCATCGAGCCCTGGCAGGCGGAGGAGTTCCTCGCCCACATCGAGCGGGCACGTGAGTACGCCGGCCCCTGGGTCCCGCTCACCGTGAACGTGACCGACATCGACTCGGCCCGCTCCGTGCTCCAGAGCTACGCCGACAAGCAGGCCTCCGACACCGGCCGGCTCTACGCGGTCCGGCTGGACGGCACGCTCGTCGGCGGCGTGCTCTTCCGCATCTTCGACACCCAGACCGAGTCCTGCGAGGTCGGCGTCTGGCTGGAGCCGTCCGCGGCCGGCCGCGGACTGATCACCCGGGCCGTCCGGCACCTCATCGACTGGGCGATCGACGAGCGCGGTATGCACCGCGTCGAATGGCTCGCCTCCTCCGCCAACCACCGCTCCATCAACCTCGCCAAGAAGCTCGGCATGAGCCGCGACGGAGTGCTGCGGGAGAGCTTCCCCTGGCAGGGGGTGCGGCACGACATGGAGGTGTGGTCGGTCCTCGCGCCCGAATGGCGCGAACGACGCGCCGCCGACCGTACCCAGGCCCTGCCAAAAGGCAGGCCCTAAGCCCCGCCGGAAGGGCCTTAGGCCGGTCCGGCCATCCGGGGCCGGCCGCCTAAGGACCCCGAGCCGCGAAGATGCGGCACTCTCCCGATGTGGCACCACCCCCTGGGAGACGAGAGTTGAGGCATCGCAAAGAGCGAGGCTCGCACGAGCCGCTGACACTTCGTCACCAGGAGAATCACATGTTCCCGTACGAGTTCCACAAGGAGCACCAGGCCGAGCTGATCCGCCGGGCCGACACCGAGCGACTGGCCCGCCAGGTGCGCCGGGCCCGCCGCGCCGAGCGCCGGTCAGCCGAGAACGGCCCCGAGGGGCGGGTGAGTATCCGCAGCCGGTTCGAGCGGGCGGCCTGAGCTCCGCGCCATGACGGCCATGGCGATATCCGGTGCCGTTGAACCGGACGGCTGTGCGATGCTCGGCACCGTGGAGAACAGGTCCGTCAGCCCCGTATTCGTCGGCCGCGCCCGTGAACTGGCCGTCCTCACCGATGCGCTCACCCGTGCAGGGGGGACCCCTACGCAGGCCGAAGGCTTCGGGGGAGAGCCGCAGGCGCTCCTCCTCGGCGGCGAGGCCGGAGTGGGCAAGACCCGCCTCCTCGAGGAGTTCCGCGACGAGGCATGCCGCCGGGGGGCCGTTTTCACCGTCGGCGGCTGTGTCGAGATCGGCGCGGACGGACTGCCGTTCGCGCCGTTCTCCGCAGCCCTGCGCGGACTGCGGCGCCAACTGCCCGCCGAACTGGCCGCGGCAGCCGCCGGGCAGGAGGAGGAACTCGCCAGGCTGCTGCCCGAGCTGGGCGAGACGTCGCGCCAGCAGGGCCGGCACGACGAGGAGAGCGTGGCCAGGCTCTTCGAGCTCACCGTCCGCCTGCTCGAACGGACGGCAGCGGACCGTACGGTCGTCGTCGTGCTGGAGGATCTCCACTGGGCCGACGCCTCCACCCGCCATCTGCTCGCCTACCTCTTCCGCACCCTGCGCCGTGGCCGCCTCGTCGTCATCGCCACGTACCGGGCCGACGACATCCACCGCCGCCACCCCCTGCGGCCCCTCCTCGCCGAACTCGACCGGCTGCGCACCGTCCAACGCGTCGAGCTGTCCCGGTTCAGCCGCGACGAGGTCGCCCGTCAGATGGCCGGAATCCTCGCCACCGAGCCCGCCCAGTCCCTCGTCGACGACATCTTCGAACGCTCCGACGGCAACGCCTTCTTCGTCGAAGAACTCGCCGTCTCCTCCCATGACGGCTCCTGCTGCACCGGACTGACCGACTCCCTGCGCGACCTCCTGCTCGTCCGGGTCGAAGGACTGCCCGAACACGCCCAGCGGGTCGCCCGGGTCGTTGCCGAAGGCGGCTCCACCGTCGAGTACCCGTTGCTCGCCGCCGTCGTGGGCCTCGGCGAGGACGAGCTGATCGAGGCACTGCGCGCTGCCGTGGGCGCCAACATCCTGCTGGCCACCCCGGACGGGGACGGCTACCGCTTCCGCCATTCGCTGGTCCGCGAAGCGGTCAGCGACGACCTGCTTCCCGGCGAACGGTCCCGCCTCAACCGCCGCTACGCCGAGGCCCTGGAGGCCGATCCGACGCTGGTCCCGGCAGACCAGCGCGCCGCCCGCCTCGCCACCTACTGGTACCACGCCCACGACGCGGCCAAGGCCCTTCCCGCAGTGCTCCGCGCCTCCGTGGAGGCCCGCCGCAGGCACGCCTACTCCGAGCAACTGCGGCTGCTGGAGCGGGCGATGGAGCTGTGGGACCAGGCCCCCGAAGACGTACGCGCCGAACTGCGGCCCGCCGACTACGCCGAGGTCTACCCGCCATGCGGCTGCGACCCGGCCACCACCCCGCTGCACTACATCGACCTCATGGCCGAAGCGGCGGTCGCGGGCCGGCTGAGCGGTGAGCGCGAACGTGGTCTGAAGATCACCAAGCGGGCCCTGCGGCTGGTGGAGGAGGAGCAGGATCAGCTCCGCGCCGCCTGGTTCTGGGTCCAGCGTTCGCGGCTGGTGCAGGGCCTGGGCCGTGGCGACGGCTGGAAGGAGCTCGCCACGGCGCAGGACCTGGTGCGCGGACTGCCGCCGTCCGAGGTTCACGCCGAGGTGCTCTCGATCGTTGCCGGTTGGTCCATGCTGCACGAACCCGGCCCTGACGCGCTGACCGCCGCCGAACGCGCCGTCGAGTACGCCCGCATGGTCGGCGCCCTGGAGATCGAGATGAACGCCCGGATCACCCTGGGCGGTCTGATGGTCGAGGCGGGCAGTATCGCGGCCGGCCTCGCCGAGATGCACGAGGTCAAGGAATGCGTCATAGAACTGGGCTTCGCTTTCGCGGTGGGACGCATCCACATCAATCTCCCCTCGGTGCTGGAAGGTGTCGGCCGCTCCGAGGAGGCCGTGGGCATCCTCGAAGACGGACTCGTGCGGGTCAGGAAGTACGGGCTGCTCGACGCCGAAGCATGGGTGTGGGGCAATCTGTCCGAATCCCTCTACACGCTCGGCCGCTGGGACGAGGCGGCCGAGGCGGCCGGGCACGCCGAGCGCAGTGGGCAGAGCGCCAAGCCGCGTGGCGGAGGGGCCGCCCGGCTCGCCTATCTGGCGCTCGGCCGGGGCGACATCAGCGAGGCCACCCGCTGGCTCGCCGCCGCCCATGACCACTACGGCACCCACGACTCCATGCCGCAGCAGTCCATACCCATGGCCCGCATCACGGTCGGCATCGCGGTGGGTGAGGGCCGCATCCTCGACGCCCGCGCCACACTCGACCAGGCCGTGGCCACCGGCTTCCCGCCCGGCACACAGCGCTATGCCTGGCCGCTGCTCCTCGCCGCGGCCACCGGCGAAGCCGACACCCGCGGACTGCCCGCCGCCGAGGCGGGCCGCGCCGAAGCACTCGACCGCATCCGCCAGGCCGCCAAGTCGCTCGCGACCTGTGTACCGGTCTGGAACGCATACGAGCAGTGGGTGCACGCCGAGATTCTCCGCGCCGAGGGCCGGGACATACCGGAGACCTGGGCCGCGGTCATGACCGCCTTCGCATCCGTGGATCGCCCCTACGACCTGGCCCGGATCCGCCACCGCGCGGCCGAGTCGCTGCTGGCCGCGGGCGAGCGGGAACAGGCGGCCGAGCTCCTGCGCCAGGCCCACGGGACCGCCGAACGGCTGGGCGCCCGGCCGCTCACCGACGCGGTCACCCTGCTCGCCCAGCGCGCCCGCATCCGCCTCACCGCCCCCGAGGACATCCCACCGCCGACGGCCTCCGACCCCGTCGAGGATCTTGGCCTCACCCCGAGGGAGCAGGACGTCCTGCGACTGGTCGCGGCAGGCCGCACCAACCGTCAGATCGCCGAGGAGCTCTACATCTCACCCAAGACGGCGAGCGTGCACGTCTCCAACATCCTGGCCAAGCTCGGTGTGACCGGCCGAGGCGAGGCGGCGGCCCTCGCCCATCGGCTGCTCCTGTTCCCCGTGAACGTCTGACCCAGTGACCCAGTGACCCAGTGACCCAGTGACCCAGTGACCCAGTGACCCAGTGACCCAGTGCCCCGTGACCCCGTGACCCCGTGACCCCGTGGCCGTGCGGCCTTCCCGCGCCTCACCGGCCCCGGCACGCGGGCCGGTGAGGGCGCGCCGTATCAGGCTCGTGGCTCCTCGCGCTGGGCGCGTATGACGACCTTCCCGGACGCGAGATCTATCTCCCCGTGCCCCGGATCGCTGTCGCCGGTGTCCACCCGTGTCAGTTGCAGACGATTGCGCTCGTCATCGGTGTGCTTGCGGCCGGGCGCGAAAAGTTCCTCGATCAGGTTGAACACAAGCCGCTCACCTCTCAGTTCACGTCCAGCCGGAGGATCTGGTCGTCTCCCGGCTCCGGTGTGCCCCTGGTGTCCGTCTCGCTGGTGACGAGCCATATCCCGCCCCCGCCACCGGCCGATCCGCCGACCGGCAGGACAGTACGCAGGCGGCCGAACTCACCCTGGAGGAACGACTGCGGTTCCGCGGATGGTTCCGCACCGGCCAGCGGAATGCGCCACAGACGCTCGCCCTTCAGGCCGGCCATCCAGATCGACCCCTTGGCATAGGCGATGCCGCTCGGCGACGCATCGTCCGTCCGCCACTGCGCCACCGGGTCCACGAAGCCGGACCGGGCACCCTTGCCCTCCACCTCGGGCCAGCCGTAGTTCTTGCCGGCCTCGATGAGATTGAGCTCGTCCCAGGTCTTCTGCCCGAACTCTGCGGCCCAGAGCCGCTTCTCGGAGTCCCAGGCGAGGCCCTGGACATTGCGATGGCCGTACGAATAGATCACCGAGTCCGCCGACGGGTTGCCGTGCACCGGCTGCCCGTCCGGCGTCATCCGGAGGATTTTGCCGCCGAGCGACTCCTTGTCCTGTGCGAGACCCGTGTCGCCCGTCTCGCCCGTGCCCGCGTACAGCATTTTGTCCGGGCCGAACGCGATCCGGCCACCATTGTGGACGATGCCCTTGGGGATGCCCCGCAGGACCGTGTCGGGTGCGCCGAGCTGCTGCCCGGCCGGCTTCTCCTCGTCGTAGAGCATGCGGGCGATGCGGTTGTCCGACTCCGTCGTGAAGTACGCGTAGATCAGCTGGTCCGAGGCGAAGGACGGGGACACGGCGAGGCCCATCAGGCCGCCTTCGCCTGCCGGCGCGACGCCGGGGACGGCCCCTATCTCGGTCTTGGCGCCGCTGCGCCCGTCGATACGGGTGATCGTCCCCTCGTCGCGCGACGACACCAGCAGATCGCCGTCGGGCAGCTCGGCGAGCCCCCACGGCGACTTCAGATCCTTGGTCAGGGTGGCCGCCACCTTCACCGAGCCCTTCGCCGGAGGGCCGGGAGGAGGCGTCGTGGCGACCGGGGCGGAGGGGGAGGGAGCCGGGCCCGAGCTCGTGGGCGTGGCTTTGCCGCCGGCGGCCTGCTGACCGCCGTCGGCGGAACATCCGGCGGTCAGGAGCAGCGCGGCGGCGGCCAGCATGGCCGTCACAGCTGGACGATGCACGGTTCTTTGTCCCTTCGCCGGGGGAGTGGGCTGCGTGAGCTGCGAAAGCCGCACGTCTTATTGTTCATACACCGCTGCCGGTTCCCAGGTTCCCGATCTCCGCGGACGACTTCGCGCCCGTCGCCCCTGCGGCGGGGAGGCCATGGGCGCCTGCAGCGGGCCTCTCCCCGCCCCGCCCCTTCCCGCAGTGTCGATGTGCGGCTCCGCTCACTGATCCGGCCGGGTCGGGGGACGGGGCAGCTGCTAGTCCCAGGACCCCCTCGCCTTCGGCAGGGACGCGATCTCGGACAGGTCACGCGGGGTGAGGTCCAGGCCCGCGGCCGCCGCGTTCTCCACGGCCCACCGTTCCCGCTTCGTCCCTGGGATCGGGACCACGTGGCGGCCCTGTGCCCGTACCCACGCGAGAGACACCTGCGCCGGGGTCGTGGCCGGGCCGTGGCGCTCCGCGACTCGGCGCAGGCCGGCCACCAGGGGCTGGTTCGCGGCCATCATCTCGGCCGTGAAGCGGGGGTGGCGCGCACGCGGGTCGTCCGGCTCGAAGCCCTCGCCCGGGGTCATCGTGCCGGTCAGGAAGCCGTTGCCCAGCGGCATCGCCGCGAGGAAGCCCACGCCGCGCGCCTCGCACCACGGCAGCAGCCCCTCCAGCGCCTCCGGCGACCACACCGAGAGCTCCGCCTCGACCGCGCTCACCGGGAAGACCTGCTGCACCCGCTCCAGCTGGCGGATCGTTCCTTCATGCAGTCCCGCGCCCGGTCTGCGCGATGCCCGAGCGCCCACCGCGCACAGCCCCAGCGCCCGTACCTTCCCCGCCGACACGAGCTCCGCCATCGCGCCCCAGGTCTCCTCCACCGGAACCTCCGGGTCCGCGCGGTGGAGCTGGTACAGATCGATCACATCGGTGCCCAGCCTGCGCAGCGACGCGTCGCACGCCCGCCGCACGTACCCCGGCCGTCCGTTGGCGACGATGTGCTGATCGCCGACGAGGAGGCCGACCTTCGTCGAGACGAACGCGTCCGCCCGACGCTCCTTCAGCGCCCGGCCCAGCAGCAGCTCATTGGTGAACGGGCCGTACATGTCGGCCGTGTCGAGCAGGTTCACGCCGGCGTCCAGGGCCGCGTGCACCGTGCGCAGCGAACGGTCGCCACGCTGCTGCGAACTGGTGTACGCCCAGCTCATCGGCATACAGCCGAGGCCGATCGCGCCAACTTCGAGCGCCGCCGCACCGATTGTCCTGCGCTCCACCTGCGTCCTCACTTGCCGGGTCCGGGGGCCCGCGGCGGCAGCCGCTGGTGTCACAGCCCCGGGAAGACACAGTACGTCGGCCTCCGGACCCGTTTCGCATAGCCTCCTGACCATGACTGCGACAGACGTATGGCTTCCCATTTCGGCCGATGAGATCGAGGGCCTCCCCGCTCCCGACGAGTCGGGGCTCAGCTATCGCCACTGGGACGGCGGCCCGGACTTTCCCGCGGACCCCGCCGACTGCGTCTTCTACGTCGTTCCGTACATGAAGGGCACGGAGGTCTCGACACGGCCACTGGCCGCCATGACGTCAGTGCAGGTCGTCCAGACCCTCACGGCCGGAATCGACCACGTCGAGCCGGGCCTCGGTTCGCTGCGCGCGGGCGTACGCCTGTGCAACGCGAAGGGTGTCCACGAGGCGAGCACCGCCGAGCTCACGCTCGCTCTGATCCTCGCCTCCCTGCGCGGCATTCCCCGCTTCGTGGAAGGCCAGCGGCAGGAGGAGTGGCGGGGCGGTTTCTATCCGGCGCTCGCCGACAAGTCCGTGCTCATCGTCGGCTACGGCTCGATCGGCGTCGCCATCGAGGACCGGCTCGCGCCCTTCGAATGCGCGCGGGTGGTGCGCGTCGCGCGCTCCGCCCGTACGGCCGAGCGCGGCGAGGTGCACGCACTCGGCGACCTTCCCGCGCTGCTCCCCGAAGCCGATGTGGTCATCCTCTCCACGCCGCTCACCGAGGCCACCCACCATCTGGCGAACGCCGGCTTCCTGGCGCGGATGAAGGACGGCGCCCTGCTGGTGAATGTCGCGCGCGGTCCCGTCGTCGACACCAAGGCGCTGCTGGCCGAGGCCGAGAGCGGCCGGATCGCCGCGGCACTCGACGTCACCGACCCCGAGCCGCTGCCCGCCGGGCACCCCCTCTGGCATGCCCCGGGCGTACTGATCAGCCCTCATGTGGGCGGCTCCAGTTCGGCGTTCCTGCCCCGCGCCAAGCGCCTGCTGGCCGGACAGATCACCCGATTCGCGGCGGCAGAGCCCCTGCGCAACGTGGTCCTCACGACGCGGTAGCCGCCCCACTGCCCCCCTTACGCCACTCTTTGGAGTCACCCGATCGCACCCAGTGTCGATAATCCATTTGATCGTCACGCTGAGTAGAGGGAGTATGTCCCTGAGTGACGGGACTGGTGTATCGTCCCAACTTGGGGGCTGCGTCGTGTACGAGGGCGACGCTGCGGAGCGATCTGACTTCGAGGGGGGCGACGGGCGATGTACGGCCAATGGACCAACGATCCGACGCGGCGGGAGTGCCGCCGACCACCCTTGCTCGCTCCGAGGCCCGGACCGGCGCCGAGCCGGACGAGTCCGCCGACAGGCCGGCCGCGTGCGAAAGCCGGTCCGGCGAGTCGGCAGACCGACGGCCCCTGTGGACAGAGTCGGCAGACCGGCGACCCCCGTGGGCAGAGTCGGCCGAAAGCGCTGTCAGGGGTGGCGCGGTGAGTGCCCCGGGCGCGCTCATCGCCCGACCGTCGGTCTCCGGAGGCGGCGGCGGGACCGGGCTGCTGCCTCAGGTGCTGCTCGCCCTCGCCAGTGCGGGCTATGCCGCGGGCGCCGCCTTCGGCTGGGGATCCGAGCAACTGGCGCTGATCATGGGCGATTTCGGACTCAGCTTCGCCGCCCTGCTCGCCTCGGTCTCGTGTTTCCTCTTCGCGCGCACCCGCGGCACCCGCTTCCGGCCCGCCTGGGTCCTGTTCGCGGTCTCCTCCGCCATGGCCGCGTGCGGTAACGCGGTCTGGGGCTGGTACGAGGTGGTGCTCGGCCGCGCCGTGCCGAGCCCGTCCCTGGCCGACCTGTTCTTCCTCTGCTTCGCGCCGCCCGCGATCGTCGGACTGCTCGTCCTCGCCAAGCGCCCCGTCACCCGTGCCGGCTGGGTCTGCCTCGCGCTGGACTCCTGGCTGATCGGCGGCTCCCTGCTCACCCTGTCCTGGAGCCTTGCCCTCGCGCACAACGCGCACTTCCAGGGGGAGAGCGTGGCCGAGACGGCACTCTCCCTCGCCTATCCGCTGCTGGACATCGTGCTGGTCAGCATGGTGCTCGCGCTGCACTTCCGGCGGTCGAACGCCCATAGGTCCGCGGTCAACACCGCCATCGCGGCGCTCGCCCTGACCGTCCTGTGCGACGCCCTGTTCACGTCCCCGCTGCTGCGGGACGACTACCGCTCGGGACAGCTCCTGGACGCCGGCTGGTTCGCCGGCTCCCTCCTCCTCGCGTACGCGCCCTGGGGGGTGCGCCGGATGGAGCCGGGTGCGGCCGTGCCCGCGCGCGGCGCCCGCCCCGCGGGCCACCTCGCGTTCAGCCGCCCCATCGCGGGCTCACTCGCCGCCCTCACCCCGTATCTCGCCGCCGCCGTCTGCACGCTCGGCATCCTCTACAACGTCATCGAGGACCGCCGGGTCGACCGCGTCGTGGTCTTCACCGGCTGCACGGTCGTGCTCGCCCTGGTCGTCCGGCAGGGCATCATGCTGCTCGACAACATCGCCCTCACCCATGAACTGGCGCAGAAGGAGAACCACTTCCGCTCCCTGGTGCAGGGCTCCAGCGACGTCATCATGATCGCCGCGCCCACCGGCATACTCCGCTACGTCAGCCCGGCGGCCGCCGGAGTGTACGGACGCGACGCGGAGGAGCTCATCGGCTCGGAGCTCGCCTCCCTCATCCACCCCGAGGACCTCGGCCGCGTCGTCCACGAAGTGCGCCGGTTCCTGGCCGCTCCTCCCTCGGAGGAGCCCACGACGCGTATCGAGTGCCGCTTCCGGTCCGGCACCGGCCAGTGGCTCAACGTCGAGTCCACGGTCAACCGCCACCAGGGCGGGCTGATCTTCAACAGCCGGGACGTCACCGAGCGGGTGCGCCTCCAGGCGCAGCTCCAGCACAACGCCGAGCACGACCCGCTCACCGACCTCCCCAACCGCGCCCTGTTCACCGAGCGGGTCCGAAAGGCGCTCAGCGGCCGCCGGGCGGGCGACCCGGGGACCGCCGTGCTCTTCATCGACCTGGACGGCTTCAAGGGGGTGAACGACCGCCTGGGCCACCAGGCCGGGGACGAGCTGCTGATCCATGCCGCCCGCCGCCTCCAGGAGTCCGTACGGGCCGGCGACACCGCGGCCCGTCTCGGCGGCGACGAATTCGCGGCCCTCATCCTCGGCGACGGCACCCGCGACCAGTCGGCCCGCGAGGTCCAGGTCCACGAGATCGCCGACCGGCTGCGGCTCACCCTCTCCCAGCCCTACCGGGTGGAGGGCAACGAGGTCCGGGTCGCCGCCTCCATCGGCGTCGCCTTCGCCGAGCCCGGCATCAGCGCGGGCGACCTGCTGCGCAACGCCGACCTCGCCATGTACCGGGCCAAGGCCGGCGGCAAGGACCGTGTCGAGCTGTACGCCCCCCAGATGCAGGCAGAGGTCATCCGCCGTGCCGAACTGGCCACCCGGCTGCGCGCGGCACTCCACGACGGAGAGTTCGCCCTCCTCCACCAGCCCGTGGTGAACCTCGCCAGCGGCCGGGTCGCCGCCGTCGCGGCACAGGCCCGCTGGAGATCCGCCCAGGGCATCCTCTTCACGCCCGCCGAGTTCCTGCGGGTCGCCGAGGACAGCGACCGCACCGCGGAGCTCGGCCGCTGGCTCCTGGAGGAGGCCGTCGCGCAGGCCGCCGAGCGCGGCAGGCTCGGCCACCAGGTCCCGGTCTCGGTCCGGCTCTCCGCCCGCCGGCTGCTGGACCGCTCCATGCCGCTGGGCTCCATCGAGGCGCTGCTCACCCGCCACGGCCTGCCGTCCGGGTCCCTCGTGATCGAACTGGCCGAAAGTGACCCGCGGATCTCCTTCGACGACCTGGAGCAGCGGCTGGTGGCACTGCGCCGGCTGGGCGTACGGATCGCGCTCGACGGCTTCGGCAGCGGTTACGCCGCGATCAACGCGCTGCGCCGCCTCCCCGTCGACGTGCTGAAGCTCGACCGCGGGCTCGTCGAGGGCGTCGTGGAATCGGCCCGGCTGCACAAGATCACCGCAGGGCTGCTGCGGATCGCCTGCGATCTCGGCATGCAGTCGGTGGCGGACGGGGTGGACGCCCCGGAACAGGTGATGGCACTGCGCGCCATGGGCTGCACCCACGGCCAGGGGCTGGCATTCTCGGGACCGATCGACGAGTACCGGCTGCGTCGTGCCCTGGTGCACGGTGAATACCCGGTGCCCGGGGGAGGGGCCGTGCCGGTCCTGACCGGAGGAGCCCTGCCCGTACGCCGTCCTTCCGTCGCCGCGCCGGAGGTCGTCGGGCGCCCACCGGGGCACCCGGGACAGCCGAGCCATCCGGCCCATCCGGGGCGTCCCCCGATCCGCTCAAATACTGAGACGCCCGTCCCACCCACTTGACACTGGTAGTGCGCCGGGGGGAGGGTCAATGCCATGCGCACCCGAATTCTCGTACTTGGAAGGCGCGTCGGCTGAAGCAGTCCCGTGTACGGGCTCTGCAGACCGCACCGGCGCGCTCCCCTCGCTTGCCTCCCCGGCACGAGGGGTTTTTTGTTGCACTGGACCTAGTCAAACCCCCGCAAAAACCCTCAGCTTCGAGAAGAGAACGCCGATGACCGAGCAGGCCTCCGGGGCCCACCATCCGCAGCCGCGAGCCCGTACCGGCGGACAGAACGCCGCCACCGTTGAGCACGTCACGGGCGCGCAGTCCCTCATCCGTTCGCTCGAGGAAGTCGGGGCCGACACCGTGTTCGGCATCCCCGGCGGTGCCATCCTCCCGGCGTACGACCCGCTGATGGACTCCTCCCGGGTCCGCCACATCCTGGTCCGCCACGAGCAGGGCGCCGGCCACGCCGCCACCGGCTACGCGCAGGCCACCGGCAAGGTCGGCGTGTGCATGGCCACCTCGGGGCCGGGTGCGACGAACCTCGTCACCCCCATCGCCGACGCGCACATGGACTCCGTCCCGCTGGTCGCGATCACCGGCCAGGTCGCGAGCAAGGCGATCGGCACGGACGCCTTCCAGGAGGCGGACATCTGCGGCATCACGATGCCGATCACCAAGCACAACTTCCTGGTCACCAAGCCCGAGGACATCCCGAGGACGATCGCCGAGGCCTTCCACATCGCCTCCACCGGCCGCCCGGGACCCGTTCTCGTCGACATCTCCAAGGACGCCCTGCAGGCGCAGACCACGTTCAGCTGGCCGCCGCAGACCGACCTGCCCGGCTACCGCCCGGTCACCAAGCCGCACGCCAAGCAGATCCGTGAAGCCGCCAAGCTGATCACGCAGGCCAAGCGCCCGGTCCTGTACGTCGGCGGCGGTGTCCTCAAGGCCGGCGCCACCACCGAGCTCAAGGTCCTCGCCGAGCTCACCGGCGCCCCCGTCACCACCACCCTGATGGCGCTGGGAGCGTTCCCCGACAGCCACCCGCTGCACGTGGGCATGCCGGGCATGCACGGCGCGGTCACCGCCGTCACCGCGCTGCAGAAGGCCGACCTGATCGTCGCCCTCGGCGCCCGTTTCGACGACCGCGTCACCGGCAAGCTGGACAGCTTCGCCCCGTACGCCAAGATCGTCCACGCCGACATCGACCCGGCCGAGATCGGCAAGAACCGCGCCGCCGACGTCCCGATCGTCGGTGACGCCCGCGAGGTCATCGCCGACCTGGTCCAGGCCGTGCAGGCCGAGTACAGCGAAGGCAACAAGGGCGACTACGCCGCCTGGTGGCAGGACCTCAACCGCTGGCGCGACACCTACCCGCTCGGCTACGAGACGCCGGAGGACGGCAGCCTCGCCCCCCAGCAGGTCATCCAGCGCATCGGCCAGCTGGCCCCCGAGGGCACCATCTACGCGGCCGGTGTCGGCCAGCACCAGATGTGGGCCGCCCACTTCATCGACTACGACAAGCCGGCCACCTGGCTCAACTCCGGCGGCGCCGGGACCATGGGCTACGCCGTCCCGGCCGCCATGGGCGCCAAGGCCGGCATGCCGGACCGCACCGTCTGGGCGATCGACGGCGACGGCTGCTTCCAGATGACCAACCAGGAACTGGTCACCTGCGCGCTGAACAACATCCCGATCAAGGTCGCGATCATCAACAACGGCGCCCTCGGCATGGTCCGCCAGTGGCAGACCCTGTTCTACAACGAGCGCTACTCCAGCACCGTCCTGCACGCCGACGAGACGGGCCACGCCGTCCCCGGCTCGCAGCTGGGCGCGAGCCAGGCCCCCCGCAAGGGCACCCGGGTCCCGGACTTCGTCAAGCTGTCCGAGGCCATGGGCTGTGTGGCGCTGCGCTGCGAGGACCCGGCCGACCTGGACAAGGTCATCGCCGAGGCCAACGCCATCAACGACCGTCCCGTCGTGATCGACTTCATCGTCCACGAGGACGCCATGGTGTGGCCGATGGTCGCCGCCGGCACCTCCAACGACGAGGTCATGGCCGCGCGCGGGGTCCGCCCCGACTTCGGCGACAGCGAAGACGACTGAGCGAGCAGCGAGAGTAGAGAGAGACGCAAAGAATCATGTCCAAGCACACGCTCTCCGTCCTGGTGGAGAACACCCCCGGTATCCTGGCCAGGATCGCCGCGCTGTTCTCGCGCCGCGGCTTCAACATCGACTCGCTCGCCGTCGGCGTCACCGAGCACCCCGACATCTCCCGCATCACCATCGTGGTCAATGTCGAGGACCTCCCGCTGGAGCAGGTGACCAAGCAGCTCAACAAGCTGGTCAACGTCCTGAAGATCGTCGAGCTGGAGCCCAGCGCCGCGATCCAGCGCGAGCTCGTCCTGGTCAAGGTCCGCGCCGACAACGAGACCCGCTCCCAGATCGTCGAGATCGTCCAGCTGTTCCGCGCCAAGACCGTGGACGTCTCGCCCGAGGCCGTCACCATCGAGGCCACCGGATCGAGTGACAAGCTCGACGCGATGCTGAAGATGCTGGAGCAGTTCGGCATCAAGGAGCTCGTCCAGTCCGGCACGATCGCCATAGGGCGTGGCGCGCGGTCCATCACGGACCGCAGCCTGCGGGCCCTCGACCGCAGCGCCTGACCCCTCCGGTCGCACCCCCTCCGGTCTCGCGAGACCGTATCGCGAGACCGGAGAACCCCCTCATCCCCGCCAGCCGTACGGTGGGGAGCAAGCCAGCAAGACCTTCAACAAGGAGAAACCCAGTGGCCGAGCTGTTCTACGACGACGACGCCGACCTGTCCATCATCCAGGGCCGCAAGGTCGCGGTCATCGGTTACGGCAGCCAGGGCCACGCCCACGCGCTGTCGCTCCGTGACTCCGGTGTGGACGTCCGCGTCGGTCTGCACGAGGGGTCCAAGTCCAAGGCCAAGGCCGAGGAGCAGGGCCTGCGCGTGGTGACGCCGTCGGAGGCCGCCGCCGAGGCCGACGTCATCATGATCCTGATCCCGGACCCGATCCAGGCCGAGGTCTACGAGGCGTCCATCAAGGACAACCTGAAGGACGGCGACGCGCTGTTCTTCGCCCACGGCTTCAACATCCGCTTCGGCTTCATCAAGCCCCCGGCCGGTGTCGACGTCGCCCTGGTCGCCCCGAAGGGCCCGGGTCACCTGGTCCGCCGTCAGTACGAGGAGGGTCGCGGCGTTCCGGCGATCGCCGCCGTCGAGCAGGACGCCACGGGCAACGCCTTCGCGCTGGCGCTCTCGTACGCCAAGGCGATCGGTGGCACCCGCGCCGGTGTCATCAAGACGACCTTCACCGAGGAGACCGAGACCGACCTGTTCGGTGAGCAGGCCGTTCTCTGCGGTGGCGCCTCGGCGCTCGTCAAGGCGGGCTTCGAGACCCTGGTCGAGGCCGGCTACCAGCCGGAGATCGCGTACTTCGAGTGCCTCCACGAGCTGAAGCTGATCGTGGACCTCATGTACGAGGGCGGCCTGGAGAAGATGCGCTGGTCGGTCTCCGAGACCGCCGAGTGGGGCGACTACATCACCGGCCCGCGCGTCATCACGGACCAGACCAAGGTCGAGATGAAGAAGGTCCTCGCCGAGATCCAGGACGGCACGTTCGCCAAGAACTGGATGGACGAGTACCACGGCGGTCTGAAGAAGTACAACGAGTACAAGACCCAGGACAGCGAGCACCTGCTGGAGACCACCGGCAAGGAGCTGCGCAAGCTCATGAGCTGGGTCGACAACGAGGAGGCCTAAGCCTCACCGCGGCGGGTCCTTCGGGGCCCGCCGCGCTTCGTTGGACAACTAGTCCAACCCCGGACGGGTGATAGTTCCGCCAAGGCGGAAAACCACCCCTCCCACACCACTACAGTGGTGAACACATCGCGTTCAGGCCCACAGCGTCGTGCGTCTTCCACGCGGCTAGCCCCCTCCACCGCCTGCGGCCGTCGGGACGGCCGTCCGCATTGGACCAGTGAGGACTCACGTGAGCACTGCGCCCCGTAAACCCGTTGTACTCATCGCTGAAGAGCTGTCGCCCGCGACCGTCGACGCGCTCGGTCCGGACTTCGAGATCCGGCACTGCAACGGCGCGGACCGCGCCGAGCTGCTCCCCGCCATCGTCGACGTCGACGCGATCCTCGTCCGGTCGGCCACCAAGGTCGACGCCGAGGCCATCGCCGCAGCTCCCAAGCTCAAGGTCGTCGCCCGTGCGGGCGTTGGCCTGGACAACGTGGACGTCTCCGCCGCCACCAAGGCCGGCGTGATGGTCGTCAACGCCCCGACGTCCAACATCGTCACCGCCGCCGAGCTCGCCTGCGGTCTGCTCGTCGCCACCGCGCGCAACATCCCGCAGGCCAACACCGCCCTGAAGAACGGCGAGTGGAAGCGTTCCAAGTACACCGGCGTCGAGCTCAGCGAGAAGACGCTCGGCGTCGTCGGCCTCGGCCGCATCGGCGTGCTGGTCGCCCAGCGGATGTCCGCCTTCGGCATGAAGATCGTCGCGTACGACCCCTACGTACAGCCCGCGCGTGCCGCGCAGATGGGCGTCAAGCTGCTGACGCTGGACGAGCTGCTCGAGGTCTCCGACTTCATCACCGTCCACCTCCCCAAGACGCCCGAGACGCTCGGCCTGATCGGCGACGAGGCGCTGCACAAGGTCAAGCCGACCGTCCGCATCGTCAACGCCGCGCGCGGCGGCATCGTGGACGAGGAGGCGCTGGCCTCCGCGCTCAAGGAGGGCCGGGTCGCCGGCGCGGGCCTCGACGTGTACGCGAAGGAGCCCTGCACGGACTCCCCGCTGTTCCAGTTCGACCAGGTCGTCTGCACCCCGCACCTCGGCGCGTCCACGGACGAGGCGCAGGAGAAGGCGGGCATCTCGGTCGCCAAGTCCGTGCGCCTCGCGCTCGCCGGTGAGCTCGTGCCGGACGCGGTCAACGTCCAGGGCGGTGTCATCGCCGAGGACGTGCGCCCGGGTCTGCCGCTGGCCGAGAAGCTCGGCCGGATCTTCACCGCGCTGGCGGGCGAGGTCGCGGTCCGCCTCGATGTCGAGGTGTACGGCGAGATCACCCAGCACGACGTGAAGGTGCTCGAACTGTCCGCGCTGAAGGGCGTGTTCGAGGACGTGGTCGACGAGACCGTGTCGTACGTGAACGCGCCGCTGTTCGCGCAGGAGCGCGGTGTCGAGGTCCGCCTCACCACGAGCTCCGAGTCCCCGGACCACCGCAATGTGGTCACCGTGCGCGGCACGCTCGCGAACGGCGAGGAGGTCGCGGTCTCCGGCACGCTGGCCGGCCCCAAGCACCTCCAGAAGATCGTCGCCGTCGGCGACTACGACGTGGACCTGGCGCTCGCCGACCACATGCTCGTGCTGCGTTACGAGGACCGTCCGGGCGTCGTCGGCACGGTCGGCCGCATCCTCGGCGAGGCCGGGCTGAACATCGCCGGCATGCAGGTCTCGCGCCAGTCGGAGGGCGGCGAGGCGGTCGTCGTCCTGACCGTCGACGACACCGTTCCGCAGCCGGTGCTGAACGAGATCGCCGAGGAGATCGGCGCCACCTCGGCCCGCTCGGTGAACCTGATCGCCTGATCCGCACGGGTCTGACGTACCCGGTTCCTAGACGCGCGTATTACACAAGCGTCTAGGGGCCGGGTACGCTGCGTTCATGGGACACCGCGAAGATCTGCTCGAAGGCGCCAAGCGCTGCCTGCTGGACAAGGGGTACGGCCGTACGACCGCCCGCGACATCGTGGCCGCGTCCGGCACGAACCTGGCCTCCATCGGCTACCACTACGGCTCGAAGGACGCCCTGCTCCAGCAGGCCTTCCTGGCGCTGACCGAGGAGTGGGGCCAGGCCGTCGGACCGGCCGGGACCTCGGACCCGGTCGACGCGGCCGATCCGTACGCCCGCTTCGAGGGCATGTGGGAGAAGGTGATCGCCGCCTTCGAGGAGAGCCGCAAGGTCTGGAAGCTGCAGCTGGAGGTCGTCACCCGCCTCGACGACGACGAGGTGCTCCGCGAGGCGATCAAGGAGCCGCAGCGGGAAGGCCGGCTCGGCATGGCGGAGGCGTTCCTCGGCCTGGACCCCGAGGCCGACCCGGAGCAGGCCCGCGCGGCCGGCCTGCTCCTCCAGGCGCTGGTGGCCGGGGTGATGATCCAGTGGATGGTCGACCCGGAGACGGCGCCGTCCGCGAAGGACCTCACCGAGGGCCTGAAGGTGATCATGGGGGAGAAGGGCTGACGCGTACGACCGCCCAGCGCGCCGCCGGGCCGCGAGCCGGTGCCGCGGAGCCCCGGCCGGGCCACCGCCCGGGGCCGCAAGGCCGCGGAGCGGTTACCGCAGCCGGGCCGCCTTGAGGGCCATGTGGAGCAGGAGGCGGTCCTCGCCGTCGTCCAGGTCCAGGCCCGTGAGCTGTTCCACCCGCGAGAGGCGGTAGTAGAGCGTCTGGCGGTGGATACCCAGCGCCGCCGCGCTGCGCCCGGCCTGGCCCGCGCTGTCCAGGAAGACCTCGGCCGTGCGCGCCAGCTCCGCGTGGGCGGGGGCGAGCAGGGCGCGGACCGCCGGGTCGGGTGCCAGGGCCTGGTCGAGCTCGGTCAGCAGGCGGTAGGGGCCGATCCCGGACCAGTCGGCCACCGGGCCGAGCCCGGGATCGGCGATGGCGGCGCGGGCCGCGGCCCCGGCCTCCCGCCAGGAGTGGTTCAGCTCGCCGATGCCCCGGCGGGGGAGCGCGATGCCCGAGGCCGGGGCGCCCAGCCGGGTTGCGGCGGAGTGCGCGGGGGTGAGGGAGTCGGCCGTCCGGAGCCGTACGAGCACGGCGAGCGCGTGGGCGCCGTTCCGGCTCTGGTCCCCGGGCGCGGCGGCGTGCCCGTGCGCCTCGGCGGACGGCCCCGCCCACGGTACCGTGCACAGCGCCGCCGCCCCCGGGACCGTACGTGCCGAAGGGGCGTCCGCGGACGGCCAGGGCGCCAGGCACAGGAGCGTGTGCAGCCCGTCCGCCGCGCTCGGCCCCAGGGCCGTACGCAGAGCCGCGAGCGCCATGTCGTACTGCCACCCCCGTTCGGCCGTCAGCACCGCCCGCAGCTCGCGGGACACGTCCGCGCCCGCCCGCTCCTCGTCGGCGAGCAGGCCGCCGATCCGGGCCGCCACCTCCATCGCCGCGGCCAGCTGGTCCGGGGTGGGGCCGGGTTCCGCGTCGAGCAGCCAGACGTAGCCGAGGACGATCCCGTGATGGCGTACCGGAAGGCAGAGGCGGTCGCGGAAGACTCCGGCCTCCGGGGCGGCCGGGATCCGGACCGGGCCGGTCGCGCGGGCGATGCCGAAGCCCTCGAACCAGGCGCGTACCGCCGGGGTGGACTTCCGCGTCAGGATCGAGCGCGTACGCACCGGGTCCATGGCGGTGTCGTCATCGCTGTCGTGGGCCCCGAAGGCGATCAGTCCGAAGTCCCGGTTCTCCAGCGTCGCCGGGGCGCCCAGCAGCGCGGAGATCTCGTCCACCAGCTCTTGGTAATCGCCGTAATCGCCCTTCACGCGGACATTCTCGCACCGGTTGGACGGGCTCTTCAGACAGATGTCTGAAGAGGAAGCCACGGATGCGTGACAGCTGTCGATGGCCGACGATCGGAGCGGTATCTAGGTTTCACGGTGGTTCTCCGCGCCGTTCCCGGTTCGTTCGGTTTCGGCCTCCTTCAACCCCTGTTCCGTGGAGGTGCCCCGTGCTGGGTCCCGTGATCCTCGCCGCGTCCCGCAGCGACAAGATGCGCCGTTTCGTGTCGGCCGCCCCGGGGACGAAGCAGGTCGTCGCCCGGTTCATCGCCGGTGAGACGGTCGGCCAGGTGATCCCGATCGTCGAGGACACCATCGACAAGGGGCTCGAGGTCACCCTCGACGTTGTCGGCGAGGACATCACCACCCGCGAGCAGGCCACCGCCGCGCGCGACGCCTACCTGGAGCTGATCAAGCACCTCAAGGCCCTCGGCCTGGGCGCGAAGGCCGAGATGTCGGTGAAGCTGTCGATGTTCGGCCAGTCGCTGGAGGGGGGCCACGAGCTGGCGCTCGCCAACGTCCGCCCGGTCGTCGAGGCCGCCGCCGCGATCGGCACCACGGTCACCCTGGACGCCGAGGACCACACCACCCTCGACTCGATGTTCGCCATCCACCAGGAGCTGCGCCGCGACTTCCCGCAGACCGGCTGCGTGATCCAGGCCTACCTGTTCCGCACCGAGGACGACGCCCGCCGCCTCGCCGCGAACGGCAGCCGCGTCCGCATCGTCAAGGGCGCCTACAAGGAGCCCGCCGAGGTCGCGTTCCAGGACAAGGCCGAGATCGACAAGGCGTACGTCCGCATCCTGAAGATCCTGATGGAGGGCGAGGGCTACCCGATGATCGGGTCCCACGATCCGCGCCTCATCGCCGTCAGCCAGGAGCTCGCCCGCCGCGCCGGGCGCAAACTGGATGAGTACGAGTTCCAGATGCTGTACGGGATCCGCAGCGACGAGCAGCTGCGCCTCGCGGCCGAGGGACACCGGGTGCGCGTGTACACCGCGTACGGAACCGACTGGTACGGCTACTTCATGCGTCGCCTCGCGGAGAAGCCGGCGAACCTCCTGTTCTTCGCCCGCTCCATCCTCACCAAGGGCTGAGCGGCAGCTGTCGTCACCCCCGGTGCCTCGTGGGTGACGGCAGCTACCGCCCATCGGTCGGCTGCGCCGACCCGGTTCCGCAAAGGAGTTACGGAACTCGTGACTCCGCCCCCGTGGGGGCTTCTCACTCGCTCGCACAGCGAGCTGGTGACGGTCAAGCCCTGACCGCCGTCCAACATACGCACACGGCTTCAGCTCTCCCGAACTGAAGCCAGGGATTCACTCGGAAGAGGTAGCTCATGGACGCTGTGACCCAGGTCCCCGCCCCCGTCAACGAGCCGGTCCACGGCTACGCCCCCGGTTCCGCCGAGCGCGCCCGGCTGGAGGCCAAGCTCAAGGAGCTGGCCGACAACCCCATCGACCTCCCGATGACGATCAACGGTGAGAAGCGGATGGGCGGCGGCGAGCGCGTCGACGTCGTACAGCCGCACAACCACCGGGCCGTCATCGGCACCTTCGCCGGCGCCACCCGGGAGGACGCCCAGGACGCGATCGACGCCGCGCTGGCCGCGGCCCCGGCGTGGCGCGCGATGTCCTTCGACGACCGCGCGGCGATCATCCTGCGCGCCGCCGAGCTGCTGGCGGGCCCCTGGCGCGAGACGCTGGCCGCCTCCACCATGCTCGGCCAGTCGAAGACCGCCCAGCAGGCCGAGATCGACACCCCGTGCGAGCTCGTCGACTTCTGGCGCTTCAACGTCAAGTACGCCCGTGACCTGCTCGCCGAGCAGCCCGTGGCGAACTCCCCGGGTGTGTGGAACCGCCTCGACCACCGCCCGCTGGAGGGCTTCGTCTACGCGATCACGCCCTTCAACTTCACCGCGATCGCCGGCAACCTGCCCACCGCCCCCGCCCTCATGGGCAACGTGGTGATCTGGAAGCCGTCCCCGACGCAGACCCACGCCGCCGTGCTGCTGATGCAGCTCCTGGAGGAGGCGGGCCTGCCCAAGGGCGTCATCAACCTGGTGACGGGCGACGGCATCGCCGTCTCCGACGTGGCCCTGAACCACCCGATGCTGGCCGGTATCCACTTCACCGGCTCGACCAGGACCTTCCAGCACCTGTGGAAGACGGTCGGCAACAACATCGAGAAGTACCGCTCCTACCCGCGCATCGTCGGCGAGACCGGCGGCAAGGACTTCGTCGTCGCCCACCCGAGTGCCGACCGCGCCGTCCTGAAGACCGCGCTCACCCGCGGCTCCTTCGAGTTCCAGGGCCAGAAGTGCTCCGCGTCCTCGCGTGCGTACGTCCCGGCCTCCCTCTGGAACTCGGGCTTCAAGGAGGAGTTCGCTGCCGAGGTCGACGGCATCAAGATGGGTGACGTCACCGATCTGACGAACTTCATCGGCGCCGTCATCGACGAGCGTTCCTTCGCCAAGAACAAGGCCGCGATCGACCGTGCGAAGGCCGACCCGACCTGCACGATCGTCGCCGGCGGCACGTACGACGACTCGGTCGGCTACTTCGTCCGCCCGACGGTGATCGTGTGCGACGACCCCGAGAACGAGGTCTTCACGACCGAGTACTTCGGCCCGATCCTCGCCGTGCACGTCTACGAGGACGAGAAGTACGACGAGATGCTGGCGCAGATGGAGTCGGTGTCGGCGTACGCGCTGACCGGCTCGATCATCGCCGGTGACCGTGCCGCCGCGGCCGACGCGATGGAGAAGCTCCGCTACGCCGCGGGCAACTTCTACATCAACGACAAGTCGACCGGCGCCGTCGTCGGCCAGCAGCCCTTCGGCGGCGGCCGCGCGTCCGGTACGAACGACAAGGCGGGCGCCCCGCAGAACCTGATGCGCTGGACGCTGACCCGCGCGATCAAGGAGACGCTGGTCCCGCCGACCGAGTACGGCTACCCGCACATGGGCTGACGTTCCGCCTGGCCCCGTGAACTCCGCCCCCCGCCGGCAACCCCCCTGCCGGCCGGGGGCGGCTCACGTCGGGCGGGCTTACGCTGCTGGGAGAGGTTTCACCGGGGGGTTCGGTGAGGAGGCACGGCATGCCTGGTTCGACGACGCTCAACGCCGGCCACGGGGTCGACGCGATCGACCACCTCGACGCGCAGCGGATGGCGGCGATGATGAGCGAGATGCACGCGCTGCTGACCATGGAGGGACCGAACAGGGTCACGGATCCGCAGGTCGCGGCGTTGTGCGGGGGTGAGACGCACCACCGCGAGGAGTTCACCGACTGGGTGGGACGGGTCGCCCGGCAGCTGAAGGAGGCGACGGCCGAGCACCCCGTGCGGCGGGGGTGACCGGCGCTCCGACCAGGGCGGATGCTTGATCGCGTCTCAGATACTAGGAAGTCCGAGTAATTGTGGAGACAGCGAGGCCGGGCTCCCGTAGCTTTGTAGGAGCCGAACGTCTCGCTTGATCCAGCGAATGGCGGTCGTGAGCCGGTGCCCGAGGCAGGCAACCCCTGCGGCCCGTGCTCCCCGCCCCTTCCGGCGCCTTCGATCATTGCGATCTCAAGGAGTCGATCCCCATGTCCGAGACGACCGTCCGCCGCCGCGTCCGCCACACGCCCCGCACCAGCGAGTCCGACCGGAAGAACGCCGCCGCTGCCCTGCAGCGCGCCCTCGACCGCAGGGACAACGGCGGCGAAACGGGTCACTAGGACCTACGCACGATCTCAGGACGCCTCAGGACGTGCGCACGACCTCGAAGTAGTCGATGCGCTTGCCGCTCTCGGCGAGCGCGGAGACCTTCAGCTTCGCGGCCGTGGTGGCCGTACCGGTCTCCGCCTCCACCGCGAGGAACGAGAAGCCGGTGTACCGCACGCGCGACCACTCGACCATGTCCGGGTCGGGCAGCCGCAGCTTCGTCCAGTGGAAGGTCACGATGTGGTCGTGGTCGTGGACGTTGCCCTCGTAGCTGTCCTTCACCCCGAGCCCGAAGCCGTACAGATCGGCCCCGGCGCCGCCCGCCGTGACGTACACGATGCCGTCCCGTGTCGGGTCGGTGCTCGCGCCCACCGGCACGGGCTTGCCGACCTCGCCGCCCTTGATGGCGTCGGTCCGCTCGTACACATGGTTGTGCCCGTTGATCACCAGATCCACCTGGTGCTTGGTGAACAGCGGCAGCCACGCGTCGCGCGGGCCGCCGTCCGAGGCGTGTGTCGACGTCGAGTACATGCAGTGGTGGAAGAAGACCACCACGAAGTCGATCTCCGGCCGCGCGCGCAGCTCGCCCAGCCGCTTGTCCAGCCACGCCGTCTGTGCGCCGTTCGTGTACCCCTTGTTGGCGGGTATCTCGTACGACACGTCGTTGGCGTCCAGCGCGACGACACCCACGTTCCCGTACACGAACGAGTACACGCCCGGCGCGTTCGACGGGTCCGGGCCGTTGCCGGGGAGCGACCAGCGCGCGGACTGGCCGCCGTAGCCGTTCGGCGAGTACCACGCCTCCATGTCGTGGTTGCCGGTGGTGACCATCCACGGCACTCGTGAGGCGACGCTCTCGGTCTGCGCCAGGAACTGGTCCCATACGCGCGCGTCGTACGTGTCCGACTCCTTGCCGTGCCCGCTGCTGTCGGCGTAGCAGATGTCGCCCGCGTGCAGATGGAAGGCCGGGTTCTGGCCGAGGATCACCTGGTCGTTGGCGAGGGCGTCGTAGCTCACGCCCTGGTCGCCGAAGGCCGTGAAGACGAACTTCTCGGGCGCCGCAGGCGCGGTGCGGAACGAACTGATCGTCGCGAGGCGCGAGGCGTCCGCCGGGTCGAAGCCGTCGTGGCCGACGCCGTAGTAGTACGTCGTGCCGGGCCTGAGGCCGTCGAGGCCCACGTGCAGGTAGTACTGGTCGACGGCGGGCAGCTTCCGCGTCAGCGACGGCGTGTGGAGCGGACGCACCTCGGCCTCGATCTTGCGGCTCAGGTCCCACGGCTTCAGCCCGACGCGCACGTACGGGCGCTTCACCGCGAACGGCACCTGCCAGGAGATCCGCATCTGCGTCTTCGGATCGGCGCCGAAGGCCAGATGGCGACCGAAGGGCGCGACGAGCGAACCGTCGACCTTCGCCGTGGCGGCCGTCGTCACCAGGGCGGGGGAGGCGGTGGCGGCGCTCGCCGGGCCCGCCAGCAGCCCGCTTCCGGCGGCCGCCGCGCCCGCGATGCCGCCGGTCAGCGCGCCGCGCCGGGAGATCCTGGGGCGGGCGTGCCGGGCCCGCAGATACTCGTGCTGCTCTGGCATGCTCATGCCACATGCGAGCTGGTCGGGTATCCCGACCCGTGGGGTGTCTTCGGTCATGCGCGGTAACTTGCCAGTAACTTACGTCTCCCCGCCAGACTCCGGATGAACGAAATTCAACGAAACCGAGAGTGAGAAGTGCGTCCGCATGGTGGACGGAGGCGTGTCAGGCGCTGGGACGGGGAGTACGGTGCGGATATGTCTCGCAGCATCAATCTCGCAGTGATCCCCGGTGACGGCATCGGCCAGGAGGTCGTGGCCCAGGGCCTGAAGGTCCTCACGGCCGTCCTTCCTGAGGATGTGAAGCTGGAGACCAAGGAGTACGACCTCGGCGCGAAGCGCTGGCACCGCACCGGAGAGACCCTCCCGGACGCGGAGCTCGACTCCCTCAAGAACCACGACGCGATCCTGCTCGGCGCGATCGGCGACCCGTCCGTGCCGTCCGGCGTCCTGGAGCGCGGGCTGCTGCTGAAGCTGCGGTTCGCCTTCGACCACTACGTCAACCTGCGGCCCTCGAAGCTGTTCCCCAACACGGCCACCCCGCTGGCCGGCCGCCCCGACATCGACTTCGTCGTCGTGCGCGAGGGCACCGAGGGTCCGTACACGGGCAACGGCGGTTCGCTGCGCACCGGTACGCCGGCCGAGGTCGCCACCGAGGTCAGCGTCAACACGGCGTACGGCGTCGAGCGCGTCGTGCGTGACGCGTTCGCGCGGGCCGACGCCCGCCCCCGCAAGAAGCTGACGCTGGTTCACAAGAACAACGTCCTCGTGTACGCGGGCCACATGTGGAAGAACATCTTCGACAAGGTCGGCCAGGAGTACCCCGAGGTCACCACCGACTACCTGCACGTCGACGCCGCGACGATCTTCTTCGTCACCCAGCCGGAGCGCTTCGACGTCATCGTCACCGACAACCTCTTCGGCGACATCCTGACCGACCTCGCCGCTGCCGTGACCGGCGGTATCGGCCTGGCCGCGTCCGCGAACATCAACCCGGACCGGACCTTCCCGTCGATGTTCGAGCCCGTCCACGGTTCCGCGCCCGACATCGCGGGCCAGGGCAAGGCCGACCCCACGGCCACGGTCCTGTCCGTCGCCCTCCTCCTGCGTCACCTCGGCCACGACGCCGAGGCCGCCCGCATCGAGGACGCCGTCGCCGCCGACCTGGCGGAGCGGGACGGCACCGCCCGTACCACCGACCAGATCGGCGACGCGCTCGCCGTACGAGTAGCGGGCTGACCCGTCGACTCTCGAAACCTCGAAGCCGCCGGGTCGCAATCGCACCCGGCGGCTTCTCCTCTGCGGCCCCCGGGTGCCACCATCAAGCCATGGGCCGCGCTCACCCTGTTCTGCTGGTCCCCACGCACTGCGATAATCGAACGTGGGGCCGCGTCATGCGGGGAAGCTCGGACGTCCTAGTACAGCCGTATTCGGACGTGCGGGCGTGAAAGCGGTCCATCACAAACACACGGTGAAGGACACGCAGACATGACGACGCCCACGATCGAGCTCAAGCCCTCCTCGAACCCGCTGTCCGACGCGGAGCGCGAGGCGATCATGGTGAACCCCGGATTCGGCCGCCACTTCACCGATCACATGGTGACGATCAGGTGGACCGAAGGACGGGGCTGGCACGACGCGCAGCTCACGCCGTACGCGCCGCTGTCGATCGACCCGGCCAACATGACGCTGCACTACGCACAGGAGATCTTCGAGGGGCTGAAGGCCTACCGCAGGCCCGACGGCTCGGTCGCCACCTTCCGGCCCGACGCCAACGCCGAGCGCTTCCAGATCTCCGCCCGGCGCCTGGCCATGCCGGAGCTCCCCGTCGAGACGTTCATCGCGGCCTGCGACGCCCTGGTCCAGCAGGACAAGGCGTGGGTCCCGCCGCACGGCGGCGAAGCGTCCCTCTACCTGCGGCCCTTCATGATCGCGATGGAGAGCGGCCTCGGTGTGCGGCCGGCCAACGAGTACCTCTTCATCGTCATCGCCTCCCCGTCCGGGCCGTTCTTCCCGGGCGGCGTCAAGCCGGTCTCCGTGTGGCTCTCGGAGAACTACGTCCGCGCCGTCCCCGGCGGCATGGGCTTCGCCAAGACCGGCGGAAACTACGCGGCCTCGCTGCTCGCGGCGGCCGAGGCGGCCGCGAAGGGCTGCGACCAGGTGGTCTGGCTGGACGCGCTGGAGCACAAGTGGGTCGAGGAAATGGGCGGCATGAACCTGTACTTCGTGTACGGCGACAAGATCGTCACCCCGGAGCTCACCGGCTCGCTCCTCGCTGGCATCACCCGTGACTCGCTCCTCAAGGTCGCGGGCGACCTCGGCTACACGGCCGAGGAAGGGCGCATCTCCACCGAGCAGTGGAAGCGCGACACCGAGAACGGGACGCTCACCGAGGTGTTCGCCTGCGGCACCGCCGCCGTCATCACCCCCATCGGCTCGGTCAAGTCGGCCGGTGGTGAGTGGACCCAGGCCGACGGGCAGCCCGGCGAGGTGACGATGAAGCTCCGCAAGGCGCTGCTGGACATCCAGCGGGGCATCGTCGAGGACACCCACGGCTGGATGCACGAGCTCGGCTGACCCCGGCCGACAGCACACGCTCAGGCAGAACGCCCAGGCAGAACGCTCAGGCAGAACGAAGAAACCGCGCGGGACCCGAGAAGGGGTCCCGCGCGGTTCTTCGTTGCGCCTGGGCGTGGCAGGCAGGTCAGGAAGCCACGGCCGCTTCCCGTTCCTGCCCGGCGCCGGAGTCCGCCGTGGCCGCCTCGGGAACGACACGGGTGCTGCCCACCGTCAGCGCGGCGTACACCACGCCGCCCACCAGGCCCGACAGGATGAAGCTGCAGTCCACACCGTTCGTCAGGGCGAGCAGCGGACCCTCGTAGAACGGGGTCGAGACGGCGGCCAGGCCGACCGCGGCGCCGAGCACCCAGGCGGCCGTGGCGCGCGGCTCCCAGCCCGCCGCGAACCAGTAGGCGCCGCCCCGGGAGCGCCGGTTGTAGACCTGCAGCGCCTCGGCGTCGTACGCGCCGCGACATCGCCGGTGACCGATGAGGGTGACGACGGCCCACGGGGCGCCGATCGCGGTGAGCAGCAGGACGAACGAGGTCATCGCCGAGCGGGCGTCCCAGGCGAAGTGGCCGAGGAAGACGAAGCCGGTGGCGACGACCGCGACGATCACCGTGGACTGGGTGCGGCTGGCCCTGGGGACGATCGCGTCGAGGTCCAGGCCCATGGAGTAGAGCATCAGTCCGGCGTTGCCGACCGAACCGGCGGCGGCCGCGACCAGCAGCGGTATCAGGTACCAGCCGGGGGAGGAGGCGACCAGCGGGCCGGCGTAGTCGAGCGAGGCACGGGCGGCGAGCGACGTGAACGTGCCGAAGAGCTGGGGGATCAGCAGACCGGCGAACAGGCCCAGCACCGTGGCCCACAGCACTCGGCGGGGGTTGTGGCGCCGCGGCGAGATGTAGCGGGTGTAGTCGCCCAGCAGGGTGATGAAGGCGATGGGGCCGCTGAGCCCGGCGGCCACCGCGGACAGCGCCCAGGTCGGCCAGAAGGAGCCGAGCAGATAAGGGGTGTCGGGCGGGGCGGCGGTGGTGAAGTCGGGGGCGTACGCCACCAGGCCTATCGCGAGCAGCACGATCATGCCGATGGCCAGCAGCTTGCTCATCCGCAGCAGCAGCCGGTAGCCGAAGACCGCGCCGATCACGGTGAGCGCGGCCAGCAGGGCGTAGACCAGTGCGTGGGTCGCGCCGCCGGTCGGCAGGCCGACCATCCTCGCCAGCGTGCCGACCATCACATCGCCGCCGATCCACAGGGTCAGCGCGGTGTAGCCGAGTGACAGCAGGAGGCCGACGATGGAACCGACGAGCCGTCCGCGTACGCCGAAGAAGGCTCCGCTGGACGTCGAGAGATTGGTCGCCGTGCGCAGCGATACGAGCGCGAGCGGTGCCGTGACGACGACGCCGGCGATCGTGCCCGCGATCACCGAGGTGACGGCGCCCCATAGGCCGAGGCCGAAGGATACGGGCAGCCACCCGAAGACGATCACGCCAAGGCAGAGGTTGGACCCGAGCAGGATCGCGATGAGATCGCGAGGACCGCTGGTCCGTTCCGCCTCGGGGATGGTGTCTACCCCGCGCTGTTCAATCGGCATCGGGCTCTCCCTGCTCGCCGGAGTGAATTTGAGTGCTGCTCTATGTGAACCCAGCACGGCGCTGCCGTCAATGCTTTCCTTCAAGGAAAGTGAGCGTTAGAGTGGCGTTCAAACATCTGGAATCGGATTCGGAGATTCCGGAGCGGTGTACCCCCGGGGAAGCCGTGGTGGACCTACTGGGAGGCGTGGTGACGTGCGACTGACCCCGACCGAGCGCGACCGGCTGCTGCTGTTCGGCGCCGCCGAACTGGCCAGGGCGCGGCGCGCCCGCGGGCTCAAGCTCAATGTCCCCGAGGCGACCGCTCTGATCGCCGACACCGTCTGCGAGGCGGCCCGGGACGGGCGCAGGCTCGCCGAGGCCATCGAGGCGGCCCGCTCCGTCCTCGGCCCCGACGACGTCCTTCCGGGCGTCACCGACGTCGTCACCGAGGTGCACGTGGAGGCCGTCTTCGACGACGGCTCGCGGCTCGCGGTCGTCTCCGACCCCATCGGGGGCGGCGGACTCGGCGATCAGGCGCCCGGCGCCGTCGTGCCGGGCCCCGCGGACCCCGAGCCGGAGCCCGCGGTGCGGCTGACCGTACGCAACACGGCGGCTGTCCCTGTCAGCGTCACCTCGCACTTCCACTTCTTCGAGGCCAACCCGCGGCTCGACTTCGACCGGGCCGCGTCCTACGGCATGCGCCTGTGCGTTCCGGCTGGCTCGTCCGTCCGCTTCGACCCGGGTGGCGAGGCCGAGGTCGGCCTCGTGCCCATCGGCGGGGAGCGCATCGCCATCGGCTTCGCGGGCCTGGTCGACGGCCCGCTGGACGCGCCCGGCGCGAAGGAGGAGGCCCTGCGCAGGGCAGCCGCCTGCGGCTACCTGGGCGCCCCTGGGGATCAGGGACAGACTGTTACGGAGGAGGACAAGTGACCGGCATCGATCCGCACGAGTACGCGAGTGTCCACGGCCCGCGCGCCGGGGACCGGGTCGTCCTCGGCGACTCCGGGCTCGTCGTCCGTGTCGAGTCCGACTCGCAGAAGCCGGGTGACGAGTTCCT
>NZ_JBEPDM010000029.1:0-96952 GCF_040300305.1 Streptomyces sp. NPDC000410
AAACGCCCGGTTACATTCCGAACCCGGAAGCTAAGCCTTTCAGCGCCGATGGTACTGCAGGGGGGACCCTGTGGGAGAGTAGGACGCCGCCGAACGGATTGTGTGGAGAGCCCCGGACCGGGTAACGGTCCGGGGCTTTTCCGCGTTTAGGCACCTTAGGCACCCCCATGTCCAGCACGTATGAGCCTGAGGGTAAGGTCGGGGGGCATCATTGGCACGTTCCACACAGCAGGAGGCCCCCGGGTGGAGGTCCAGGAGACCCGTGTTCAGACGGACCGGGTACTCACCATCCCTAACATCCTCAGCATGGCCCGCCTTGTCGGCGTGCCGTTGTTCCTGTGGTTGATCCTCCTGCCCGAGTTCGGTGGACCGAACGCTGATGGGTGGGCGCTGCTTGTGCTGCTGCTGAGTGGCGTCAGTGACTACCTCGACGGCAAGCTCGCCCGGCGCTGGAACCAGATCAGCAGCCTGGGGCGCATCCTCGACCCCGCTGCTGATCGGCTTTACATCCTTTCCACCCTGGTGGGGCTGACCTGGCGGGAGATCCTGCCGCTCTGGCTGACCGCGGCGCTTTTGGCCCGTGAGCTGATGCTGCTGGTGATGGTGGGAATCCTTCGCCGGCACGGCTATCCGCCGCCTCAGGTGAACTTCCTCGGCAAAGCTGCAACCTTCAACCTGATGTATGCGTTCCCGTTGCTACTGCTCAGTGACGGAAACGGGTGGCTTGCGTCACTTGCTGAAGTTTTCGGATGGGCGTTCGCCGGATGGGGTACAACTCTGTATTGGTGGGCAGGGATCCTCTACGTGGTTCAAGTCCGCCGGCTCGTCAAGGCTGATTCCGTGGCTGATTGAGCCGTCTGTCCGGAGCTGGAGCAGAGTGCCTCGGCCCGCGTATGTCATCGGAAGGGCCTGCCCGGACGGGTGAAGTCGGCTGGACCGTCGTCTCTTCAAGGAGGACGCTTCCGACATGAAGGCCGTCGTGATGGCTGGTGGCGAAGGAACACGACTTCGCCCCATGACCTCAAGCATGCCCAAGCCACTCCTGCCGGTGGCCAATAGGCCGATCATGGAGCATGTGCTGCGCTTGCTGAAGCGGCATGGGCTCAATGAGACCGTCGTGACCGTGCAGTTCCTCGCCTCCCTCGTCAAGAACTACTTCGGCGACGGCGAAGAGCTCGGGATGGAGCTGACCTATGCCAACGAGGAGAAGCCGCTCGGCACCGCGGGGAGTGTGAAGAATGCCGAGGAGGCGCTGAAGGACGACGCCTTCCTTGTCATCTCCGGAGACGCGCTCACCGACTTCGACCTGACCGACCTCATCACGTTCCACAAAGAGAAGGGCGCACTGGTCACGGTGTGCCTGACCCGGGTGCCCAATCCGCTGGAATTCGGCATCACCATCGTGGACGAAGAGGGCAAGGTCGAACGGTTCCTCGAAAAGCCGACCTGGGGGCAGGTCTTCTCGGACACCGTGAATACGGGCATCTACGTGATGGAGCCCGAGGTCTTCGACTACGTCGAGGCCGATGTTCCGGTGGACTGGTCCGGCGATGTCTTCCCGCAGCTCATGAAGGAAGGCAAGCCGATCTACGGCTATGTCGCCGAGGGCTACTGGGAAGACGTGGGCACGCACGAGAGCTATGTGAAGGCCCAGGCCGACGTGCTCGAAGGCAAGGTCGACGTCGAGCTCGACGGGTTCGAGATCTCGCCCGGCGTATGGGTCGCTGAGGGTGCGGAGGTGCATCCCGACGCGGTGCTGCGCGGGCCGCTCTACATCGGGGACTACGCCAAGGTCGAAGCCGACGCGGAAATCCGTGAGCACACCGTCGTCGGCTCAAACGTGGTCGTGAAGAGCGGGGCGTTCCTGCACCGGGCCGTCGTGCACGACAACGTCTACATCGGGCAGCACAGCAACCTTCGTGGCTGTGTGATCGGCAAGAACACCGACATCATGCGTGCCGCTCGCATCGAGGACGGCGCGGTCATCGGCGACGAGTGCCTGATCGGTGAGGAATCGATTGTTCAGGGCAATGTGCGGGTCTATCCGTTCAAGACGATCGAGGCCGGCGCCTTCGTCAACACCTCGGTGATCTGGGAGTCGCGCGGCCAGGCGCATCTGTTCGGCGCGCGGGGCGTCTCCGGAATCATCAATGTGGAGATCACGCCGGAGCTCGCCGTACGGATCGCGGGAGCGTACGCGACAACCCTCAAGAAGGGCGCGACCGTCACCACGGCTCGGGACCACTCGCGTGGTGCGCGGGCCCTCAAGCGTGCGGTGATCTCGGCGCTCCAGGCCAGCGCCATCGACGTACGGGACCTGGAGAATGTGCCGTTGCCGGTCGCGCGTCAGCAGACGGCTCGTGGAAGCGCCGGCGGGATCATGATCCGGACCTCGCCGGGCGTGCCGGACTCCGTGGACATCATGTTCTTCGACGAGCGCGGGGCGGACCTGTCGCAGGCCGGGCAGCGGAAGCTGGACCGGGTGTACGCGCGGCAGGAGTACCGTCGGGCGTTCCCCGGTGAGATCGGGGACCTGTCCTTCCCCGCCAGCGTCTTCGACTCGTACACCGGATCGCTGCTGCGCAACGTCGATACGACGGGGATCGCCGAGGCAGGCCTCAAGGTCGTCGTCGACGCCTCGAACGGCAGCGCGGGTCTCGTTCTGCCGAGTCTCCTCGGCCGGCTCGGTGTGGACTCCCTGACCATCAATCCCGGCCTCGACGAGTCGAGGCCGACCGAGACGGCCGACGCCCGCCGCAAGGGGCTGGTGCGGCTCGGGGAGATCGTGGCGTCCGCGCGGGCCGCGTTCGGCGTGCGGTTCGACACCGTCGGGGAGCGGCTCTCACTCGTCGACGAGCGGGGCCGGATCATCGAGGACGACCGCGCCCTGCTCGTCCTGCTCGATCTGGTGGCCGCCGAGCGGCGCAGCGGGCGGGTCGCTCTGCCGGTGACGACGACACGTATCGCAGAGCAGGTCGCCGCGTACCACGGCACGCAGGTCGAATGGACGACGACGTCGCCCGACGATCTGACCCGGGTCTGCCGGGAGGAATCCACCATCTTCGGTGGAGACGGCCGTGGCGGCTTCATCGTTCCCGAATTCAGCAGTGTCTTCGACGGCACGGCGGCCTTCGTGCGGCTGATCGGACTGGTGGCCCGTACACAGCTCACGCTCAGCCAGATCGACGCGCGGATTCCACGCGCGCATGTCCTGCGGCGGGACGTCGCCACTCCCTGGGCGGTCAAGGGACTGGTCATGCGCAAGGTCGTCGAGGCCGCGGGAGACCGGTCCGTCGACACGACCGATGGTGTGCGCGTCGTCGAGGCGGACGGGCGGTGGGTGATGGTGCTGCCCGACCCCGCCGAAGCCGTCACCCATCTGTGGGCCGAAGGCCCCGACGACACGTCGGCCCAGGCACTGCTCGACGAATGGTCCGGCGTCGTGGACAGCGCAGGTCACTGAGCTGCGGGCGGTGTGCCGGAGGGCGGTGAGGGCCGCCGTCCGGCACACCGGTGGGGCCATTCGGCGGTAGCGGCTGCGACGTGCGACGATGTGCGGCATGCCGCAGCAGCCCCCCGTTCGGAGCACCGCCTCACCCCCGCCGCGTCCCGATGCGTCCATGTCGCTGCTGACCAATGTCATGGATCACAGCCTCGACGACGGCTACGCCGAGGCGGCGGCCCGCAGGGACGCGGAGGGCGGTGGGCTGCCCAAGACGCTGCGGACGAAGTTGTGGCTCGCCGCGGGCCTGGTCCTGGCGGCGTTCGTGGTCACGCTGGGTGCCGCGCAGGCGCGGATATCGGCACCGGTGGTGGCGAAGGAGCGCGAGGAGCTCATCGACCGTATCGAGGCGGAGACCTCGGCGGCCGACGAGCTGGAGGCCGAAGTCGAGCAGCTGCGTGACGAGGTCGGCGAGCGCCAGCGCAAGGCACTGGAGAAGCACGGCGGGGACCAGGGCGAACTGGTCGCGCTGCTCTCCGGTGCGACCGAGCTGCACGGGCCGGGGATCAAGCTCGTCATCGACGACGCCGAGGGCACGGAGGGTGGCGGCGACGGCCCGCGGGAGGGCAGCGGCTTCGCCGATACGGGGCGGGTCCGGGACCGGGACATGCAGCGCGTCGTCAACGGACTGTGGCAGTCCGGTGCGGAGGCCGTCGCGATCAACGGACAGCGGCTCACCGCCCTGTCCGCGATCCGCGCGGCCGGCGACGCCATACTGGTCGACAACAAGCCGCTGGTGCCGCCGTACACGGTGCTGGCGGTGGGGGACGGGAAGAAGCTGAGCACCGCCTTCCAGGACAGCGCCGACGGCCAGTACCTGCACGCGCTGCAGGAGAACTTCGGCATCCGCACCAGCATTTCCGCGCAGGAAGAGGTGCGTCTGCCTGCCGCGCCGAGCCTGATCGTACGTACCGCACAGCCGAGGACCACCGCTGCCAGGACGGGCGGCGGACAGGGCACCGCAGACACAGGGAAGGGCACATCGTGATCGCCGTACTGGGCCTCGTCGTGGGAGTCGTGGTCGGACTGTTGGTCCGGCCCGAAGTGCCGGCGGTGGTCGAGCCCTACCTGCCGATCGCCGTGGTCGCGGCCCTGGACGCGGTATTCGGCGGCCTGCGGGCCATGCTCGACGGGATCTTCGTCGACAAGGTCTTCGTGGTCTCGTTCCTGTCGAACGTCGTCGTCGCGGCCCTGATCGTGTTCCTCGGGGACAAGCTGGGCGTCGGCGCCCAGCTGTCGACAGGTGTCGTCGTCGTCCTGGGCATCCGGATCTTCTCCAACGCTGCCGCCATCCGCCGGCACGTGTTCCGGGCGTGAGGCCGATGAGCGAGAACGAAGCGATGAAGGGCGAAGGGCAGCCGCCGAAGGATCCGGGCGGCCCCGCCGCCGAGCCGCCCGCGCCGACCCCGGAGCCGACCGGCCGGCAGCGGCTGATCGAAGGGCTCTGGCCGCCGCGGGTCTCCCGGGCCCAACTCATCGTCGCGCTGCTGCTGTTCGTCCTGGGCCTGGGTCTGGCCATCCAGGTCCGGTCCACCAGCGACAACAGCGCCCTGCGCGGTGCGCGCCAGGAGGATCTGGTGCGCATCCTCGATGAACTTGATGACCGCACCACGCGTCTTGAAGATGAGAAGCAGCGTCTGGAGGACCAGCGGACCGAGCTGGAGACCAGCTCGGACCAGGCCGAGGAGGCGCGGCGGCAGACTCAGGAAAAGGAGCGGCAGCTGGGAATCCTCGCGGGTACGGTGGCGGCCCAGGGTCCGGGTATCACCCTGACCATCGACGACGGGTCGGGCGCGGTCGAGGCGGACATGCTGCTCGACGCGATCCAGGAGCTGCGCGCGGCAGGCGCGGAGGCCATCCAGATCAACGACGTCCGGGTCGTGGCGAACTCGTACTTCTCCGGCGGCGACGGCGACATCGAGGTCGACGGCAAGAAAGTGGACGCGCCGTACCGCTTCAAGGTGATCGGCAAGCCGCAGGATCTGGAGCCGGCGCTGAACATCCCCGGGGGTGTGGTGCAGACCCTGGAGAAGGAGCAGGCCACGGCCACGGTGGCCCGCTCGGAGAAGATCGTTGTGGACGCCTTGCGACCAGCGGAACGGCCTGACTACGCTCGGTCGTCCTCCCAGTGAGACGGGGGGACACAGGGGTGTCCGGACTAGGGCAAGAGGTTGCGGGGGGTCGACGCATCGTAAGCGTGCTGCGTGGTGGAAACTGTCCGGAGGATACGGACGTTGTGAGAATGTCCGGGTCGGCAGGTGTGTTGAGTCAGGGTTCCTGCCCCACGGGCGGGTCTGTTTCGGTCAAGGGGAATCGCCCGTGAAGTTGTTTGGGAAGTTGTTCGGCAAGAGCGCACGCGAGGACAGCGGCAACTCCGCCCGCCATCGCGCACCGCGCCATGGCCAGGAGGCGGAGCAGAGCGGCGAGCGGCCGCTCTTCCGGGACGAGGTCGCAGGGCCGGGTGGTCACATTCCCGGCGGTCAGGGCGCGTCCGCTGTTGACCCTGCCGGTCCCGGCCGCATAGGTTTCGGAGAACCGTCAACCTCAAGTACGGGTGGAGAGTTTGCCTCCGACCCGTACGCATCCCAGGCCCCCGCGGGGCAGCCGCGGCAGGAGGATCCGTCCATGCCGGTTTGTACGCGGTGCGGGCACCGCAACGCCGAGGCCAGCCGTTTCTGCTCCAACTGCGGGGCGCCGCTGCGGCCAGGGGCCCAGGCGGAGCGTGCCTCGGAGACGACCTCGACGATCTCCATCTCGGGGCTGGAGGCCTACGACTCCGAGGTGACGGGCCAGACCGCCGTGCCCTCGTTGTCCCCCGAGGCCCAGGCGGCCGTCGACGCGCTGCCGCTCGGCTCGGCGCTGCTCGTGGTGCGTCGCGGGCCCAACTCGGGCAGCCGCTTCCTGCTGGACGGTGAGCTGACCACGGCCGGCCGCCACCCGCAGAGCGACATCTTCCTCGACGACGTGACCGTGTCCCGGCGCCATGTGGAGTTCCGCAGGGCCCCCGACGGTACGTTCAGCGTCACGGATGTCGGCAGTCTGAATGGCACGTATGTCAACCGGGAGCCGATCGACTCGGTCCTGCTGTCGAACGGTGACGAGGTTCAGATCGGTAAGTACCGGCTGGTCTTCTGCTCGAGCCAGCGGGGCGTGTGACCCTTTCAGGGAAGGTCCATGCTGCGAACAACTCCGACGGGCGGTGCCGGCAGCGGCACCGTCGGCGGCGACCGGCTGGTCAGCATCGGCTCGGTGCTGAACCAGCTGCGTGACGAGTTCCCCGAGGTCACGATCTCCAAGATCCGTTTCCTCGAGGCCGAGGGCCTGGTCGAGCCGCGCCGCACACCGTCCGGCTACCGCAAGTTCAGTCCGGAGGACGTCGAGCGGCTGGCCCAGGTGCTGCGCATGCAGCGGGACCACTATCTTCCCCTGAAGGTCATCCGGGAGCATCTCGACGCCCTGAGCCGCGGTGAGCAGCCGCCGCTGCCGGTCCATGGCACGCCCGGGGACGCACAGCCGCCGGGCGCGGATCCCGGGGCCGGGCGGCCCACCGCGGCCCGGGTCGGCAGGGCCGAGCTGCTCGCGGCCGCGGAGGTGACCGAGGCGGAGCTCGACGAGTGGGAGTCGTACGCACTCATCGCTCCCGTGCCGGACGGCGGTTACGACGCGGAGTCCGTGACCGTGGCCAAACTGATCGCGGATCTGGGCAGATTCGGTCTGGAACCGAGGCACTTGCGCGCCATGAAGGCGGCCGCCGACCGGGAGGCCGGACTGGTCGAACAAGTGGTCGCTCCGCTGCGCCGGCACCGTAATCCGCAGACCAGAGCCCATGCCGAGGCAACGACGAAGGAGCTGGCGACCCTCTCCGTCCGGCTCCACGAGGCCCTGGTCTCGACGGCACTGGGTGTCCGACTGCGCTGATCTTGGAGGAGCCCGACTACCCAAACCTGCCGGGCACGTCCTAGGGTTGCTGTGTGAACGAGCTCGACGTTGTGGGTGTCCGGGTGGAAATGCCCTCCAACCAGCCGATCGTGCTCCTGCGTGAAGTGGGAGGCGACCGCTACCTCCCCATCTGGATCGGACCCGGGGAGGCGACCGCGATCGCCTTCGCGCAGCAGGGCATGGCTCCCGCGAGGCCGCTGACCCACGACCTGTTCAAGGACGTGCTGGAAGCCGTCGGGCAGGAGCTCACCGAGGTCCGGATCACAGACCTGCGGGAGGGCGTGTTCTACGCGGAGCTGGTCTTCGCGAGCGGGGTCGAGGTCAGCGCCCGGCCCTCCGACGCGATAGCGCTCGCCCTGCGCACCGGAACGCCGATCTACGGCAGTGACGGGGTGCTGGACGACGCGGGTATCGCGATTCCGGACGAGCAGGAGGACGAGGTCGAGAAGTTCCGCGAGTTCCTCGACCAGATCTCGCCGGAGGACTTCGGCTCCAGCAGCCAGTGACCGTCCCGCTTCGTGGCCCGTCATAGGCGGGTCACGAAGCACATTCGAGTAGCCTTTCCCCGGACCGGGGCACGGAAAACCACTCTCAGGGTGATTATCACTCGGCGTGCCGAGTGTGGCGATCGTTGACGCACCCCGAGTGACTGCCTACCGTCGTGATGGCAGGTCAAGGACGGAGGTCGGCGTGAGACACAGCGGCGACGGTACGGCAGAGGATCCTCTCGGACGCGGTCCCGGGCAGGGCGGGCCGTATCCGCTTCCCATCAGTTCGGCCGACCCCTCGACCGAGACCATCGGCTACCGGGGGCCGACCGCGTGCGCGGCGGCGGGCATCACCTACCGGCAGCTCGACTACTGGGCCCGCACGGGCCTGGTGGAGCCGAGCGTACGCCCCGCGTACGGCTCCGGCACTCAGCGGCTCTACAGCTTCCGGGACGTCGTCGTCCTCAAGATCGTGAAGCGCTTCCTGGACACGGGCGTCGCGCTGCAGAACATCCGGACCGCGGTGCAGCACCTGAGGGCCCGCGGCTTCACGGACCTGGAGCGGATGACGCTGATGAGCGACGGAGCGACGGTCTACGAGTGCTCCTCGCCCGACGAGGTCGTGGATCTGCTCCAGGGCGGCCAGGGTGTCTTCGGGATCGCCGTGGGCGTCGTATGGCGGGACGTCGAGGCGGCCCTCTCTCAGCTGCACGGCGAGCGCGTGGACACCGGTGAGACGCTGGTCGGCCACAATCCGGCCGACGAGCTGGCCAGGCGCCGCCGCGACCGGGCGGTCTGAGCGCCGCGAGCGGGCCGTCCGGGCCGTGCTGCGGCTCCCGGTCGCAAAGACGCTCGTACGCGCGTACGGCCGATTGTCAGTGGCGTAGGGCAGCATCAGGGGTGTGAGACCCGCGCCGACGATTCTGCATCTCGACATGGATGCGTTCTTCGCCGCCGCCGAGCAGGCGGCGAAGCCCAGCCTGCGCGGAAAACCGGTGGTGGTCGGCGGGCTCGGCCCGCGCGGGGTCGTGGCCACGGCCTCGTACGAGGCGAGACGCTTCGGGGTGCACTCGGCGATGCCGATGGGCCAGGCCCGGCGGCTCTGTCCGAACGCGGCGTACCTCGTGCCGAGGTTCTCGCTCTACCGGACGGTGAGCGAGCAGGTGATGGAGCTGCTGGGCCGGCTGTCGCCCCTGGTGGAGCCGCTGAGCCTGGACGAGGCCTTCGTGGACCTGGAGGCCGGGGGCGCGGCCCATGACTCGCCCTCGGCGCGCGAGGCCGGTGAGCGGCTGCGCAGGGACATTCTCGCGGTCACGGGGCTGACCGGTTCGGTCGGCTTGGCGGGTTCGAAAATGCTGGCGAAGATCGCCTCCGAGCAGGCGAAGCCCGACGGCCTCGTGCTCATCGAGCCGGGGACCGAGCGGGAGCTGCTGGGGCCGATGTCGGTGCGGACGCTCCCGGGGGTGGGGCCGGCGACGGGGGAGCATCTGCGACGGGCGGGGATGACCACGGTCGCCGAGCTGGCCGAGGCGGGCGAGGACGAGCTCGTACGGCTGCTCGGGAAGGCGCACGGGGCCTCGCTGTTCCGGATGGCGCTCGGACACGACGACCGGCCCGTGGTGGCCGAGCGCGACGCGAAGTCGGTGTCGGTGGAGGACACCTTCGACGTGGATCTGCACGACCGGGTGCGGATCCGGCTGGAGGTGGAGCGGCTCGCCGACCGGTGTGTGCGGCGGCTGCGCGGGTCGGGGCACTCCGGGCGGACGATCGTGCTGAAGGTGCGCAGGTACGACTTCTCGACGCTGACCCGGTCGGAGACGCTGCGCGGGCCCACGGACGATCCGGCCGTGGTGCGGGAGGCGGCGGCCCGGCTGCTGGAGTCGGTGGACACCACGGGTGGGGTGAGGTTGCTCGGGGTGGGCGTGAGCGGTCTCGCCGACTACACGCAGGAGGATCTGTTCGCGCAGGCGGCGGCGGGAGAGCGCGGTCCCGGGGATGCCGACAGGATCCCGGAGGAGCACGGCCCCGTCCGGGACGAGGCGGAGCCGGTGGAGCAGCAAGCGCCGACCGGGCGGCACTGGGCGGCCGGACACGACGTGCGGCATGCGCGGTACGGGGCGGGCTGGGTGCAGGGCAGCGGGCTCGGGCGGGTCACCGTCCGATTCGAGGAGCCGTGGTCGGCCGTGCCGGGCAGGGTGCGGACCTTCTCGGTCGACGACCCGGACCTGGAGCCGTCGGAGCCGCTGCCGCTGGTCCGTCCGGAGCTGGAAGAGCCGGAAGTGCCGGAAGAGCCGGAAGAGCCGGAAGAGCCGGAAGAGCCGGAAGAGCCGGAAGAGCCGGAAGAGCCGGAAGAGCCGGAAGTGCCGGAAGAGCCGGAAGTGCCGGACGAGGCGGATGAGCGGGATCAGCCGGATCGGTCGGATCGGTCGTCGTCGCCCGGGCGCCGCCCGAAGTCCTGGTCGGCCGCCGGGGGAGCGGGGAGGTCGAGACCGTAGTGGTGGTAGAGCTGGAGTTCCTGTTCGGGCGAGAGGTGCCGGCCGACGCCGAAGTCGGGAGCGTCCTTGATCAAGGCGCGCTCGAAGGGTATGTGGAGGCCGTCGCCCGTGAGTTCGCTGGGCTCCAGCGGCACGAACGCGTCCCGGCTGAACAGCCCGGTGCGTACCGCCGCCCACTCCGGTACCCCCGTCGCGTCGTCCAGATACACCTCGTCGACGGTCCCGATCTTGGTCCCGTTGCGGTCGAACGCCTTGCGGCCGATCAGGCTGCGCGGATCGATATCGGTCTGCACGGTCCCTCCAACTGGTCGCACTGCTCCGTACGTACTACGAAAGTGCACAATTGTGGGGTCGGCCACTCGAGGGCTGAGGCCAAGTCCTCGCTGGTAGGCTGGCAGACGGCTGCTGACCCCGTGCGGGAGAGTCCTCCGGCGAATGTGCCGTAGGCGCCGAAGGAGCAAATCCTCCCCGGAATCTCTCAGGCCCCCGTACCGCACGGAAGAGGTCACTCTGGAAAGCAGGGCGGGCGTCGGACGGCACCCACCCTCACCGACGGTGAAAGCCGGGACGTCAGCGCGCGGACGGACCGGTGAAGCTCTCAGGTTGAGATGACAGAGGGGGAGGCCGTCCGGGCACCCCCCAGGTGCCCCTCGCAGGTCGTATCGACCAGGAGGCCTCCGTATGACCGCCAACCGCACTCCGCTCTCCCAGCTGGAGCGAGGCACCCCCTTCGAGCAGCGCCACATCGGGCCCGACGCCGAGGCCCAGGCCAAGATGCTCGCGCAGGTCGGTTACGGCTCGCTCGACGAGCTGACCGCCGCCGCAGTGCCGGACGTGATCAAGAGCGCCGAGGCGCTCGGACTGCCCGAGGCCCGCACCGAGGCCGAGGTCCTCGCCGAGCTGCGCTCCCTGGCGGACCGCAACAAGGTCCTGGCACCGATGATCGGCCTCGGCTACTACGGCACCTTCACCCCGCCGGTCATCCTGCGCAACGTCATGGAGAACCCGGCCTGGTACACGGCGTACACGCCCTACCAGCCGGAGATCTCGCAGGGCCGTCTCGAGGCGCTGCTCAACTTCCAGACGATGGTCGCCGACCTCACCGGCCTGCCCACCTCCGGCGCCTCGCTGCTCGACGAGGGGACCGCGGCCGCCGAGGCCATGTCCCTGGCCCGGCGGGTCGGCAAGGTGAAGGACGGCGTCTTCCTGGTCGACGCCGACACCCTGCCGCAGACCATCGCCGTGATCGAGACCCGCGCCGAGCCGACCGGAGTGGAGGTCGTCGTCACCGACCTCACCGAGGGCATCCCCGCCGACGTCGCCGAGCGCGGCGTCTTCGGCGTGCTCCTCCAGTACCCGGGCGCCTCCGGAGCCGTCCGCGACCTGAAGCCGCTCATCGAGCAGGCCCATGAGCTCGGCGCCATCGTCACGGTCGCCGCCGACCTGCTGGCGCTGACACTGCTCACCTCGCCCGGTGAGCTGGGCGCGGACATCGCCGTCGGCACCACCCAGCGCTTCGGCGTTCCGATGGGCTTCGGCGGCCCGCACGCCGGCTACATGGCGGTCCAGGCCAAGCACGCCCGCAGCCTGCCCGGCCGGCTCGTCGGCGTGTCCGTCGACGCGGACGGCAACAAGGCCTACCGCCTCGCCCTGCAGACCCGTGAGCAGCACATCCGCCGCGAGAAGGCCACCAGCAACATCTGCACCGCGCAGGTGCTGCTCGCCGTCATGGCCGGGATGTACGCCGTCTACCACGGCCCCGACGGCCTGAGGGTGATCGCGCGCCGCACCCACCGGTACGCCACGATCCTCGCCGAGGGGCTGCGGGCGGGCGGTGTCGAGCTCGTGCACGGCGCGTACTTCGACACGCTGACCGCCCGGGTGCCGGGCAAGGCGTCCGGGGTCGTCGCCGCCGCCCGCGAGAACGGGGTCAACCTGCGCCTCGTCGATGCCGACCACGTCTCCCTCGCCTGCGACGAGACCACGGGCCGCGCCCAGCTGACCGCCGTCTGGGCCGCCTTCGGGGTCGACGCGGACGTCGAGGCGCTCGACGCCGTGGCCGACGACACGCTCCCGGCCGCGCTGCTGCGCACCGACGACTACCTGACGCACCCGGTCTTCCACAGCCACCGCTCCGAGACCGCGATGCTGCGCTACCTGCGCAGGCTCGCCGACCGTGACTACGCGCTGGACCGCGGCATGATCCCGCTCGGCTCCTGCACCATGAAGCTGAACGCGACCACGGAGATGGAGCCGGTCACCTGGCCCGAGTTCGGCCAGATCCACCCGTTCGCCCCCGTCGCGCAGGTGCAGGGCTACCTCACCCTGATCCGCGAGCTGGAGGAACGTCTCTGCGAGGTCACCGGTTACGACCGGGTCTCCATCCAGCCGAACGCCGGCTCGCAGGGCGAGCTGGCCGGACTGCTCGCCGTCCGGGCGTACCACCGGGCCAACGGTGACGAGCAGCGCACCGTCTGCCTCATCCCGTCCTCCGCGCACGGCACCAACGCCGCGAGCGCGGTCATGGCGGGCATGAAGGTCGTCGTCGTCAAGACCGCCGACGACGGAGAGATCGATGTCGAGGACCTGCGCGCCAAGATCGAGCAGCACCGCGACGAGCTGTCGGTGCTCATGATCACGTACCCCTCGACGCACGGTGTGTTCGAGGAGCACGTCGCCGACATCTGCGCGCAGGTGCACGAGGCGGGCGGCCAGGTGTACGTCGACGGTGCCAACCTCAACGCGCTGGTCGGCCTCGCCAAGCCGGGCAAGTTCGGCGGCGACGTCTCGCACCTCAACCTGCACAAGACGTTCTGCATCCCGCACGGCGGCGGTGGCCCCGGCGTCGGCCCGGTCGGCGTCCGCGAGCACCTCGCCCCGTACCTGCCGAACCACCCGCTCCAGCCGACCGCGGGCCCGGAGACGGGCGTGGGCCCGATCTCGGCCGCCCCGTGGGGCTCGGCCGGCATCCTGCCGATCTCCTGGGCGTACGTGCGGCTCATGGGCGGCGAGGGCCTCAAGCGCGCCACCCAGGTCGCCGTGCTCGCGGCGAACTACATCGCCAAGCGCCTGGAGCCGCACTACCCGGTGCTCTACACGGGCCCGGTGGGCCTCGTCGCGCACGAGTGCATCGTGGACCTGCGGCCGCTGTCGAAGGCGACCGGCGTCAGCGTCGACGACATCGCCAAGCGGCTGATCGACTACGGCTTCCACGCCCCGACGATGTCGTTCCCGGTGGCCGGCACGCTGATGATCGAGCCCACCGAGAGCGAGGATCTGGCCGAGATCGACCGCTTCTGCGACACCATGATCGCGATTCGTGCGGAGATCGAGAAGGTCGCCTCGGGCGAGTGGCCAGCCGAGGACAACCCGCTGCGCAACGCCCCGCACACCGCGGCCGCGCTCGGTGGGGACTGGGAGCACCCGTACAGCCGTGAGGAGGCGGTCTTCCCGGCCGGTGTCTCGGCCGCGGACAAGTACTGGCCGCCGGTGCGCCGGATCGACGGTGCCTTCGGCGACCGTAACCTGGTCTGCTCCTGCCCGCCGCTGGACGAGTACGACGGGTGACGTAGGGCTCGGGTGGGGGCGCCTGCGGCGGGCTTTGTCCCCGCCCCGCCCCTTCCCGAAACCGGGGGCTTTGCCCCCGGACCCCTGCCGGGGCTCTGCCCCGGACCCCGCGCGTCAATCGCCGGCGGGGCTGGACGCGAGGGACATACGTCAGGGCCGGTTCGGAGCTTTCTCCGAGCCGGCCCTTTGTTGTCTCCCTGATCCCTCTCCCTGATCCCTTGAGCAGGGCTTATGCAGCCTTGGCCACCTGCAGCGGCGGTCGGTGCGGGGCGATGATCTGCCCGTCCGGGAGCAGCTCACCGGTGTCCTCGAAGAGCAGGACGCCGTTGCACAGCAGGCTCCAACCCTGCTCCGGGTGGGGCGCCACGAGGCGGGCGGCTTCCCGGTCGGGAGAGTCGGCTGTCGGGCAGGGTGGCTGATGCTGGCACATGGGTGGGTTCTTTCGCTGTGATGTGGTGAGAGTCCTGCGGCTCGGCGCTGTGTTCATGGCCGCCCCCGTATCTGTCGGTCCAGTCCCAGTGTTGCCCCACGGGAGTCTTTCCGCAGGGATTTCGCGGCAGCTCCCCTCACCACTTACAGACGTGTCACCCACGCGGGCGGTTCAGCCCAACTGCACTGTCCTTTCGGGTGGTTCGGGGTAGCCGTACCGGGCTAGTCCGGATGGGGCATGGGGGTAGGGGGCATGGCTGTGCCCCGTGACCAGGGGACACGGGGCAGGGGCGCCGGAGGCAGGATCAGGCCGGTGAACCGAGGAGGGGAGCCGGGGTGACGCGCAGCGTCAACACGGGCAGGAGGTCCGCGACCCGGTGCGGACGGTGGGCGGCGATCCCCGGCGGGGCCGGCGCGAGCGGCACCAGCAGGTCGGACGGATCGGGGCCGCCGCCCGACGCGTCGGCCTCCGTGTCCCCGTGCAGCCACAGCGTGAGCATGTAGAGCTCGGGCACGGACAGCAGCCGTGGCTGGTAGCTGCCCGTTATCTGCTCCGCCTGCTCCAGCGCCCGTTCGGTCGATGCGATGTACGGGCCCTCGAAGAAGTGCGAGAAGGCCCAGCCGTCCGGGGTCAGCATCGTGTCCGCGGCGGCGACGGCGCGCTCTTCGCCACGGATCATAAACCGCCAGCCCACCAGCCGGGTGCGCGGCGAGCGGCCGGTGCGCGGGACGACCTGGTCCAGCACATGGACGGGGAGGGGCAGGTCGGGCGAGACCGTGCCCTGGACGGATCGGAGAGCGGGAGTGCGGTCTTCGCGGACTGCGGAGGGGGAGCCGAGTGCCGCGAGGACGCTGCGCAGGGCGGGCGCGGGAGCAGGGGGGACATGCAGGGGCATGGTGGGTCGCCTCTCAGTCAAGAGACATGGTGGTGCGAGGGCATGGGCGGTGCGGACGGCACTGTCAGCGTGGGCCAGAGGGAGGTCAAAGGCCATGGCCGGGAGCCAACTCTCTGCCTCGCTAGCGAAGTTTATACGACGCGTGTTCACATGATGTTTCTGCTAGCCGTCCCAGGTATTGCGGTCAAGGCTGAATCAGGACTTTTTCGTGCGGAGTTCCTGTTGATTTCCTGTGAACGCACAGGTGTCACCTGGGGTGTTACCCGGCAGGCGGTGGGCCGAATCTCGTCGGAGATTTCACGACCCGGCGCGCTGCGGTAACTGCGTACCGTTCCATGCCGATGGAATGTGCCGCTCGAAAGCGAGAACCAGACTACCTGTCAGCGGCGTTGCACGGGGCCTTATGGATCAGTGGGCCTGGGCATTATCGTCGGTACGCGAGCGGCCGACGGCCGCCGCTGCGCCCACTCGAGGAGGGACGCTTCGATGGGGGAGAAGGTCGTGGCAGGCGGGTTCGACCTGTCCGATCGGCAAAGGTATCGGAGAAAGCTCCAGCAGTGCCTCGAGGGGCTGGGGAGACTCCTGGTGGAGAAGAGGTTCGAACGGCCCAGGAATCTCATGGGGCTGGAGCTCGAGTTGAATCTCGCCGGTGCCGACGGGCTGCCGCGAATGATGAATACCGAAGTACTCGACCGGATCGCCAGCCGTGATTTCCAGACCGAACTCGGGATGTTCAATCTGGAGGTCAACGTGGCTCCGCACCGGCTCAGCGGGCGCGTCCTCGACCAGCTCGACGAGGAGCTGCGCACGGGGTTGGGATATGCCGACCGCAAAGCCGCCGAGATCGACGCCGGCGTGGTGATGATCGGAATTCTGCCGACCCTCGCCCGGCATGATCTGGTCTCCGAGAACCTCTCGGACGTCGACCGGTACATCCTGCTCAACGATCAGATCGTCACGGCTCGCGGCGAGGACTTCGCCCTCGACATCGAAGGCGTCGAACGGCTCAGCGTCACCGCGACGTCGATCGTGCCCGAGGCGGCCTGCACTTCCGTGCAGCTGCACCTGCAGGTGACGCCGGCCCGGTTCGCCGATGTGTGGAACGCGGCGCAGGCCATCGCCGCGGTGCAGATCGCGGTCGGTGCCAACTCCCCCTTCCTGTTCGGCCGGGAGCTGTGGCGGGAGTCCAGGCCGCCCCTGTTCACCCAGGCCACCGACACCCGACCGCCCGAGCTCCAGGCGCAGGGCGTACGGCCGCGGACCTGGTTCGGGGAGCGCTGGATCGGCTCGGTGTACGAACTCTTCGAGGAGAATCTGCGGTACTTCCCGGCGCTGCTGCCGATCTGCGACGAGGAGGACCCGCTGCGGGTGCTCGACGACGGCGGAGTGCCGCGGCTTCAGGAACTCGTCCTGCACAACGGCACGGTCTACCGCTGGAACCGGCCGGTCTACGGCCTCGCAGACGGCGTACCGCACCTGCGCGTCGAGAACCGGGTGCTTCCGGCCGGGCCCACGGTCACCGATGTCATCGCCAACGCCGCCCTCTACTACGGGCTCGTGCGGGCGCTCGCCGAGGAGTCCAGGCCGGTGTGGACCCGGATGCCGTTCGAGACCGCCGAGGCCAACTTCGACGCCGCGTGCCGTCATGGCATCGACGCCGAGCTGGACTGGCCGCGCCCCGGCCGGGGCGGCGCACTCACCCGCGTACCGGCCGTCAAGCTCGTACGGGACGAACTGCTGCCGCTCGCCGCGGCGGGGCTGGACGCGTGGAACGTGGAGCCCGCGGACCGCGACTTCTACCTCGGCGTCATCGAGGAGCGCTGCAGGCGCCGGGTGAACGGCGCCTCCTGGCAGGCGGATTCCTTCCACCGCGCGCTCGACACCGGCCTCGACCGCGAGGCCGCACTCGCGGCGGTCACCCGCCGGTACGGCGAACTGATGCGCCGGGGCGAGCCGGTGCACGCCTGGCCGGTGTGGGCCGGCACCACCGATGCCGCGCCGGGGGGCGACGGCTGACGCGGGAGCGACGCCGTGTCCGGGCCGCCTCCGCGGCGGCCCGGCCCCGGGACCGTCACCAGGGCTCGTACGCCGAGAAGGGCCGCACGCCCTCGCCCCAGCGCACGGCGATCACCAGGTCCTCGTAGGTGAGCAGATCCTGGAGATCGCCCTCGTAGTCGCCCACGTCGTCGCGGAGGGTGCGGTCGTCCTCCTCGTCGCCCGTGGCGGCGTCGAAGACGTACACGTCGTCGTTGTACTTCGAGGAGGCGGATACGGCCGTCACCCGGCCGCCCTCCGCGTGCAGCGCGATGATCTCCGACCAGCTGCCCGCGATGTCCGCCCGCCACAGCTCGCCACCGGTCGCCAGGTCGAAGACGACGACCCGCTCCCAGTCGCCCTGGTTGCCCTCGTACGTGGCGACCGCGAAGAGCCGTCCGTCGGCGACGGACACCTTGGCCGGATGTTCCGACGAGATCCTGCCGTAGCCGCCGACGAGGTCGATCCGCCCCTGCGGGCGGCCGTCCTGTCCGAAGGCGAGGAGGTACTGCGCTCCACCGTCCGTCAACTGCGTCTGTCCGACCTGCACCACGGCGGGCTCGGCGGACAGGAACGACACGCCCGTGCCCGCGGCCATGCCCCGCCGGGCGTCGAGGGGCACGGTCCAGCGCTCCTTGCCGTCGGCCGGGTCGAACGCGGCGAGCTTCAGTTCGTCGCGGTCACATGCGACGACGGCGTGGACCTGCTTCGCGGCGGCGGCGACCCGGACCGGGACACAGCCCTTCGGCACGGCGGCCTTCCAGCGCGGGGCGCCGGTCCGCAGGTCGAAGGCGCGCACGGCCTGGACGCCGGGCTGCTTCTGCGACTCCGTCACCTCCGAGGAGCCGCCGCTGTCGCGGAGCACGGCGAGTCCGCCGCCGGTGGCGACGACGTCGGTCGCGTCGGCTGACCCGGGCAGGCGGGAGGTGTGCCACAGTTCGCGACCGTTGGTGAGGTCGAGCGCCGCGACGGTGGCGCAGCCCTTGTCCGGCTCGCCGTAGGCGATCAGGGCGACCGAGTCGTCGGCGGCCGTACTGACGGAGCAGATGTCCGCCCGGCCGGGCACGTACTCCCAGCGCTTCTTGCCCGATCTGACGTCGAACGCGGTGACGGCGTCGAAGCGGCTGCGGACGACGGTGTCGCCGACGAGCCAGTCGCCGTTGCCGTGTTCGGCGGCGGCGCGGTCGTGCGGGGCCTCCCAGGCGGTCTTCATGGAGAATCCCGGTACATAGCCCGAGCCGGACATGAAGATGGCGGCGACGCCGCCGACGAGGATGAGCGCGACACCGCCCAGGACCAGTACGCCGAGCAGCCTTCGCCCCCAGCTCAGCGGTGCTCTGTCCGCGGTCCGGTCATCACTGGTCCGGTCATCGTTCACTTGCGTCGACACGCGGATCCCCACCCCTTGCGACAGTCGAAGGCCACAGAGTAAGGGATCGGTGATCATCCGAACGAGGTCCGGCCCAGGAGGAGCCCGCAGGCCGGGGCGTCCGGCCGCTCGCGTACGGTCCTCGTGGCTGTGGTCGCACGCCGGTGATCGAACGCCGGTGGGCGGGCAGCACGGTGTGAGGCGGGATCGAGGGCGAATGGAGGCGCGTGTGCACGAGGCCGGGGGCGCGGAGGTGCTGCCGCGGAAGGTTCTGCGGAGCGAGTTGCTGCTCGTGCTGGCGCTGTCGCTGGGGGCCAGCGCGGTGGCGTCGGTGATCAGCTTCGTCGGGTCGCTGACGAAGCCCGGGGGGCTCAAGGAACAGGCGGCCACCCTCAACAGCTCCATCGTGCCGGGGCGGCCGTGGCTGGATCTGGCCTGGCAGCTGTTCGGCATCGCGACGGCGCTGGTGCCGGTCGCGCTCGTGGCGCATCTGCTGATGCGGGAGCGGGGGGCCGGAGGGCTGAAGGCCATCGGCCTCGACCGCACCAGGCCGTGGAGCGATCTGGGGCGGGGCGCGCTGGTGGCCGCCGGGATCGGCAGCGCCGGGCTCGCGTTCTACCTCGTGTCCAGGGCCGCCGGGTTCAATCTGACGGTGGTGCCCGAGGGGCTGCCCGAGGTGTGGTGGAAGTACCCGGTCCTGATCCTCTCGGCGTTGCAGAACTCCCTGGTGGAGGAAGTGATCGTCGTCGGGTATCTGCTGCGCCGGCTCGGGCAGTTGGGCTGGACCCCGATGGCCGCGCTCGTGGCCAGTTCGGTGCTGCGCGGCTCGTACCACCTCTACCAGGGGATCGGCGGCTTCATCGGCAACATGGTGATGGGCGTGGTCTTCGTTCTGCTCTACCGCAGGTGGGGCCGCGTCGGCCCGCTCGTCGTCGCCCACGCGCTGCTCGACATCGTGGCGTTCGTCGGATACGCGCTGCTAGCCGGGAAGGTGAGCTGGCTGCCCACCATGTGACCCCGGCACAGGGAGGGGGGCGTACGGCGGTTGCCGTACGCCCCCTCGCGCGTCACGGCTTCGTCAGCAGCTCGCCCTCGATGACGGTCACGGCGCTGCCGGTGAGCAGTACGCGGTCGCCGCGCAGCGCCGTCCGTACGAGGCCGGTGCGGGCCGAACCCTGAAGCCCCGTCAGCTCGTCGCGCCCCAGCCGGGCCGACCAGAAGGGGGCGAGCGCGGTGTGCGCGCTGCCGGTGACCGGGTCCTCGTCGATGCCGAAGACCGGGAAGAAGCAGCGCGAGACGAAGTCGTACCCCCGGCCGGGGTCCTCGGCCGGTGCGGTGGCGATGATGCCGCGCCTCGAACTGCCGGCCAGGGCGCGCAGGTCCGGGTCCAGGCCGCGTACGGTCGCCTCGTCCGGCAGCTCGAACAGCAGGTCGCCGATGTGGTCGCTCGTGTCGTGCACCGAGAGCGGAGTCGCGCCCAGTGCCTCGGTGACCGCCGCCGGGACCTCGAACGGGGTCAGCGACGACACCGGGAAGTCCATGGTGATCGAGCCGTCCTCATGAGCGGTCGCGGAGAGGATTCCGCAGCGTGCCGCGAAGCGCACCGTGCCGGTCGCGGTCCCGGTGCTGTGCAGGACGTGGGCCGTGGCCAGGGTCGCGTGTCCGCACATGTCGACCTCGGCGGCCGGGGTGAACCAGCGCAGCGCCCAGTCCGCGTCACCGCCGGGCGGCAGCGGGTGGGCGAAGGCGGTCTCGGAGAGGTTGACCTCCGCCGCCACGCGCTGGAGCCAGTCGTCGTCGGGGAAGGAGCCGGCGTCGGGGAACAGTAGTACCCCGGCGGGGTTCCCGCCGAAGGGCCGGTCGGTGAAGGCGTCGACGATTCGGATTCGCATGCCGCTGACCGTAGAAGGCCGCAAAGCCCGCAGGCCAAGGCCAATTCAAGGAATCTGGCCCCATCGGCGATCGGAAGACGATTGCTCGGCGACGTATTCCGATATATCGTTGACCCATCGCGACAGATCAACGATGGAAGGAGCGTAGCGATGCGTTCCCATGGACAGGGCAACTGTGGACCCGGCCATCACGGTCGGGGCGACTTCGAGACGCGGCGCGCCGCCTTCGGCCCCTTCGGGCCGGGGTTCGGCGGGCCACCGTGGGGTGGCCCTCGTGGTCGCGGCGGCGGCCGGGGGAGGGCGCGGCGCGGTGACGTGCGCGCGTCGATCCTGGCGCTGCTGAAGGACCGTCCGATGCACGGTTACGAGATGATCCAGGAGATCGGCGAGCGCAGCGGCGGGGCGTGGAAGCCCAGCCCCGGCTCGGTCTACCCGACCCTCCAGCTGCTGGAGGACGAGGGGTTGATCGCCAGCGTGAGCGAGGGCGGCAAGAAGCTGTTCACGCTCACCGACACCGGGCGCACCGAGGCCGAGTCGGTCCCGGACGCCCCGTGGGAGGAGGCCGGGCGCGGCATCGACTGGGATGCCATGAACGAGATAAGGCAGGCCGGCTTCGGTCTGATGGAGGCGTTCGGCCAGGTCTGGAAGACCGGTAGCCCGGAGCAGCGGCAGAAGGCGATCGCGGCCATCAACGAAGCCCGCAAGAAGCTGTATCTGATCCTTGCCGACGAGCACTGAGGCGAGTGAATGAGAAGGGCCCCGCCCTCGGGCGGGGCCCTTCTCGCATGTGAAGAGAGAGGCTCAGCTCACCAGTCCGCCCAGCTTGCGCAGCGATTCGTTCAGCGCGGCCGTCGCCGAGTCCTTGAGCTTGCCCGCCATCAGCGAGACCGCCGCCCCGGTGAACTCCCCGTCGATCCGCACCGACGTGGCGTCCCCGTCCGGCGTGAGCGCGTACCGGGTGCCCACGGTGACGCCCATCGGCCCCTTGCCCCTGATCGCGAGGACCCGTTCCGGCTCCAGCTCCTCCACCGTCCAGGTCACCTCGGCCGGAAAGCCCATCAGCTTCATGTTCTCGGCGAAGGTGGCGCCGGTCGCGAGCGTGTCCGGACCGCCCTGCGGGAAGCTGGTGTGCGTGGCGTTCCACTGGCCGTACGAGGCGAAGTCGGTCAGCTGGGCCCAGACCTTCCCGGCGGGTGCCTCGATGCGCGCCTCTGCACTGACCTCGGCCATGCGACCACCCCTTCACGCCATCACATCGGGTTCTGGTGTCGACGGAACGTAGCCGCGCGGCGGCGAACATTCAATACTGATGAACTGTCAGATTCGGTGGCGCGGTGCCCGGTCTCATCCGTAAGGAGGAGGGACGGGCCCGGTGTGCCCAACTTCTGTGGGATGCCCAAATGCTCCCGTGCGGGGATGCTCGCACCGCGGGGGACTGATGGGGTAGGAGTGTGCAAATCCCTGTCCCGCGGCTGCCCCACCGGCCCGCACCCCTGCGTGCCGAGTCCGACGCCAGACTCACCGTGGAGCTGGCCTCGGTCGTCGCGGGGGCGCGCCGACGCGCGCTGCGGGACGGTGACCGCCAGATCGACACCGCCCATCTGCTGCACTCCCTCATAGAGGGGGACGGCGGGGCGCGAGCCGCCTTCGGTGACGGGCCGCAGGTCGCCAGGGTGCTCGGCTATCTCGTCCAGCGCAGCATCGGATACGGGCTGCGCTGGCAGGGCTCGGTCGAGGACTCCGGGGCGGGTCCGGCCGTCCGCGCGGCCGAGCCGGCGGGCTGGTCGCCGTCGGCCGCCGCCGCGATGGAGGGCGCGCTGGTACGGGCCCGGCTGCGCGGCGGGCCCCGCGCCACCGGCCTCGATCTGCTCGCCGCGATCGCCGCGGACCACCGCTGCCGCGCCGTCGAGGTGCTGGACCGGGCCGGGGTGGACGCGGGGTGGCTGGAAGGGCGAATCGGGGAGTTGTCTCAACAGGTGTAACGGATGTGACGCTCCTGACGTGCTGCTGCCATGATGTGCCGATGCACGCGTCTCAGGGAAGGAGCGCCGGCCTGGGACTCGCCCTGGCGTCGGCGTTCGCATTCGGTGGTTCAGGTGTGGCGGCCAAGCCGCTCATCGAGGCGGGACTCGACCCGCTGCATGTGGTGTGGCTACGGGTGGCCGGCGCCGCGCTCGTCATGCTGCCGGTCGCCTGGCGCCACCGCGACCTGCTGATACGCAAGCCGGCGCTGCTCGTCGGCTTCGGCCTGCTCGCCGTCGCCGGCGTCCAGGCGTTCTACTTCGCGTCGATCTCCCGGATCCCCGTCGGGGTCGCGCTGCTCATCGAATATCTCGCCCCCGCCCTGGTCCTCGCCTGGGTCCGCTTCGTCCAGCGCCGCCCGGTCACCCGCGCCGCCGCGCTCGGAGTGGTCCTCGCCGTCGGCGGACTCGCCTGCGTCGTCGAGGTGTGGTCCGGGCTGAGCTTCGATCTGATCGGGCTGCTGCTCGCCCTCGGCGCCGCCTGCTGCCAGGTCGGCTACTTCGTCCTGTCCGACCAGGGCGCCGGCGACGAGGACGCCGCGGACCCGCTCGGCGTGATCGCGTACGGACTGCTCATCGGCGCCCTCGTGCTCACCGTCGTCGCCCGCCCGTGGGGCATGGACTTCTCCCTGCTGGGCGCCGACGCGAGCATGGGCGGGACGTCGGTCCCCGCGGGCCTGCTGCTCGGCTGGATCGTGCTGGTCGCGACCGTCGTCGCGTACGTCACCGGGGTCGTCTCGGTGCGCAGGCTCTCCCCGCAGGTGGCCGGAGTGGTGGCTTGTCTGGAGGCGGTCATCGCGACCGTACTGGCCTGGGTGCTGCTCGGTGAGCACCTGTCGCCGCCCCAGATCATCGGCGGCGCCGTGGTTCTGGTCGGTGCGTTCATCGCCCAGTCGTCCACGCCCAAGGCGCCGTCCGGGCCGGTGGCCGGCGGACCGGGAGCCGAGCGCGCGCCTGAAGGGGAGCTGGCCGCCGGTCGATCCGCCACGTAAGGTGCCGATCATGCATTCGACCGTTCTTCCGCCGCCCGCCGCGTAGCGCGGGCGGCCGACCGCTGACGAAGACCGGGCCCGGGGTGTCGAGTCCCCCGGGCGGTTCGTCGCCGCCCGCGTGTGGAGCCGGCGGCCACCTGTCCTGTCTTCCCGCCGACGCCCGGCCCGCACGGGTCCGGCGCGGCTCCGGGGGCGACCCCGGACGTTCAGCACACGGAGAACTCACGTGTCGAATCCTTCCGCAACCGCTCCTTCCGGCCTGTCCGTCGGACGCGGTCTCTCCTTCCTCGTCGTCGCCGGGGTGGCCTGGGGGACCGCCGGAGCCGCGGCCTCGCTGGTCTTCGGCGTCAGCGACCTCGGGCCGCTCGCCCTGTCGTTCTGGCGCTGTCTGGGTGGTCTGGTGCTGCTCGCGGGCGTGCTAGCGCTGCGGCCGCGCAGGCCGGTCGGCGCGGTCGAGCCGCGCCGCCGCAGGCTGGTGCGCATCCTCGGTACGGGCATCGGTCTGACGGTTTTCCAGAGTGCCTACTTCGCCGCGGTCGAGCAGACCGGACTCGCGGTCGGCACCGTCGTCACGCTCGGCGCGGGCCCCGTGCTGATCGCCATCGGGGCGCGGCTGACGATGGGGGAGCGGCTCGGCGGCGGCGGGATCGCCGCGGTCGCGGGCGCGCTCACCGGACTCGCGGTCCTCGTGCTGGGCGGCGACGGTGCCACGGTCCGCCCGCTGGGCGTGGCGCTGGCCGTGCTGTCGGCCGCCGGTTACGCCGCGATCACCCTGCTGACCCGGTGGCTCGGGCGCGACGGCAAGGCGCCCGACGCCCTGTCCACGACCGCCTGGACGTTCCTGGTCGGGGCGGTCGGGCTGCTGCCGTTCGCGCTGGCCGAGGGGCTGCTGCCGCACACCGAGGAGCCCGGCCGGGTGCTGTGGCTGCTGGTGTACGTCGCCGCCGTGCCGACGGCGCTCGCGTACGCGCTCTACTTCGCGGGCGCCGCGGTCGTGCGTGCCGCGACGGTCTCCGTGATCATGCTGCTCGAACCGGTGAGCGCGGCGGTCCTCGCGGTGACCGCGCTCGATGAACGGCTGACCGCGGCGACGGTGGCCGGGACGCTCATGCTGCTCGCGGCCGTCGTGGGCCTGGCCTGGCAGGAAGCGCGGCCGGCGGCACGGCGGGACGCGCTGACCGTGTGAGCGAGGGCCTGTCGTTCGGATCAGGCCGCATCGGTGACGGAGGGGGCGGACCCGCGCTGCGCCGCGCGGGCCCGCCCCGTGGCATGGCCCGCTCCCCGTACGGGCCTTGCCGTCCCGGAATCGGTCCCGACCGGGGGCGAGAGCCGACCGGATCGTTCCGACGGGAGTCGACGGGAGCCGGTCGAAACGCTTCCCGATGAAGTCGACGGAGGCCGACCGGAGTCGCCTAGAGCACCGACAGGTAGTCCGGCAGAGCGACGGCCGGGTCGAGGTCGTCGGCCGGGATCGGCGCGCCGTGCCCGCGCGTCAGCGGTAGGACGCCGGTCCAGTACGGCAGGGACACGTCCTCGGGATCGTCGTTCGGGCCGCCGGTGCGGACCTTGGCCGAGACCTCGTCGAGGTCGAGGCGGAGCACGGCGGTGGCGGCGAGCTCCTTGGCGTTCGCGGGACGCGAGTCGTACGAGCGGCCCGGCACGACGTGGTCGACCAGCGCGTCGAGGGCGGTCGCCTTCTCCTCCGGGTCGGTGACCTGGTGGGCGGTGCCGTGGACCACGACGGAGCGGTAGTTGATCGAGTGGTGGAAGGCGGAGCGGGCCAGCACGAGGCCGTCGACGTGGGTGACGGTCAGACAGACCTCGAGGCCCGGATCGGCCTGCCCGGCCATGCGCAGCGGGCGGGAGCCGGTGGAGCCGTGGACGTACAGCCTCTCGCCGACGCGGCCGTAGAGCGTCGGCAGCACGACGGGCGCCCCGTCGCGGACGAAGCCGAGGTGGCAGACGTAGGCCTCGTCGAGGATCGAGTGCACCAGTTCGCGGTCGTAGGAGGCACGGTCCCGGGAGCGGGTGGGCACCGTGCGCTCGGTGGTCCGGTAGGCGGGCTCCGTAGGCGTCGCGGTCATTGCGTACTCCATTGCACTAGTGCATAATGTTGTTTGTGCTAGGAGAGTATCGGATCACGGGCCGTCGCGCATCGGAGATTGCCGGGAGCGTGGAGCGAGGGGTCGGGTCGGGAGACCTTGCTCCGGGGCAACTGCTGCCCCCCATGCGGGAGTTGGCGGCCGAGCTGGGGGTCAACCCGAACACCGTCGCTTCCGCGTACCGCACGCTGCGCGAGCGCGGAGTCATCGAAACGGCGGGCCGCAGGGGCAGCCGCGTGCGCCCGCGCCCGGCCAGCACGGCGCGCGCCTCGCTCCGGGTCGACGCGCCGCCCGGCGTCCGGCAGATCTCCGAGGGCAACCCGGACATCGCCCTGCTGCCCTCGCTCCAGGCGCCCCTCGCGGCCGCCGCGCGCCACCACGCGCAGCGGCCCGCTCTCTACGGGGAGGCGTCGGTGGACCCGGAGCTGGCGCGGCTCGCGCTGGCCTCGTTCGCCGCCGACGGAGTGCCGCACGGGCCGATCGCCGTCACCTCCGGCTCGCTCGACGCCATCGAGCGCGTACTCACCGCCCATCTCAAGCCCGGTGACGCGGTCGCCGTCGAGGACCCGGGCTGGGCCGGCCTGCTGGACCTGATCCCGGCGCTCGGACTGCGCCCGGAACCGGTCGCCCTCGACGAGGACGGACCGCGCCCCGACGAGGTCGAACGCGCACTGGCCGCCGGAGCCCGCGCCCTGATCGTCACCGACCGGGCCCAGAACCCCACCGGCGCCGTCGTCTCCGAGGCGCGCGCCCGTGAGCTGCGCGAGGTGCTCGCCCGGCACCCCGGAGTGCTGCTCATCGAGGACGACCACGGCTACGCCATCGTCGACCAGCCGCTCCACCCGCTCGCCGGGGTCACGGACCACTGGGTGTTCGTACGCTCCGTCGCCAAGGGATACGGCCCGGACCTGCGGGTCGCCGTGACGACCGGTGACGCCCTCACCGTCGACCGGGTGCTGGGGCGCCAGCGACTCGGTCCCGGCTGGGTCAGCCGGCTGCTCCAGCGCGTGGTCGTGGAGCTGTGGACGTCGGGCGCGGTCGACACGGGAGCGGTGGCGCGGGGGTACGGGCGGCGGCGCGAGGCGCTGGTGCGGGCGCTGGCCGATCGGGGGGTCGAGGCGTACGGCCGCAGCGGAATGAACGTCTGGGTGCCGGTGGCCGACGAGACGGGGACGGTCGCCCGGCTGCTCCACTCCGGGTGGGCCGTCGCCCCTGGGGCGCGCTTCCGGATGACGTCGCCCCCCGCCATCCGGATCACCGTCTCCGGGCTCACTGCGGACGACATCGCGGTCCTCGCCGACGCGGTGGCCTCGGCGGCGGGGCCGATGCCCGCGGGCAGCTACGGCTGACGTGCCCGCCGGGGTTCACCGCCGGCGTCGGCTCTGGGTGAGCGCCGCGCCCGCCAGCACGATGGCCGCTCCCACGGGGGTGTTCCAGCCGAGCCGCTCGCCGAGCAGCAGGACGCCGGCGGCGGTGGCGATGACCGGGATGAAGTACGTGACCATCGTCGCGGTCGTGGGCCCGACCTCGGCGACCAGCCCGTACTGGAGCAGCATCGCGAGGCCGGTACCGAGCGCGCCCAGGGCGACGACGGCGAGCAGCGGGGCCAGCGGGAACGAACGGGGGAGCGTGGTGAACAGCGGGGTCACCACCGCCAGCTGGAGCGTGGCGAGCAGCAGCTGGGCGCCGGAGAGCGACAGGTTCGAATGGGCGGAACCGGCGAGCGTGCGACGGACGTAGATCCAGCCGATCGGATAGCAGAGTGCGGCGAGGAGCGCCATCGCGGTACCGGTCACGTCCAGTCCGGAGAACCCCTGCCAGACGCCCAGCACGGTCAGCACGCCGATGAAGCCGATACCGAGACCGGCGACGCGGCGACGGGTCGGCCGGTCCTCGGAGAACGCCACGAGGGAGAGCACCATGCCCCAGAGCGGGGAGGTGGCGTTGCAGATCCCGGCCAGGGTCGAGGGGATCGTGAGCTCCGCGTAGGCGAAGAGCGAGAACGGCAGGGCGTTGAGCAGGAACCCGGCGACGGCCAGATGGCCCCAGGTGCGCAGGCCGCGCGGCAGTCGGTCCCGCTTGACGGCGAGGGCCACGGCCAGCACGGCCGTACCGAAGAACAGCCGGCCGAAGGTGACCTGGAACGGCGCGTACGCCTGCGTGCCGACCTTGATCAGAAGGAAGCTGAAGCCCCAGATGAGGGACAGCACCAGGAACCTGACGCGCCAGTCGACGGCGGGGCGGCGGGTCGCGGTGGCGGGCAGGGAGCGGGTGGGGAGGCGAGGCGGCTGCGTAGCGGTGCTCATGCCGTCCACTGTCACGTCACCCATCTCGTAGCACAAGCGAGATTTCTTCGACATGACGGATTAGCATTGCTTACATGTTGAACCTGGAGCGCCTGCGGACCCTGGACGCCCTGGCCCGGCACGGCTCGGTCAGCGGTGCGGCCGACGGGTTGCACGTGACCACGTCGGCCGTGTCCCAGCAGATGGCGAAGCTGGAGCGGGAGGTGGGGCAGCGCCTGCTCACCAAGAACGGTCGGGGAGTGCGGCTCACCGACGCCGGCCGGCTGCTCGCCGACCACGCCGCGCGCATCCTGTCCCAGGTGGAGCTCGCCCAGGCCGATATCGAGGCGCAGCGCGGACAGGTGGTCGGCGAGGTGCGGATCGGGGCCTTCCCGACGGCCGCGCGCGGGCTGTTCCCCGCGGCGCTCACCCAGCTGCGCGCCGCCCATCCCGAACTGCGTGTGCGCTCGGGCGAGGTGGAGCCGGAGGCCGGGGTACAGCAGGTGATCAGGGGCGATCTCGACCTGGCGGTCGTCCTGGACTGGCACAACAAGCGGCTGCCGGTGCCGGGCGGTCTGGTCCGGGCGCAGCTGCTCGACGACGTGGCGGACGTCGCGATGCCGGTCTCCCATCCGCTCGCGGGCAGGGCGGAAGTGGACCTGGAGGAGTTCGCGGACGACGAGTGGGTGTCCTGGCCGGAGGGCGAATTCTGCTACGAGTGGCTGGTGTTCACGCTCCGCGCGCGGGGCATCGAGCCCCGGATCGCGCATTTCGCGGGCGAGCACCACACCCAGCTGGCGCTGATCGCCGCGGGCCTCGGGGTGTGCGTGACCCCGAGGCTGGGGCGCGGCCCGGTGCCGGAGGGCGTCCGGCTCGTACCCGTACGGCAGAGGATGCTCCGGCACATCTACGCGGTCTGGCGCGGCGACGCCGACCGGCGCCCCTCGATCCGCGCGGCGGTGGAGGCCCTGCGGGCGGCCGCGGCGAGCTGAGGGGCTCCGCGGCGGGGCGGGGCCTCCGCTCAGTGCGTGGAGGCCCCGCGGGCGGCCGCGATGAGCTGAGGGGCCCCGTGGCGGGGGCGAAGCCTCCGCTCAGTGCGCCCCGATCTTGCGGAAGTCCCAGGACGCGATCGACTCCGGCGTCAGTCGCAGCCAGGCGTGGCGCCCGTCGTGGGGCATCGTGTCGAGGCCGAAGTTCTTCCGGGCGAACAGCCGCTCGGGGGCTTCGAGTTCCGGACAGGGTTCTCCCGTGCGGGGGGATTCGCCGACGAAGACGGCGGTGCCCGAGAGTTCCACGCCGCGCAGTTCGCCGTACTCCTCCCCGGAGTCCACGACCACCGCGATCCTCGGGTCGGTGCGCAGCTCCGCCCAGCGGCGGCTGCGGGTGATCGAGTACAGCCACAGGGACGTGCCGTCCCAGGCGTACCAGAGCGCGCTGACGTGCGGGCGGCCGTCCGCGGACACGGTGGCCACCCGGCATGTGCGTTGCTCGGCGAGGAACGCGTCCAGCTCGGCCGGAGTCATCATGATCCGGCGGCCGCGGCGCTGTGTGACGGCCATCCGAGGCCCCCTCCGTTGGTGACGTTGGCTGACCAGGTGCTAACTGACCAGGTGATAACTGACTGGGTGTCAGAAATCATGAGGGCTCTTCCCTCGTGACGCAATGGCGGTTACCGTCGCGCCCGTCGAGGAGGGGAGCGAAGTGGTGACTTCGTCCGAAAAGCTTCTGGAGCAGCTCGAACCGGGCGGCACGGTCCTGCTGACCGTCGAATGCCAGCAGGGCGTCGTCGGCGACGACAGCGCGCTGCCCGAGCTCGCGGCGCAGGCCCGGTCATCGGGCGCCCTGGCGAATGTCGCGCGGCTCGTTGCCGTCGCCCACGAGACCGGGGTGCAGGTGCTGCACGCGGTGGCGGAGCGGCGGCCCGACGGGCGCGGGGCGAACCGTAACGCCCGGCTGTTCAGGGCCGCCGAACGGCTGCCCGTACAGCAGCACTCCGGCAGCCGGGCGGTGCGCGTGGCCGAGCCGATCGAGGTCGGGGACGAGGACATCGTCGTACGGCGGCTGCACGGGCTGTCGCCGATCGCCGGCACGGAGGTCGACGCCCTGCTGCGCAACCTCGGCTGCCGCACGCTCGTCGTCACCGGCGTCTCGGCCAATGTGGCGATTCCGAACGCCGTCTTCGACGCCGTGAACCTCGGGTACACGGCCGTCGTCCCGGCCGACGCCATCGCGGGGGTGCCCGCCGATTACACCCCCGCGATGATCCGCAACACGCTCGCGCTCGTCGCCACCGTCACGACCACCGACGACGTGCTGGCCTGCTGGAAACGCCCACGACGGGCGCCCGTCACGCCAGCTTGATCGAATCCCCCTCCACGACGATCTGCGCGGCGGGCAGCGGCATCGTCGCCGGGCCGCCCTTCACGCTGCCGTCCGTCGCGTCGAACATGCTGTTGTGGCAGGGGCAGTTGATCGTGCCGTTGGACACGTCCTTCACCGCACAGCCCTGATGCGTGCACTTGGACGAGAACGCCTTGAACTCGCCCGCCGTCGGCTGCGTCACCACCACGTCGCCGAAGACCTTGCCGCCGCCCTCCGGGATGTCCGCGGTCTTCGCGAGCACCTTGCCCGCCGCACCGCCCGTACCGCCCCCCGGCGTGCTGCCCCCGCCGGCCGCCGGGGGCTGCTCCGGGGCCGCGGCCCCGCTGTCCGAGCCGCCGCACGCGGTGAGGGCCACCGTCAGCCCCGCTCCACCCACCGCCGCGACGACGGTGCGACGCGTCATGGCCCGCGCGGTCTCCTGCGTTCCGGTCATGCCGGTTCCCCTTCCACGGTCTTCCACGGTTGTCCAACGGCCGGCCTCCGTCGGCCGGTTCGCGATGTTGTACGGGAACCTCACCCGGTCCGTTCAATTCCACGCGTCACGAAGAGGGCACGAAGCGGCGACGCGGACGACGGCGTCGAGTGACCGGCGCCTGATCCGCCGGACAGGCCCTACGCGTCGTTCCCGGGCCCGGAGACCGTCTGCTCCCGCACCTGCTCGTGGTCCGGGGAACCGGCGGGGGAGGGCACGGCCGCCCCGACCGGTTCCGGACTCGGGCGGCGCGCCGGCAGGCGGCGGCCGACCCAGGCGGCGGCCGGTTCGGTGTAGCGGGCGGTGAGCGGCCCGATCACGACCAGGATGAGGACGTAGGCGGTGGCGAGCGGGCCGAGAGCCGGTTCGATGCCGGCGGTGACGGCGAGGCCGGCGATGACGATGGAGAACTCGCCGCGCGCGACGAGCGTGCCGCCCGCGCGCCAGCGGCCCTTGACGCCGATCGCGGCCCGCTTGGCCGCCCAGTACCCGGTGGCGATCTTCGTGAGCGTGGTGACCACCGCGAGGGCGAGGGCGGGCAGCAGCACCGGGGGGATGCTGGCGGGGTCGGTGTGCAGGCCGAAGAAGACGAAGAACACGGCGGCGAACAGGTCCCGCAGCGGACTGAGCAGGGTGTGGGTGCCCTCCGCGACCTCCCCGGACAGGGCGATGCCCACCAGGAACGCCCCGACGGCGGCGGAGACCTGAAGCTGCTGGGCGATGCCCGCGACGAGGAGAGTGAGGCCGAGGACGACCAGCAGCAGCTTCTCGGGGTCGTCGCTGGAGACGAACCGGGAGATCACCCGCCCGAAGCGCACGGCGACGAACAGCACCGCGCCCGCGACGCCGAGCGCGATGGCCAGCGTCGCACTGCCGGCGGCCAGGCTCACCCCGGCCAGCAGCGCCGTGACGATCGGCAGGTAGACGGCCATCGCCAGGTCCTCCAGCACCAGGATGCTGAGGACGACCGGGGTCTCCCGGTTGCCGACGCGGCCGAGGTCCCCCATGACCTTGGCGATCACACCCGAGGACGAGATCCATGTGACACCGGCCAGCACGACGGCCGCGACCGAACCCCAGCCCATGAGCACCGCGGCGACCGCGCCGGGTACCGCGTTCAGGCCGAAGTCGACGAGCCCCGCCGGGTACTGGGTCTTCAGATGGGAGACGAGATCGCTGGCCGTGTACTCCAGACCCAGCATGAGCAGCAGCAGGATGACGCCGATCTCGGCGCCGATCGCGACGAACTCCTCGCTCGCCCCCATGGGCAGCAGCCCGCCCTTGCCGAAGGCGAGACCGGCCAGCAGGTACAAGGGAATCGGGGAGAACTTCAGACGCCCGGCGACTCGGCCGAGCAGTCCCAGACCCAGCAGGATCGCGCCGAACTCGATCAGAAAGAGAGCGGAATGCACAGGCGCTCACTCCCGCCCGAGTATCGCCGCGGCGGCGTCGACGCCCTCGCGGGTGCCGATGACGATGAGGGTGTCCCCACCGGCCAGGCGGAAGTCGGGCGACGGGGAGGGACGGGCTTCGGCGCGGCGCAGCACGGCCACGATGGAGACGCCGGTCTCGGTCCGCATACGGGTCTCGCCCAGCAGCCGCCCGTTCCAGTACGAGTGGGCCGACAGCTCGATCCGCTCGGCGACCAGGCCCAGGTCGGTGGTGTGGAGCAGGCTGGGGCTGTGATGGGCCGGCATCAGCGCGTCGATCAGCGAGGTCGCCTCCGCTCCGGTCAGGTGCAGCGATTGCGCGCAGGCGTCGGGGTCGTCGGCCTCGTACAGGCTGACGGTGCGGGTGCCGTCGCGGTGCGCGATGACCGACAGGTGACGGCGTTCGCGTGTGGTGAGGTCGTACTGGACGCCGATGCCGGGCAGCGGTGTCGAGCGCATCCGTGGAGCAGGCACAACTGATCCCCTCGTGTTCGTTCCATGCGTGTGATGCCGGTGCGGTACGCGGCACGGCCACGGGCAGGGGCGGCCGCTCGGCGGCCTCATCGTGCCACTTTTCCCCGGGTCCGAATATGGGTGTCGGCACGGATGGACAGGCGCCTTCCGCTCCGTTGAGGATGGGGCGGGAAGTAGGCTTCGCCGCAGGTCAGGGCATCTGGACGGCGGGGTGTCGAGGAGCCGGGCGACGAGTGTCCGGGGTCGGCGGGAAGGCGTGGGGCCGTGTCGTTGTACTGGCGGATCTTCCTGCTGAACGCCGCCGTTCTGGCCCTCGCGGTGGCACTGCTGCTCGGCCCGGTCACCGTCTCCACCCCGGTCCTCTTCGGCGAGGCGCTCGTCCTGCTCGGCGGACTGGTCGCGATGCTGGTGATCAACGCCGTCCTGCTGCGGATCGGGCTCGCCCCGCTCGGCAGGCTGAACCGGGCGATGGCCACGGCCGACCTCCTCAAGCCCGGCGCCCGACCCGCCGTCACCGGCGACGGCGAGATCGCCGAACTCACCACGGCCTTCAACGCCATGCTCGACCGCCTCGAAGCCGAGCGGGCCACCAGCAGCGGCCGGGTGCTCACCGCGCTGGAGGCCGAACGCCGCCGCATCGCCCAGGAACTGCACGACGAGATCGGCCAGACCCTCACCGCGGTCCTCCTCCAGCTCAAGCACGCCGCCGACCGCGCCCCCGAACCGGTACGCGACGACCTGCTGGGGGCCCAGGAGACCACCCGCGCCAGCCTGGACGAGATCCGCCGCATCGCCCGCCGACTGCGCCCCGGCGTCCTGGAGGAACTCGGCCTGCACAGCGCACTGCGTTCCCTGGCCGCCGAGTTCACCACCCCCCGCCTGAGCGCCACCGCCCACATCACCCCCGGCCTGCCCCACCTGTGCCCGGCCACCGAACTCGTCCTCTCGCCGAGGCCGCCGACGGGGCCGAAGCGGTCGCCCACGCCCTCGGCATCGGCATCGACCTCGCGGTCCTCGACATCGCCATGCCCCGCCGGACCGGCCTCCAGGCCGCCCGCGAACTCGCCCGCATCCGCCCCGGCCTGCCGATCCTGATGCTGACCATGTACGACAACGAGCAGTACTTCTTCGAAGCCCTGCGCGCCGGCGCCTCCGGATACGTCCTCAAATCCGTCGCCGACCGCGACCTCGTCGAAGCGTGCCGCGCCGCCCTGCGCGACGAACCCTTCATCCACCCCGGTGCCGAGACCACCCTCATCCGCACCTACCTCGACCGCGCCCGCACGGGCAGCCCACTGCCCGACCGGCCCATCACCGAACGCGAGGAGGAGATCCTCAAACTCGTCGCCGAGGGCCACAGTTCCAAGGAGATCGGCGACCTCCTCGTCATCAGCCCCAAGACCGTGGAGCGCCACCGCGCCAACCTGCTCCAGAAACTCGGCCTCCGCGACCGCCTCGAACTGACCCGCTACGCCATCCGCGTCGGCCTCATCGAGCCCTGACCCGCCGTCCCCGCGATCGAGCCGAGCGCGGTGAATATCCCGCGATCAACGGCTGACCGAACGGATAGCCTGGCGAAATGCTTACAGAAGTGACAGCGACCTGCTATGTCACCCCCTTGCGTGAGGGCGGTTCGCTCCCGGGCATCGTCGAGGCCGACGATCTCGGTACGTACGTCATGAAGTTCACCGGAGCCGGCCAGGGCCGCAAGACCCTGGTCGCCGAAGTCATCTGCGGGCAGCTGGCGCGTCGGCTCGGGCTGCGGATGCCGGAGCTCGTCCAGATCCAGCTCGACCCGGTCATCGGCCTCGGCGAGCCGGACCAGGAGGTGCAGGAGCTGCTCAAGGCCAGCGGCGGGCTGAACCTCGGCATGGACTTCCTGCCCGGTTCGATCGGCTTCGATCCGCTCGCGTACGAGGTGACCGCGCGGGAGGCGGGCCGTGTCGTCTGGTTCGACGCGCTGATCAACAACGTCGACCGGTCCTGGCGCAACCCCAACATGCTCGTCTGGCACGGGGACCTGTGGCTCATCGACCACGGTGCCACGATGATCTGGCACCACAACTGGCCCGGCGCCCAGGCCTCCGCGGCCAAACCGTACGACGCGTCCGACCACGCCCTCGCGCCCTTCGGGCCGGACATCGCGGCGGCCGCCGCGGAGTTGGCCCCGCTCGTCACCGAGGAGCTCCTGACCGAGGTGGCGGCGGACGTCCCGGACGAATGGCTGGTCGACGAGCCCGGCTTCGACTCCACGGCCGAGCTGCGCCGCGCCTATGTGGAGGCGCTGCTGCCGCGCGCCGCCACCATCCACGACCGGATCACCCTGAGCGCCCCGTCGAAGCCCCGGCCGTCGCAGGCCCCCGGCTGGCTGACCGATCACCTCACGCCGTGGCCGCACCCCACGAAGAAGGGCGACGCCAAGTGAGCGACCGTGACGTGTTTGAGTACGCGCTGCTGCGCGTCGTGCCCCGCGTCGAGCGCGGAGAGTGCTTCAACGCGGGCGTGGTGGTCTACTGCCGTGCCAAGACCTTCGTCGCCGCCCGTACGTATCTGGACGAGGCCAAGCTGCGGGCACTCGATCCGCAGGCCGACGTGATGGGCGTACGGGCCGCACTGCACGCGGTCGAGGGCGTCTGCCGGGGTGGCGAGGACGCGGGCCAGGCGGCGCGGGACGACGCGGGCCGCCGCTTCCGCTGGCTGATCGCGCCCCGCTCGACGGTCGTCCAGCCGGGCCCCGTGCACACCGGCCTGACGGCCGATCCGGAGGCGGAGATCGAGCGCCTGCTGGACGTGCTCGTGCGGTGATCGGCGGGCGTGTGAGACGTGCTCGGGCGCTGATCGGCGGGCGAGTGAGCCGAAGGGGCGCGTCGCTGTCACCAGCCATTGGAGCGCCCCGGAGGTGAACCGACCCCTCGAAAAGAGGGGGGCACGTTGACACCGGGTGCCAGGGCTCATAGCTTCTCGTCTACAGAAGGTACTAAGCGGTCGCTCATTACCGTGACGTACCGCGGGAGCCGTACCCAAGGGCGAGGAGAACCCACCATGTCCACCACCGAGCAGCGCGTCGCGATCGTGACGGGAGCGGCGCGCGGCATTGGCGCCGCCACCGCCGTACGGCTCGCGGCCGAGGGCCGTGCCGTCGCCGTACTCGACCTGGACGAGGCGGCCTGCAAGGACACCGTCGAGAAGATCACCGCGAACGGCGGGAAGGCCATCGCCGTCGGCTGTGACGTCTCGGACTCCGCCCAGGTCGAGGCCGCCGTCGCGCGGGTGGCCGCCGAGCTCGGGGCGCCGACGATCCTCGTGAACAACGCGGGCGTGCTCCGGGACAACCTCCTCTTCAAGATGAGCGAGTCCGACTGGGACATCGTGATGAACGTCCACCTCAAGGGCGCGTTCCTGATGGCCAAGGCGGTCCAGTCGCACATGGTGGACGCGGGGTTCGGCCGTATCGTCTCGCTCTCCTCCTCCTCGGCGCTGGGCAACCGCGGCCAGGCCAACTACTCCGCCGTCAAGGCGGGCCTGCAGGGCTTCACCAAGACCCTCGCCAAGGAGCTCGGCAAGTTCGGGGTCACCGCCAACGCCGTCGCCCCGGGCTTCATCGTCACCGAGATGACCGCCCAGACGGCCGCCCGCGTCGGCATGGGCTTCGAGGAGTTCCAGGCGGCGGCCGCCACCCAGATCCCGGTCCAGCGCGTCGGCAGGCCGGAGGACGTCGCGAACGCGATCGCGTTCTTCACGGGCGACGACGCCGGGTTCATTTCCGGCCAGGTCATGTACGTCGCCGGCGGCCCGCTCAACTGAACCGGAGGCCACTGACATGACCACGAGGGAACTTCCCCCGCTCTCCGGCAAGGTCGCCCTGGTCACGGGCGGCAGTCGGGGTATCGGCTACGGCGTCGCCGAGGCGCTCGTCGCCCGCGGTGACCGGGTGTGCATCACCGGACGCGGCGAGGGCGCGCTCAAGGAGGCCGTCGAGAAGCTCGGCCCGGACCGGGCCATGGCCGTCGTGGGCAAGGCCCATGACGAGGCGCACCAGGTCGGCGCCGTGGAGCGTGTGATGGAGGTGTTCGGCCGCGTCGACTTCCTCGTCAACAACGCCGGCACCAACCCGGTCTTCGGCCCGATGGCCGAGCTCGACCTGGGTGTGGCCCGCAAGGTCTACGAGACCAACGTGATCTCGGCGCTCGGTTTCGCCCAGCAGACCTGGAAGGCGTGGCAGAAGGAGAACGGCGGTGCGATCGTGAACATCGCGTCGGTCGCCGGGATCTCCGCGTCGCCCTTCATCGGGGCGTACGGGATGAGCAAGGCGGCGATGGTCAATCTGACCCTCCAGCTGGCGCACGAGTTCGCGCCGGTCGTCCGGGTCAACGCCATCGCGCCCGCCGTGATCAAGACAAAGTTCGCGGAAGCGCTGTATGAGGGGCGGGAGGCGGAGGCGGCCGCCGCCTATCCGCTGGGCCGGCTCGGTGTGCCCGAGGACATCGGGGGCGCCGCGGCGTTCCTCACGTCCGACCAGTCGGACTGGATTACGGGTCAGACGCTCGTGGTCGATGGCGGAATTTTCCTGAATGCCGGAGTTCACTGATCCGGTTTGCACCGGAATAGTGTGAGATGACCCAAGTGCCCCGCCGGGCCTCCAGATTGTTCCGGCGGGGCACTGCGATATGGTTCGCCGACCCATGGCTGAACGAGGAGCGTGCACGTGTTCAACCGGACGATGCTGCGGTCGGTTGCAGTCCTTGCGTCCATATCCCTGGCGTCGGGATGCGGTCTGTTTTCGGACGATGACGCCGATGGGGCCAAGCCGATAGTCATCGGTACGACGAGTGAGCCGAGCACGCTCGACCCGGCCGCCGCGTGGGACGGCTCCTGGGAGCTGTACCGGAACGTCTTCCAGACCCTCCTGAGCTTCCCCACCGGCAGTACGAACCCGAAGCCCGACGCGGCCGAGAGCTGCAGGTTCACGGACACGACGAGCACCGCGTACGAGTGCACGCTGCGCGCCGGCCTCAAGTTCTCCAACGGGCACGATCTGAACGCGGACGCCGTCAAGCACTCCATCGACCGGATCCGGAAGATCAACGTCCCGGGTGGTCCCAGCCCGCTGCTCGGATCGCTCCGCGACATCAAGACGGACGGCGACCGCAAGGTCACCTTCCGGCTCACCAAGGCGGACGCCACCTTCCCCTTCGTCCTCGGCACGCCCGCCATGTCGCTCGTCGACCCCGCCGAGTACCCGGCCGACAAGCTCCGTGAGGACGGCAAGCTCGTCGGCTCCGGTCCGTACATCCTCCAGTCGTACACCGAGGGCTCCCAGGCCGAGCTGAAGAAGAACAACCGCTACGACGGCTTCGCCGACCGCAAGAACGACGCCGTCACGATCCGCTACTTCAAGGAATCGGAAGCGATGGTGACCGCGCTCAAGAACAAGGAGCTCGACGTCACCAACCGCGGTCTCACCGCGCAGGAAGTCCTCGAACTGCAGCAGAAGAAGGCCGAGAACGAGGGGCTCCAGGTCGTCGAGGTCGTCGGCGCCGACATCCGCTACCTGGTCCTCAACGCCCGGGACCCGAAGGTGGCCAAGCTCCCCGTCCGCCGGGCGATCGCCCAGGTCGTGAACCGTGAGGACCTGGTCGCCAAGGTCTACCCGGGCGCGGCAGAGCCGCTGTACTCGATGATCCCCAAGGGCATCGCTGGCCACACCACCAGCTTCTTCGACACCTTCGGCGAGCCGGATGTGGACAAGGCCCGTGAGATCCTCGCCGACGCCGGAATCAACGAACCGGTCGAGCTGACGTTCTGGTACACCACGGACCGCTACGGCTCCTCCACGGCTCTCGAGTTCGCCGAGCTCAAGCGGCAGCTCGACAAGTCGGGGCTGTTCAAGATCACGCTGAAGAGCAAGCCCTGGAAGGAGTTCCAGGCGGGCTTCAAGAACGGCGAGTACCCCGTCTTCGGGCGCGGCTGGTTCCCCGACTTCCCGGACCCGGAGAACTTCGTCGCACCGTTCGTCGGCAAGAACAACGCGCTCAGCACGCCCTACGAGAGCCCGCAGATCACCCAGGTGCTGCTGCCGGAGACGCGCAAGCAGAGCGACCGGGGCGCGGTGTCCCAGCAGTTCGAGCAGGCCCAGAAGATCTTCGTTGAGGACGTCCGGCTGCTGCCGCTGTGGCAGGGCAAGCTGCACATCGCGGCCAGCGAGGAAGTCGCCGGAGCCGAGCGTTCCCTCGACCCGCAGACGATCATGCAGGTGTGGGAGTTCGAGCGGAAGGCCAGCTGGTAGGAGACCGGCAGCGGCGATTGTCAGTGGCCGGGGGTAGGTTCTTGATCGAGAACTGATCGCACACCGGAGGTTGTTGACGTGACCGACACCGACATGCTGCCCGAGTCCTGGCGCGGCGTCCTCGGCGAGGAGCTCCAGAAGCCCTACTTCAAGGAGCTCGTCGACTTCGTCGAGGACGAGCGCGCCAAGGGTCCGGTGTACCCGCCGCGCGAGCAGGTCTTCGCCGCGCTGGACGCCACGCCCTTCGAGCGGGTGAAGGTGCTGGTCCTCGGCCAGGACCCCTATCACGGCGAAGGCCAGGGCCACGGCCTGTGCTTCTCGGTGCGTCCGGGCGTCAAGACCCCGCCCTCCTTGCGGAACATCTACAAGGAGATGCAGGAGGAGCTGGGCCACCCGGTGCCGGACAACGGCTATCTGATGCCCTGGGCCCAGCAGGGCGTGCTCCTGCTCAACGCGGTGCTGACCGTGCGGGCCGGCGAGGCCAACTCCCACAAGGGCAAGGGCTGGGAGAAGTTCACGGACGCGGTGATCCGCGCCGTCGCCTCGCGGCCCGACCCGGCGGTCTTCGTGCTGTGGGGGAACTACGCGCAGAAGAAGCTGCCGCTGATCGACGAGAGCCGCCATGCCGTGGTGAAGGGCGCGCACCCCTCGCCGCTCTCCGCGAAGAGGTTCTTCGGCTCCCGCCCGTTCACGCAGATCAACGAGGCCGTGGCGGCCCAGGGGCACGAGGCGATCGACTGGCGCGTCCCGGACCTGGGCTGACCGTCCGGGCCCCGGCCCTTGGCCCCGGACCTGGGCCGGCCGTCCGAGCCCCGGGCACTGGGTACGGGTCGGCCGTCCGGGCCCGGGGGCCGTTCCGGCCGATGGGGCCCGGGGGTCCGTTCCGGTCGGCAGGCCCCGAGGTTCGGACACCTGGCTGACAGGTCCGGGGCCGCGTCCGAGCCTGTGCCGGATTGCCGGTGGCGGCGACTAGCGTCGGGATCACGCATGCCGAGACGCTGGAGGCCGCGATGGTGGAGCAGCAGGAGACGTCTGACGATGCCTTCACGACGAGGATCGGGCAGGCGGTCATGCTGCTCCACGCGGGCGACCGGGAGGAGGCCCGGAACCGGTTCGGGGAGCTGTGGGCGCACATCGGGGTGTACGGCGACCCGCTGCACCGCTGCACCCTCGCCCACTACATGGCGGACGCCCAGGACGATCCCGGGGACGAGCTCGCCTGGGACCTGCGGGCGCTGTCCGCGGCCGAGGGCCACGACTCGGCGGGCGGGGTGCGCGGGATGTACCCCTCCCTGCATCTGAACCTCGCCGCGGACTACGCGAAGCTCCACCGCCCCGAGGCCGCGCGCGCCCATCTGGAGCGTGCCCGCGCGGCGTCGGACGCCCTGGCCGACGATCGGTACGGCGCCGGTGTCCGGGCCGCGATCGACCGGCTGGAGCGGCGGCTGGCGGAGGACTGAGAGGCCTGCGACGTACGGCCTGTCCGGCGGATCATGCCGGACTCGCGACGCCCTGCGACTCGCTGATCCAGCCTGATTCGCCGGACAGGCCCTACACGCCGGTGGCGCCGTCGATCCGCTCCCGGATGAGATCGGCGTGCCCGTTGTGACGGGCGTACTCCTCGATCATGTGGATGTAGATCCAGCGCAGATCGAACGTGCCGCGCGGGTGGTGGCCCGCGGTCAGGTCGTCCAGCGACCTCGTCGCGACCAGCTCACGGGCCCGCGCGATCTCGGCGCGCCAGGCCGTGTGCGCGGCCTCCCAGGTGTCCTCACCGGTCAGATGGAACTCGCCGTCCGGGTCCGCCTCGCTGTAGTAGAGCGGCGGGACGTCCTCGCCGTCCAGGACGCTCCGGAACCAGATGCGTTCGACCTCCGCCATGTGCCGTACGAGGCCGAGCAGTGAGAGCTCCGACGGCGGGACCGATGCCTCGCGGAGCTGTTTGTCGTCGAGCCCGGCGCACTTGAGCGCGAGGGTCTCCCGCTGGAAGTCGAGCCAGGCTTCGAGCGCTTCGCGCTCGCCGGCGATGGTGGCGGGCGCGGCCCGTTCGGAAGTCGGCCTGTCGGATGGCGTCATGGCTCGCATCCTGGCGGACGCGCACGGGGCACCGTCAAGGATGTCAGCGGCCCAGCATGCCGTGCAGCAGCTCGCCGAACCCCTTCCGCAGCTCCTCCCTGGTGGGTACGGAGGCGTGGTACGAACCCGCCGCGCAGGAGAACATCAGCCCCTCGCACCAGGCCACCAGCGACAGCGCGTGCCGCTCGGGCTCGGCCGACCCCGCGCCCGCCATCAGCGCGATCAGCGGTTCGCGGAACAGGGCGCCCGTCCGGTCGAAGAAGGTCCGCAGCGCCGGCCTGCGCGTGGCCTCGAGGGCCAGTTCGTAGCGGCACACGAGCAGGGCCGGGTGGTCGGTCAGATAGCGGTGCAGCGCCAGGGAGAGCGCGTCGAGCAACTGGTCCGTTCCGCCGTCCGGGACCGGCATCTCTCCCGGAGCGAGCACCTGCGCCTCGCGCTCCGCCAGCCGGCGGACGGCGGCCTCCAGCAGCGCCTGGCGGGTGCGGGCGTGGTTGGACGTCGAGCCCTGGGGGAGTCCGGCCCGCTCGTCCACGGCCCGGTGGGTGAGCCCGCGCATCCCGCGCTCGGCGAGCAGGGCCAGGGCGGCGTCGGCGATCAGTTCGGCGCGGGAGGGGGAGCCGTTGGTGCGTGCGGTCATGGGGACAACCTACCCCGACTCGACTACATCTGTAGTATCGTGCGAGAGGTCACTACAGCTGTAGTCGTGAGGAGCAGTCATGGACACACCCCGTGCGGTCGTCATCGGAGGCGGTATCGGCGGTCTCACCGCCGCAGCGGCCCTCCACCAGCAGGGCTGGGACGTCACCGTGCTGGAGCGGGCCACCGCGCTCACTCCGGTGGGCGCCGGAATCGGCCTGGCCCCCAACTCCCAGCGCGCCCTGGACGTCATCGGCCTCGGCGACCGGGTCAGGTCCCTGGCCGCCTGGCAGGGCGACGGAGGCCTGCGCACCCCCGACGGCCGCTGGCTCAACCGGCTGAGCAGCACCGCCACCGCCGAACGGTTCGGCGGCTCCATGGTCCTGCTGCACCGCGCGACCCTCGTCGACATCCTGGTCTCCGCGCTGCCGGAGGGATCCGTACGAACGGGCTCACCGAGCACGCTCACCGACGCGGGGGACGACCACCGGCGTGCCGTGGTCACCACCCCCGACGGCACCGTCGAAGCCGATCTCGTCGTCGCCGCCGACGGCATCAACTCCGCGGTCCGCCGGGCCCTGTTCCCCGCCCACCCCGGCCCCCGGTACTCCGGCTACACCACCTGGCGCATCGTTGCCCCCGCGCCCGAGCGGCCCTTCGCCGCCCACGAGACCTGGGGGCGGGGCGCCCTCTGGGGCACCCACCCGTTGAAGGACGGCCGCATCTACGCCTACGGGGCGGCGCTGACGCCCGCCGGCGGGCGCGCCCCCGACGACGAGAAGGCCGAGCTGCTGCGGCGCTTCGGCGACTGGCACGACCCGATCCCCGCGATCATCGCGGCGGCGGAGCCCGAGGCGGTGCTGCGCCGCGACGTCCACTACATGGCCACTCCGCTGCCCGCCTACCACCGCGGCCGGGTCGCGCTCGTCGGCGACGCCGCCCACGCCATGCAGCCCGCCCTCGCGCAGGGCGGCAACCAGGCCATCGAGGACGCCATCGTGCTCGCCCACCACGCGGGCGGCGGCCCCGACGTCGGGCAGGGCCTCGCGGCGTACACCGCCGAACGGCTGCCGCGCACCATGCGGATCGTGCGGCAGGCCACCAAGGCGGGCAGGGCGGCCATGCTGAACAGCGCCGCCGCCGTCGCCGTGCGCGACACGCTCGTCGCCGCGGTCTCCCGCTTCGGCCCCGGCCTCGTGCTGCGCAGCTTCGACGGCATCGCCGACTGGCGCCCGCCCCAGCACACGTATGCTGCCGGGACGGCGCACCGAGGACAGGACGGGACAGGGAGGCAACGGTGAGGGTCGGCTGCATCGGGCTCGGGGACATCGCGCAGAAGGCGTATCTGCCGGTGCTCACCACCCGTCCGGGTGTCGAACTGCATCTGCACACCAGGACCGTGGCCACCCTGGACCGCGTCGCCGCGAGTCACCACATCCCGGGCGACCACTGCCACACCACCCTCGACTCGCTCCTCGCCCAGGGCCTCGACGCGGCCTTCGTCCACGCCCCGACGCCGGCCCATCCCGAGATCGTCACGCGGCTGCTCGAAGCCGGCGTACCGACGTACGTCGACAAGCCGCTGGCGTACGAACTCGGCGACTCCGAACGGCTGGTGGAGCTGTCCGAGCGGACCGGGACCAGCCTCGCCGTCGGCTTCAACCGGCGCTTCGCCCCCGGCTACGCCCAGTGCCTGGAGTATCCGCGCGAGCTCGTCCTGATGCGCAAGAACCGGGTCGGCCTGCCCGAGGACCCGCGCACCCTCGTCCTCGACGACTTCATCCATGTCGTCGACACCCTCCGCTTCCTGCTCCCCGGGCCCGTCGACCGCACCGACGTGCGTGCCCGCGTGCGCGACGGGCTCATGCACCACGTCGTCCTGACGCTCTCCGGCGACGGGTTCACCGCGATCGGCATCATGAACCGCCTGTCCGGATCCACCGAGGAGATCCTCGAAGTGTCCGGACAGGACGCCAAGCGGGAAGTCCTCAACCTCGCCGACGTCATCGACCACAAGGGCCAGCCGACCGTGCGGCGGCGCGGCGACTGGGTGCCGGTCGCGCGTCAGCGCGGCATCGAGCAGGCCGTGCTCGCCTTCCTCGACGCCGTACGCGCGGGCACGTTCCTCAGCGCCCAGGACGCACTGCTGACCCATGCCCTGTGCGAGCGGGTGGTACGGGAGGCTCTCGACCAGGCTTCGCCGTCCCCGTCGGCGTCCTGAGGGACCGTACGCCCTCGGCCGCGCAGAACACCGCCAGCACCGCGAGCGCGGCGTACACCGCCCAGTCGCCGAGCCGGACGTACACCGTCGTGCCGTCCGCGAGCGGGATGTCGTGGACGACCGCGGTCGAGGCGTCCGTGTCCAGCGCGTCGCCGATCCGGTGGCCCTGCGCGTCGTACACCGCGCTCACCCCGGTCAGCGTCGCGTGCGCCATCGGCCGGCCCGTCTCCGCCGCCCGCAGCGCCGCCAGCGAGGCGTGCTGCGCGGGCGCCCAGCTGTCCTGGAACGTCGTGGTGGCGGACTGTGCGACCAGCAGCTGGGCGCCGTCGCGCACCAGCTGCCTGCTCATGTCGGGGAACGCGGACTCGAAGCAGACCAGCGGGCCGAGGCGCGGTCCCACGCCGCCCCGTCCGTCGGGAAGCGCCATCACGACCTGGCGCGTGCCCCGCATCCGGTCCTCGCCCGCCGCACGCCCCACGGAGGTGACCCAGCCGAGCAGCGCGCGGGCCGGGACGTACTCGCCGAAGGGGACCAGCCGCATCTTGTCGTAGCGATCGCCGGTCGGACCGTCCGGCCCCACCAGCACCGTGCTCTTGAAGATCCTCCCGGGGGGACCCGCGGGCCTCTGGTCCGAACGCCGGGCGTCCACGTTCACCAGCACCGGGGCGCCCACCGTCCGGGACAGTTCGGCGATCCGCGCGGCGAGATCGGGGCGGGCCTCCAGGTCCGCGCCGACGCTGCTCTCCCCCCAGAGCACCAGGTCCACGTCCGCTCCGGCCAGCCCCCGGGTCAGCTGCTCGCCGCGAGCGAAGCGCGGCTCGGCACCGACGGTGATGCCCGGCTGGACCACGGCGACCCTGACCCGGCCGGCGGGCTCGGGACGCGGAGCCCACACCCATACGGCCCCGACCAGCAGCGTGCAGCCCAGCAGGCCCGCCACCGCCGGGACCCGTGCCGCAGGCACGGCCACCAGCAGGGTCACCGCCGTGTTCACCGCGACCACCAGCAGGCTCACCAGCCATACGCCGCCCACCGAGGCCATCCGCAGCGCGGGGGAGACCTGCCACTGGCTCGCCCCGAGCAGACCCCACGGCCCGCCCAACCCCTCCCAGGACCTGACCAGTTCGGCCACCAGCCAGCCCGAGGGGAGGACGGCGAGCGCGGCGACGGACCGCGCCGGTGACGGCGTACCGCCAAGCATGACGCGTACCAGCCACCCCCAGGGCGCCCACAGCAGCCCCAGCAGCGCCGCCAGCAGCAGCAAGAACACATGCAGATTCGGCAGCAGCCAGTGGTGCGCGGCAAGGACGAAGCCGAAGCCGCCGAGCCAGCCCTCCAGGGCCGCCCGGCGCCCGGTCCCGGCCGTACGGATCAGTAGCAGCCACGGTACGAGCGAGACGTACGCGAACCACCACAGCGCGGGCCCGGGAAACGCGAGCGCGGGCAGCGCGCCCGCCGCGAAAGCGATCGCACCGCGCCACCACGGCGACGTCAACAGCCTCGCCGGCCGATCCCGCCGGCCGACCGGAATCCGCATCGCGGCGCCTCCCGAGAACAGGGTCCGTCTCCAGTGTGGGGGCGCGGGGCGGCCCGGGACAGCCGACGCGATCAGTCACCGACGCGATCAGCCACCGGAGGGAGCCGCGGGGAAGTCCGCCCGCCGCCATTTCTCCCGGACGGTCACCGACCGCAGCCGCCAGCCGTCCTCCGTACGCGCGAGAGCGAACGCGTACCGCCCGCCGGAGACGAAGTCGTCGCCCGAGTCGAGCCGCATCGGATTCACGTAGTCGGCCCGTACGTCCGCACCGTCGCCCGGATAGCCGCCCAGGTCATGGAGGCGCACCTGCCGGTTGACGATCAGATGCTGTCGTACGGGAAACAGCCGCATCGTTTCCGCCAGCCAGCCGGCGACCTCCGCCGCCGGGCCCTCGATACCGCCCGCACCGCGGTAGTCGGCACGGCCGTCCGCGGTGAACAGGGCCCGGTAGCCGGACCAGTCGGAGTCGTCCACGGCCACCGCGTACCCGGTGATCACCTCGTCGATGGCCAGCCGGTCCATCACCGTCGCCAGATCCACGCGCTGCGTCATCGGCTCAGTGTGGGTCAGCGGACGCGCCACGCCAAGGGCCCACGCAGGGAACAGGCCCCGCGCGGGGCACGTGGCGCGCGCCCTCACGCCCGCCGTCGGGCAGCGGGTTCGCCGCGCCGGACCGACCCCGGGGCGCGCGCGGCCGGGCGGGCGGCGCGCGCGGAGGAGGTCAGCTGCCAGGGCACGCTGATGACCATGACGCCGGGGACGAGGAGGAGCCGGCGCTTGAGCCACAGCGCCGACTGGTTGTGCAGCACGTTCTCCCACCAGTGGCCGACGACGTACTCCGGGATGAACACCGCGACCGCGTCCCTCGGGCCGGTGCGCTGGACGGAACGTACGTACGTCATCACCGCGCTGGTGATCTCCCGGTACGGCGAGTCGAGGACCTTCAGCGGCACATCGATGCCGGACTCGTCCCACCTCCGCTGCAGGGCGGCGGCCTCGCCACGGTCGACGGCGACCGTCAGCGCCTCCAGCCGGTCGGGTTTGAACGAGCGCGCGTAGGCGAGCGCCCGCAGCGTGGGCTTGTGCAGGGTCGAGACCAGCACGATCCCCAGCACCCGGGAGGGCGGGGCGAGTTCTCCGCGCGGATCGGTGGCCGCGAGCTCGGCCGACGTGGCGTCGTAATGCCGCCGGATGCCCCGCATCATCAGCCACAGCACGATCGCGGCCAGCACCGCCAGCCAGGCCCCCTCGGTGAACTTGGTGGCCAGGACCACGACGAGGACCAGGAACGTGACGACCGCCCCGGTCGCGTTGATGATCCGGGCGACGTGGTGCCGGCGGCGCAGCGCGCGGTCCCGCTCCGTGCGCAGCTCGCGGTTCCAGTGCCGGACCATGCCGGTCTGGGAGAGGGTGAAGGACGTGAACACGCCCAGGATGTACAGGTGGATGAGGCTGGTGACATTGGCCTCGTAGGTCCACAGCAGCAGCGCGGCCACGATCGCCAGGGCCAGGATGCCGTTCGAGAAGGCCAGCCGGTCACCGCGGTTGTGCAGCTGACGGGGCAGGTAGCGGTGCTGGGCGAGGATCGAGGCGAGCAGTGGAAAGCCGTTGAAGGCGGTGTTCGCGGCGAGGATCAGCACCAGCGCGGTGACGGCCTGCACGTAGTAGAAGCCGATGCTGCTCTCGCCGCCGAAGACGGCGGCCGCCAGCTGGGCGATCACCGTGCGCTGCGGGTAACTCGCGCAGTCGGGCAGACCCGTCAGCCGGCACGGGTCCGAGGCGATGTGCACCTTGGCGACGATCGCGAGCGTGGTCACCCCGGCGAACATCGTCACGGCGATGATGCCCATGGCGGCCATCGTCGCGGCCGCGTTGCGCGGCTTGGGCCTGCGGAAGGCGGGGACCCCGTTGGAGATCGCCTCCACACCGGTCAGCGCCGTACAGCCGCTGGAGAACGCCCGCAGCACCAGCATCACCAGGGCCAGCCCCGCCAGGTCCGCGTCCGCCGGGTCCGGTTCGATGCCGTACGCGGCGGTCGCGGCCACCGGCGCGTCACCGAGGAGATAGCGGAACAGGCCCGTGCCGACCATGAGCAGCACCCCGGCGACGAAGAGATAGGTCGGCGCGGCGAACGTCCGCCCCGACTCCCGCACACCGCGCAGGTTGATCGCCGTCAGCAGCGCGACGAACGCGAGCGCCATCGGCACCCGCTCGGGGGCCAGCTCCGGCACCGCCGAGATGATGTTGTCGACCCCGGAGGCCACCGAGACTGCCACCGTCATCACGTAGTCGACCAGCAGCGACGCCGCGACGACCAGCCCGGCGCCCGGGCCGAGGTTCGCCGAGGCGACCTCGTACGAACCCCCACCGCTCGGATACGCGTGCACGACCTGGCGGTACGAGAGCACGACCACCGTCATCAGCGCCACGACCGCGCCCGCGATCCACGGCGTGAAATGCAGATAGGCCAGCCCGCCCAGGGTGAGCACGAGGAGGATCTCCTGGGTGGCATAGGCCACCGAGGACAACGGGTCCGAGGCGAAGATCGGCAGCGCGAGCCGCTTCGGCAGGAGGGTCTCGCCGAGCTCCTCACTGCGCAGTGCGCGACCGATGACCAGCCGCTTCAGGAAAGCCGTCACGTTGAACACGGCGCGAGCGTAGGCACGGCCCCGCGCCTCGCCTCGCCCCGCCGCGCCGGGCGGACGCACACTGGAGGGGGGTCGGCCCGGCCCGTACTGCCGTACGGAAGGAGACCTTCATGCATCCCCTGGCAGTCGCCGGAGCAGCCGCAGCACGTCTCGCCCACTACGCGATATCGGGCGTGGTCGGCGGACTCATTCTGCGGGGAGCCGCCAAACGCCTCCCCGAGGCCAGGCCGGTCGCCCGCAAAGCGCTGGTGAGCGGCATCGCCGGCGGCATCGTCGCGAGCCGGTGGCTGGCGTCGGCCGCCGAGGAGGCCCGCCTCAAGGCCGGTGACGTACTGGCCGAGGCCCGTACGACGCTGGGCGAGGAGGCACCGCCCCCCTCGGCCGTCCAGGTCGAGCACGACCACGACCACGAGCACTGACGATGTCCGGCGTACTCGTCCGCTCCGTGGCCGCGGGCCGGGCCCGGCTGACGGTTCCGTGGGTGCGGGCGCGCCCCGGCAGTGCCGGACTCGTCGACGAGCGGCTCACGCGCATCAGCGGATTCCGGGCGCTGCGGATCTTCCCCCGCACCGGCAGCGTCGTGATCTGGGTGGCACCGGACGATCTGGACGTCGGCCGGCTGGTGGCCGCGCTCGAAGAGCCCCCGCCCGCGTCCGCGCCCGTCAAGGCCAGCCGGTCCCTGCCGGACTCCTCCACCGGGGAGGTCGCCCGGCTGGTGGTCGGCGGGGCGGTCCTCGTACTCGTGGCGCTGCGCAGGCTGCTGGGCCGGCCGCGGCTCGTGGCCGGCTCCTCAGGGCTGCTCGGCGCGGTCACCCTCTTCACCGGGCTCCCCTTCTTCCGCGGTGCCCTGCGCACCCTGCGCGGCCGCGGCCACCCCGGGACGGACACCCTGGTCACCGCCGCGACCGTCATCTCGCTGGTGCTGCGCGAGAACGTCGTCGCGCTCACCGTGCTGTGGCTCCTCAACATCGGCGAATTCCTCCAGACCCTGACGCTGCGCCGCACCCGGCGCGCCATCGAGGAGCTGCTCACCATCGGTGAGGAGCGGGTCTGGCTCGTCAGAGAAGGCGTCGAGGTCGAGGTCGCGCTGGAGGAGGTCGAGCCCTCGGACGTCGTCGCCGTGTACGAGCACCACCGCATCCCGGTCGACGGACACGTGGTCGCGGGCGAGGCACTGGTCGACCAGGCCGCGGTCACCGGAGAGGCACTGCCCGTCTACGCCCGCGAGGGCTCGCACGTCTACGCCGGCACCATCGTCACGTCCGGGTCGCTCCAGGTCCGCGCGGACTCGGTCGGCCGTGACACCACGGTCGGCCGGATCATCAGCCGCGTCGAGGAGGCCCAGGCGGACCGGGCGCCGATCCAGACCGTGGCCGCCCGCTTCACCCGGCGGTTCGTCCCGGTCTCCTTCGCGCTCGCCGCACTGACGTACGTCCTCACGCGCGACGCCCGCCGCGCGATGACGATGCTGCTGATCGCCTGCCCCTGCGCGGCGGGACTCGCCACGCCGACCGCCATCAGCGCGGCCATCGGCAACGGGGCCCGACGCGGCACACTCATCAAGGGCGGCACGCACCTGGAGGGCGTCGGCCGGGTCACCGCCGTCGTCTTCGACAAGACCGGCACGCTCACCTTCGGGCGGCCACTCGTGACCAGCGTGGTCAACCTCGGCGACCGGTTCACCGCCGACGAGGTGCTGAGCCTCGCCGCCTCGGGGGAGCTGCACGCCCGCCATCCGCTCGCCCAGGCCATCGTCGCCCGCAGCGAGGAACGGCATCTGCACGTGCCCATCCACCAGGCCTGCGAGGTCGTCCTCGGCATGGGCATGCGTGCCGAACTGGACGGCACCCGGCTGCTCGTCGGCAGTCCGGCCCTGCTGCGCCGGCACGGAGTCGAGCTGTCGGACGAGGCACAGGGCTGGACCGAGCGGCTGCGCGGCGGCGGGGAGACCGTCATCTGCCTCGCCCACGACGAGGACCTGATCGGCCTGCTCGGAGTCTCCGACGCCGTACGGTCCGGGGCCGGGACCGTCATCGCCCAGCTGCGGGACCTCGGGGTCTCCCGGGTCCTGCTGCTCACCGGGGACGCCCCGGAGACGGCGCAGGTCGTCGCCGACGCCCTCGGCATCACCGAGGTGCACGCGCACGCCCTGCCCGAGGGAAAGCTCCAGCTGATCCGCGACCTCCAGGCCGAGGGCCATACCGTCGCCATGGTCGGCGACGGCACCAACGACGCCCCGGCGCTCGCCCTGGCCGATGTCGGGATCAGCATGGGCGAGCACTCCTCGCACGTGGCCCTGGAGACCGCGGACATCGCGCTCGCCGGGAACGATCTGCGGCAGGTCGCCGCCGTGGTGGAACTGAGCCGCCACACCCTGCGCGTCGTACGGCAGAACTACGGCCTCGCGATCGGCGTCAATCTGCTCGGCCTGCTCGCGGGCGCCGGCGGATCCATCAATCCCGTACTCGCCGCGCTGCTGCACAACACCAGCAGCATCGCGGTCGTCGGCAACTCGGCGCGGCTGGTGAACCACACCCCACACCTGCCGCAAGCCGCCGACGAGGTACTGACGGCGGCTCCGCTGGGCGACCGGCGGGTGCGCTAGTGGGCGGCTAGTGGGCGAGCTCACCCGCGTCGGGGGCGAGCGAGCCCGTGCCCACCAGGATGAAGAGCAGGATGCCGAGGAGGATCCGGTAGATCACGAAGGGCATGAAGCTCTTGGTCGTGATGAACTTCATGAACCACGCGATGACCGCGTATCCGACACCGAACGCGATGATCGTCGCGAAGATCGTCGGCCCCCACGACACGTGCCCGCCGTCGAACGCGTCATTCAGCTCGAACGCCCCCGAGGCGAGCACGGCCGGAATGGCGAGCAGGAAGGAGTAGCGGGCCGCCGCCTCGCGCGTGTACCCCATCAGCAGACCGCCGCTGATCGTCGCGCCGGAGCGGGACACACCCGGGATCAGGGCCATGGCCTGGCAGATGCCGAAGATCAGACCGTCCTTGACGGACAGCTCCTGGAGCGTCTTGCGGTGCCGTACGGCCCGGTGCTTGCCGCCCTCCTCGTCGCGGGCGGCGAGCCGGTCCGCGATGCCGAGCACGATGCCCATGACGATCAGCGTCGTGGCGATCAGGCGCAGATCGCGGAACGGGCCCTCGATCTGGTCCTTGAGCGTGACACCGAGCACACCGATCGGGATCGAGCCGACGATGACGAGCCAGCCCATCTGGGCGTCGTGGTCACTGCGCATCGCCTTGTCCGTCAGCGACCGGAACCAGGCCGAGACGATCCGGACGATGTCCTTGCGGAAGTAGATCAGTACCGCCGTCTCGGTGCCGATCTGGGTGATCGCGGTGAAGGCCGCCCCCGGGTCCTGCCAGCCGGCGAACGCCGCCGTCAGGCGCAGATGCGCGCTCGACGAGATGGGCAGGAATTCGGTCAGCCCCTGGACGAGCCCGAGGATGAGTGATTCGAACCACGACATGAAAGCTAAGCCATCCAAGTGCAGGTCTGGTCTGAACGTACGACTTTGAAGGTGTTCCGGAGGTGTTCCGAAGGTGCGACGCGGGCCGCGATCATGCGCCTGCGTGCCCGGGGCAGCGTAGCGTCATTCGGTGCACGCCCTGCGAGCGGGATGCCGACTTGACGATGGTCGGTTCATCGTGACAGTCGTACAAGATCAGCACTGGGCGGCTTGAGCACCCCCGGAACCGTCGCTCGCGAGGTCGAAGGGCACGGTCAGCCAGGGGCTGTCGGGGTCCGTCGTCAGCGCCCGGTGCGCTTCCAGCACCTCGGTGTACCAGGAACCGAAGCGCTCCTCGTCGAAGTGGAGGCAGCGGCCGAGCACGTATCCGGCGGAGAACTCCTCCCACGAGCCGTACGCCGCCCGCGCGGCCCGCCCGGCCGCCGCGACGGCCTCGTGCATCTCCGCCTCGGTGGCGTACCGCGCACCCCTGCCCCAGCGCGCCATCTTGGAGGCGCGGCCGAGGTCCCAGGCGGCGACGGTACGGACGTACCCGTCGGGCGGCAGGAGCCCGTCGGCCCGGAAACGGGCCTCGTAGCGCAGCACCTCGCCCACGAGTCCGCGCATTTTCCGCACGGCCTCGTCGAACCCCGAGCCGGTCTCGTCGAACTGATCGCGCAGCGTCGACTCGACGCAGTTCCGCCACGCCGCCGGATCGACGGGGTGGCCGTGTCCCGCCTGGATCAGCGCGGAGCGCGCGCCCAGGACGAAGTCCCAGACCCAGGGGCTGACTTCGCGGCCGAGCAGCCGTTCCTGCATCCCGAGCCAGTCCTCGCGGCTGTTCACGCCCCAGGACTCGGCGATCCGCTCGACCTCGCCGTGGTAGCCCGTGCCGTGCCAGTCGAGGGTGTTCCACGCGTCGCCGTTGGCATAGCAGAGGTGCGCGCCGCAGGCGAGACCGTGCAGGTGTGCGTGCGAGGCGGGAGCGCCGGTGCGGCGGGTCACGACGCGGTCGCTGTAGCCGTCGGGGTCGTAGAGCTCGCGGTGCAGATCTCCCCAGACCTCCCGCTCGTCCTCGTCGGTGAGGAGGAAGTGCTCGCAGGGCGTCTGCGCGTTGACCACCAGCACGTCGACGTGCTCGGGCAGGATCGTGGCGAGGCCGCCGAGCGTGACGAACTCGTAGACGAGGGCCGGGTGCGGGCGGGGCAGTACGCCCGCCGTGTACACCTGCGCGACGACCCGGCCGTCGGGGGTGTCGACGGTGAGCATCGGGTATTCGCCCGGTCCGGCTGCCAGCGCCGCCGGCATCGCCACCGGGTAGTAGACACCCTCCGTGGCGAGGGTCCGCAGATAGCCGTACGTGTTGCCGGAGCGGCTCAGCTTGTACAGATGCTGTTCGAGGTCGGTCGGAGCCTGCCAGCGGCTGCCGTCCTCCGGTTCCGGAACGGACGGGAAGACCTCGTCGTGGACCTCGTCCGGTATCTCCTGCTCGGCCGCCGTCTGCATGGGCCCCCTTCCCGATCTCAAGATCGAGTTCGCACACTACGCGACGGCGTCGTCGCCCCGCCGATCAGGCCCTGGTGCGCTGCCTGCAACCCGGCCTGGAAGCGGGTGCGGGCCCCGAGCAGGTTCATGATCCGGCGCATCCGGCGCTCCACCGTCCGCTGGGCGACGCCGAGCCGGCGCGCGATGGCCCGGTCGGTGAGGCCGGCCGCGGACAGGGCGAGCAACTGCTCGTCCTCCCCGGAAAGCGCCTGCTCGCCGTCGGGCCGGCCGCTGTCCGGCCGCCCGCTGTCCGGCCGGGTGGCGGTCGGCCACATCGGCACGGCCCGCTGCCAGAGCATCTCGAAGAAGACCACGAGAGCGTCCAGCAGCGCGGAGCTCTGCAGGACCATCACCTCCCGCTCGGTGGGCAGGGCGAACGGCACCAGCGCGACCCGCCGGTCGGCGATCACCAGCTTGAGCGGCACCTCGTCGAGCACCCTGCTGTCCTCGCCGAGCAGCGCGAGTTCCCGGCACAGGCCGAGCTGTTCGGGGGAGTCGAACGACTGCCGGGCGTAGATCGTGCGGTAGCGCACCCCTCGGCGCATGAGCCGGCGCTGCACGGAGGTCTGCTGCTCGGCGGGCTGGGCGACGTACGGGGGCCGGTCGAGGATCAGCACCTCCTCCCTGGTGGACTGCTGGGTCTGGAAGAAGCGCTGCGCGATCGCGTCCCGGCCGCTGAGCACCTGTACGGGCAGCCCGCTCCCGATGCGCTGCCCGCAGCGGAACTCCTCGGTGAGGGAGGCCGCCGCGAGCCGGGCGCGCTCGATCTCCTCCTGCCGCTGGAGGGCCAGCACTTCGGTCACCACGTCGGGGGGTGCGGGGGCGAAGCGGACGGGACGGCTGGGTACGCGGGTGAGCATGCCGCGCGTCTCCAGGGAGCGGGTCCTGCGGCGGACGCGGGCGGCGTCCCACCCGGTGGCGGCGGCGAGCTCCGCGACGGTCGAGCCCGGCCGGGTGAGCAGGGTCCGGTAGAGGAACTCGTCGTCCGCGGGCACTCCGAGCGCGGCGAGCGCGTGTGCGGCGTGGTCGCCGGACGGTTCCGCGGGCTCGGCGCGCGCCCCTGTGTTCATGATCCGTTCCTCCCGTACCACCTCTCGGGACACGGACCTTGACGGTAGGTGGACGGGGGACGGTGGTCCAGACCCTTGGAGGCGGTTGCCCGGCCGGGTCAGCCGTCCGCCGGGCCCGTCACCGTCCACCCGGGCGCGTGCACATGCGGGGTCAGCGTGCCGGGTGTCGCCTCCGCGCCGCAGGACGCGCGGACGACCACGGGGGTGAGCTTCTCTCCGCAGTCGTGCTCCAGCACGGTCGGCGGGCGCTCGGACAGATGCCGGTCGCCCCGGGCCATCAGCGTCAGCAGGACGGGCTGAAGCTCCCGGCCGGCGTCCGTCGGGACGTACTCGAAGCGCTGCGGGCGCTCGCTGTACGGGACCTTCTCCAGCACACCGGCCTCCACGAGCCGGCGGAGCCGTGCGGTGAGGATGTCGCGCGGTGCGCCGGTGTTGCGGGCGATCCGGTCGAAGCGGCGCACGCCGAGGAAGACCTCGGACCGGCGCCGACCCGGCCAGGCTCAACGTCCACGGCGGCGCGCTCGCACTTGGCCACCCGCTCGGCGCGAGCGGCACCCGCCTGATGACGACGCTGGTGCACGCGATGCGGGCGCGCGGCGCGCGGTACGGGCTCCAGACGATGTGCGAGGCGGGCGGCCTCGCGAACGCGACGGTCCTGGAGGCGCTGTAGTCCCTTACGGTCGAAGGGCCTACGCGTCGCGCAGCCGGTGGCGTTTGCGCCAGGCCACCGCGGCCGCGGCGAGGCCGGACACCACGATGAACCCCATCGCGATCAGGAACGCCGGGGACGTGGGGGAGGCGGCCCGGCTGCCCGCGACGACGTACGCGGCGGTGTTCGGCACCGAGCCGATCGCCGTCGCCAGCAGGAACGGGACGTACCCCATCCGCGAGACGGCGGCGCAGTAGTTGGCCGCGGCGAACGGCACCCCGGGAAGCAGCCGTACGGCCAGCATCGAGCGGAAGCCGTGCCGGCTCAGCTGCCCGTCGGCCGCCTTCAGCCAGCGTCCCCGCAGCAGCGGGCGCAACGCGTCCTGGCCCAGCACCCGGCCCAGGGTGAACGCGATGCCTGCGCCGAGCACCGTCCCCGCTATCGCCGAGGCCAGCCCCGCCTGCGAGCCGAACAGGGCGCCCGCCGCCAGGTTGAGCAGCGGCCGCGGGACGAACGCCGCGGTGCACAGCCCGTACGCCAGGCCGAAGGCCACCACCGCGGCCGCGCCGCCCACCTGAGGCGGCCAGCCCGCCGCCAGCAGCCGCTGCGGTTCGTACAGCACGACCAGTACGGCCGCCGAGGCCAGGAGCACGACGAGCAGCGCCAGCCGTGCCCAGGGCGACAGGAGCGCACGGCCGCAGCGCAGCGCGAGGCCGCTGGACGGCGCACCGGCGGAGGCGGAGGTGGTCGTGGCGGTGACGGTGGCGGCGGTGACGGTGGCGGAGGCCGGCTCGGCGAGGGCGAGGGCGACGGTGGCGGAGGCGGGCTCGGCGAGGGCGACGGTGGCGGAACCGGAGGCGGAGACGGGGAGAGTGGCGGGGACGGGGACCGATGCGGGGTCGGGCATCCGGGGAGAGTAACCGACATATGCCCGTGATCGCCGTAATCTGCGCCGCACGACGCCTCGTGACCCCCGCACGCCCGAGGGCCTGTCCGGCGGATCATGCCGGGCTCGCGTGCCCTGGCACGCTCACTGATCCGGCCTGATCCACAAGAAACCCCATGCGGAAAACCATTCGACGCGGCCCGCCACGTGCAGCGATCATCGAGTCATGTTCCGGTACGCCTTCCTCGAAGCGCCGTCCGCAGTCGCGGACGCGCCGAAGGCTGCCGTCCTCGCCACGGCTCCTTTCGACGGCGCCCGAAGCTGACCCTTCCCGGAATGTCCGGCGGACCCCGCAGGGGGAGGGTCGGTAGGGCCCAGGGGTCCCCCTCCGCGAGGAGATCACTTTTCGAGTTCCGGGAAGGAACCCGTCAGCCATGCCCAAGACGGCATACGTGCGCACCAAGCCGCACCTCAACATCGGCACCATGGGCCACGTCGACCACGGCAAGACCACTCTGACCGCCGCCATCACCAAGGTCCTCAGCGAGCGCGGCACCGGCACGTTCGTTCCGTTCGACCGGATCGACCGGGCCCCCGAGGAGGCCGCCCGCGGGATCACCATCAACATCGCGCACGTCGAGTACGAGACCGGCACCCGCCACTACGCGCACGTCGACATGCCCGGCCACGCCGACTACGTCAAGAACATGGTCACTGGAGCGGCGCAACTCGACGGGGCGATCCTCGTCGTCTCCGCGCTCGACGGGATCATGCCGCAGACCGCCGAGCACGTCCTGCTCGCCCGTCAGGTCGGCGTCGACCACATCGTCGTCGCGCTCAACAAGGCCGACGCGGGCGACCCCGAGCTCACCGACCTGGTCGAGCTGGAGGTACGGGAACTGCTCACGGCGCACGGGTACGGCGGCGACTCCGTCCCCGTCGTACGGGTCTCCGGGCTCAAGGCCCTGGAGGGCGACCCGCGCTGGACAGCGGCCATCGAGGCGCTGCTCGACGCGGTCGACACGTATGTACCGATGCCGGTCCGCTACACGGACGCGCCGTTCCTGCTCCCGGTGGAGAACGTCCTCACCATCACCGGGCGCGGGACGGTCGTCACGGGCGCCGTCGAGCGCGGCACCGTACGCGTCGGCGACCAGGTGGAGGTCCTCGGTGCCGGCGTCTCGACCGTCGTCACCGGCCTGGAGACCTTCGGCAAGCCCATGGAGTCCGCCGAGGCCGGTGACAACGTCGCGCTGCTGCTGCGCGGCGTACCGCGCGACGCCGTCCGCCGCGGGCACGTCGCCGCCGCGCCGGGGAGCGTCGCGCCGAGCCGCCGTTTCACGGCGCAGGTGTACGTGCTCTCGGGCCGTGAGGGCGGCCGTACGACCCCGATCGGCACCGGATACCGGCCGCAGTTCTACATCCGCACCGCGGACGTGGTCGGGGACGTCGACCTGGGCGAGGCGGGGGTGGCGCGGCCCGGCGACACGGTCACCATGACCGTCGAGCTGGGGCGCGACGTGCCGCTGGAGCCCGGTCTCGGCTTCGCGATCCGTGAGGGGGGCCGTACGGTCGGCGCGGGCACGGTGACCGAACTGGTATGAGCCGAGGGTCCGCCTCCCGCTGCTCGCGGGGGGCGGACCCGTCCCGTACACGTCACACTGCTGCCATGGCGAACAAGAACCGGACAGCACTCGTACTCGGCGGTGGCGGGCTCGCCGGCATCGGCTGGGAGATCGGCATGCTGTACGGACTCGCCCGGGCGGGCGCCGACCCGACCGGCGCCGATCTGATCGTCGGCACCTCGGCCGGGTCGGTCGTGGGCGCCCAGCTCACGGCGGGCCCGCTCACCCTGCCGGAGCTGTACGGCCGTCAGCTCGCCGACCCGGACGGCGAGGTGCCCGCGGGCATGGGCGCGACCGTCCTCGCCCGCTACCTCTGGGGCGTACTGCGCTCGCGCGACGCGGAGGCGTACGGCGCGCGCATGGGCCGCCTCGCGCTGTCCACCCCCACCGAGCCGGAGGAGGTCCGGCGCGCCGTCTTCGCCGAGCGGCTGCTCGCGGACGACTGGCCGCGGGCGCGGCGCCTCGTGGTCACCGCGGTGGACGCGCTGACCGGCGAGTTCCGGGCGTTCGACCGGGAGAGCGGGGTCCCGCTGCTGGACGCCGTCGGGGCCAGCTGCGCCGTGCCCGGGGTGTGGCCGCCCGTCACCATCGGCGGCCGGCGTTTCATCGACGGCGGCGTCCGCTCGTCGACCAACGCCGACCTCGCGCTCGGCTACGACACCGTCGTCATCGTTGCCCCCATCGCCGTCGGCGGCGGCCCGGTCGCGTCGGCCCGCGCCCTGGCGCAGCGCCTCACCGCGTCCGGTGCCCGCGTCGCCCTGATCACCCCCGACCGCGCGGCCCGCAGGGCCTTCGGCCGCAACGTCCTCGACCCGTCCCGCCGCGCCCCCTCGGCCCGTGCAGGCCTGGCCCAGGCGACAGCCTGCGCGGACGCGGTGCGGGCGGTGTGGCCGGCCTGAGGTCTTTTTTGGGGCGGTCCCGGGGTCCCGGGGTCAGCCGGCATCGGCGTGACCGTTGCCGGCGGGTGTTCTTTCCGGTCGGCGGCCTACGTCTCATCCGCGCTCGCGGAGGTAGGCCTCCAGCTCGGCGGCCCCGGCCAGCATCGCCCGCCCACGGGCGGACAGCCGACCGTGCCAGTCGCACAGCGCGGCCTCCAGCGGCTCCAGCCCGCCGGCCGCCCGCACCTGGGCGATCAGCGGCGCGATCTGCTCCAGCAGGTAGCCGCCCCGCCTGAGCTGGTGGGCCAGCCGGGCGTCCCGTACGTCGGCCTCGTCGTAGACGCGGTACCCGGTCCGTGGGTCGCGCTGCGGGCGCACCAGCCCGGCGCGCTCCCATTTGCGCAGTGTCGCGGGCCGGATGCCGAGGTTCCCCGCCAGCGGCCCGATGAACGTGCCGCCGGGCCCGGACAGCGCCGCGTCGGGACCGGCCGCCGCCACGGGAGCCAGGTCACGCAGGGCCCCCTCCACGGCCCGCAGTGTCCGCCGGTCGTCGAGCAGCTGGGCGTGGCTCTCGTCGATGAGGTGGAACGCCTCGTCGACCGCGCCCAGGTTCACGGCCCGCATGATCGACGTCGCCGTCCGGTGGCCGTGGCCGGGCACCAGCGCCAGGAACGTGCCCAGCGCCCGCGCGTGCAACGCCGTATAGGTCCGGTAGCCGTGCGGTGTGCGGTCGGCGGCCGGAAGGACGCCGGCCTCCTCGTAGTTCCTGACGGCCTGCGTGGACAGACCGTGCCCGCGCGCCAGGTCGATCGGCCTGAGCCGATCACCCCTTTGAAGGTTTCGTCCCATCCTGCTGCCCATATCACGAAAAAGTTTCAACCGAAGGTTCAACGATACCGTTGAAGGCATGGCGACTGACATCAAGGACACCGCCCATGCCGTCGACGCTGCCGCCGTCATGAGGCTGCTCCCGGTCCGGCCCCGGCTGCTCGCCCTGGGCGAGCCCACCCACGGCGAGGACGCTCTGCTCGACCTGCGCAACGAGCTCTTCCGGCAGCTCGTCGAACAGGAGGGCTACCGGACGATCGCGATCGAGAGCGACTGCATGAGGGGCCTGGTCGTGGACGATTACGTCACCTCGGGGACGGGCACCCTCGACGAGGCCATGGAGCACGGATTCAGCCACGGCTGGGGCACCTCCGCGGCCAACCGCGAGCTCGTGCGCTGGATGCGCGCCCACAACGTCCGCGCCGACAACGAAGGCCGGCCCGCGTCCGAGCGGCTCCGCTTCGCCGGTTTCGACGGCCCGCTGGAGATCACCGACGCCGCGAGCCCCCGGCAGGCCCTCACCGCACTCCACGGCTACCTCGCGGCCCGGGTGGACGCGGACCCGCTCCCCTGCACCGCGCGGACACTCGACCGCCTGCTCGGCACCGACGACCGGTGGACCGATCCCGCCGCGATGACGGACCCGGCCCGGTCCGTGGGGCGGTCGGCCGAGGCCGGCCGGCTGCGGTTGCTCGCCGACGACCTGGTGGCGCTGCTCGACGAGCAGACGCCGCACCTGATCACGGCGACCTCGTGGGACGACTGGGACCGGGCATGCCTGTACGGGCGCACCGCGACCGGCCTGCTGCGCTACCACCACTGGATGGCCGACACCTCACCGGCCCGCATGACCCGGCTGGTGGGCGCCCGGGACCGGATGATGGCCCACAACCTCCTCGCCGTCGCCGCCAGGGGCCCGGCACTCGTGCATGCCAACAACTCCCATCTGCAGCGGGCGAAGAGCACGATGCGGATGTGGGAGGGGCCGGTGGAGTGGTGGAGCGCCGGTGCGCTGGTGAGTGCTCGGCTCGGAGCGGAGTACGCCTTCGTGGCCACGGCCCTCGGCACGATCCGGCACCAGGGAGTGAACACGCCGCCGCCGGACACCCTCGAAGGACTCCTGTACGCGCTGCCGGAGGACCGCTGCGTCATCGACGTCCCAGGACTGGCCACCGCCCTCGGCAACCCGCGGCCCGCGCCCCGCGTGTCCCCCTGGTTCGGCTACGCCCCGCTCGACCCGGCGCACCTGGCAGGCATCGACGGCATCGTATTCGTCAAGGACGTCCCGCGGAGCTAGGGCCTGTCCGGTGGATCAGGCTGGGCTCGCCTGATCCACCGGACAGGCCCTAGTGCCACCAGCCTGCCGGGGCGCCTCGGATGCGCGGGAGGCCTCCCGGCCCCCACCCTCGCCGCCCGCCCCCGCACAATGGTCGCGTGAACGACCCCATCCCCGTCACCCGCCGCGTCGACCACGGCACCGCCAAGCTCCTCCCCGACATCGACCGCGCACACGCCTGGCTGCTCACCGTGGACGGCGCGCCCCAGTCGTACGTCGATCTGGACGAGCCCACGCACCTCGAGTTCGAGTACGCGCGCCGGCTCGCCCACGCCGTCGACTGCGCGGCCGACGAGGGCGAGCCGCTCGACGTGCTGCATCTCGGTGGTGGCGCCCTGACCCTGCCGCGCTATGTCGCCGCGACCAGGCCGGGTTCACGGCAGGACGTCGTCGAGGCGGACCTCGGGCTGCTGGAGCTGGTCGCCGAGCGGCTTCCCGTACCGCCCGGCGCGGGGATCGCGGTGCACGGCGCGGACGCCCGCCGCTGGCTGGAGCAGGCACCGGAGGACTCGGCGGACATGGTGATCGCCGACGTGTTCGGCGGCTCGCGGGTGCCGGCGCACCTCACCTCACGGGAGTACGCCCGCGCCGCGCGGCGTGTCCTGCGTCCCGGCGGGATCTACGCGGCGAACCTCGCCGACGGCGCGCCCTTCGCCTTCCTCCGCTCCCAGCTGGCCACGTTCGCCGCGGAGTTCGAGGAGTTGGCGCTGATCGCCGAACCCGCCGTGCTGCGCGGCCGCCGCTTCGGCAACGCCGTGCTGCTCGCCTCGCACGAGGAGATCGACACGGCGGCGCTCGCCCGCCGCACCGCCTCCGACGCCTTCCCGGCGCGGGTCGAGCACGGCAAGGCCCTGCGGCGTCTCATCGGGGACGCGCGGCCGGTGCGGGACGAGGACGCCGTCGCATCACCCGAGCCGCCCGACGGGGCCTTCAGCATCGGCTGAGCTCGCGGCGACGGGCCCGCCCGCCACACCGTCCGTGCCTCCTGGGCCCGTCGAGCTGCCCGCGCCCGACGAACCGCCCGCGCCCGACGAACCGCCCGCGCCCGACGAACCGCCCGCGCCCGACGAACCGCCCGCGCCCGACGAACCGCCCGTGCCCGACGAACCGCCCGCGACCCCCGCGCCTCCCGTGCCCGCCGCGACCTCCCTCGTACGCCGCGTCAGATTCCGTACGTCCGGCACCAGCAGCACCAGTGCCGTCACCAGCACGATCAGTGCCGCGCCGCCCCACAGCGCCCCCTGCCGCCCGAACAGGCCCTCCGCGGGCCCCGCGAGCGCCGTGGACAGCGGCAGCATGGCTGTGGAGCCGAACCAGTCGTACGCCGAGACCCGGGACAGCTTCTCCTCCGGTATCTCCTGGTGCAGCGTGGTCATCCAGGCGACACCGAACACCTCGATCGCGACACCGCTGAGGAACATCACCACGGCCAGCGGACCGATCTCCAGCGGCACGGCGAGTGCCGCGGAAGGCAGCGCCAGCGGGAACACGCACAGGGTGCCCACGAGCAGCATCCGCCGCGGCTTCCACCGCATCATCAGCATCGCTCCACCGAGCGTGCCCACACCGAACGCAGCCAGGGCGAACCCCCACGGCCGCGCGCCGCCCAGCGACTCCTCGGCGACCAGCGGTCCGTACACCGAGTCCGCCGCCCCGATGACCGCGACGACGACCGAGAACTGCGCGACGATCGACCACAGCCAGGGATGGCCGATGAACTCCTTCCAGCCCTCGCGCAGATCGGCGAGCAGCCCGCCCCCGACCGCCCGCTCCGGTATGTGGCTGACGTCGAGGAACGCGCGCAACGCGCCCGCCACCGCGAACGCGGCCGCGTCGATGGCGAGAACCCAGCCGGGCCCCACCGCGGCGATCAGCGCGCCGCCGAGCGCGGCGCCGCCGATACCGGCCCCGTGCATCGCCATCCGGAACACCGCGAACGCCCGGCTCGCCTGTTCGCCGCTGACGCTGGACATCAGCATGCCCTCGGCGGCCGGGTTGAAGAACGCCTGACCGGTGCCGCAGAGCGCGGTCAGCAGCATCATCTGCCACAGCCGCGGCTCTCCCACGAGCACCAGCGCGGCGAAGGCCGCCTGGGAGGCGAAGTTGAGGGCATTGGCGGCGACCATCACCCGGTGCCGTGGCAGCCGGTCCGCGATCGCCCCGCCGATGAGGAGGAACAGCACCAGCGGCAGGAAACGCGCCGCCGCGACGAGCCCCACGTCGCCGCCGTCGCCGCCGGCCTCCAGCACCGCGAACGCCGCCGCGATCAGCGCACCATGGGTTCCCAGGTTGGTGACGATCGCGGCGGCGGTCAGCAGCGAGTAGTTGCGGCTGGCCCATTCGGGGCGGCGCGTCCGGCGGCGGGACGGATCGGCGGGCGCGGCGGCGGGATCGTTCACCTGCGAACTATCGCCGCGGCCCGCCCGTCGTGCCAAACCGATTTTCGGACCGGACCGGTTTTCGGACCGGACCGGTTTTCGGACCGGACCGGTTTTAGGGCCGGACCGGTTTTCGGACCCGTCAGGCCGCGGGCACGTCCGCCAGCCGTACGGTGGACAGGATCTGCTGGATGGTCGCCTCCGGGATCTCTTCCTTGACGCCCTTGTTGGCGTAGAGGACCCAGGTGGCGAAGTCACCCTTGGTGTTCTTGAAGGAGAAGGCGATCGACTTGCCGTCTGTGTCGCACGTGGACTTCTTCGTCACACCGACCGCGGTGGCCGTCGCGACGTGCCCGCTCAGACCGGACTTCGTGGTGTACGGCTTCGCCTTGGTGATCTTGACCAGGTCCTTCTTGTCCTGGGAGTAGGCAGCCCACACCCAGGTGCCCGCCTCCTGGTACGCCGCGTCCGCGGTGTCCTTGGCACCCTGGCCGCCCTTGGTGCCGGTGCCGCCCAGGCCGGAGTCCTCCATCCGGCCGTCCTTGTCGGAGTCGACGGAGCACCACTTGCTCTTGTAGAACGCGGGCGCGCTCATGGTGACCAGGGGAGAGCCGTCGCCCTTGGCGGCGTCCGCGAACCCGCTGCTCACGCCGGGCCCCTCGACCTCCCAGGTCGCCGGGACGTCGAACTGCGTTCCGCGCTGGGGGTTGGTGACGACCTTCCAGCCCGGGATGGTCGGCTTGGCGCCGTTGGATCCGTCGCGCGGATTCTCGACGGGGGAGGGCGGCGCTTCGGTCGGACTCGCGGACGCGGCGGGCTTCTTGCCGTTGGCCTTGGCCGGGTCCTCCTCGCCGTCGTCCTTCAGCACCACGACACCGGTGATCACGGAGGCGGCCACCACCGCGGTGGCCGCGACGATCGCGATGACGGTGGTCTTCTTCCTGTCCTCGTCCGGACCGGGCCCGGTGGGCTGCGGCGGGCCGGGAACGCTGTACTGCGGCACGGTCGGCTGCTGGTACTGCTGGTGCTGCGGGTAGCCGGGCTGCTGCTGTCCTGGCTGCGGCTGGTATCCCGGCTGGGCCGGCTGCATCGGTTGCGTCGGCTGTGTGTAGGGATTCGGCTGCTGGTACCCCGGCTGCGTGTACGGGTTCTGGTCCTGCGGGTTCTGCTCGCCACCGGGCGGCTGCTGTCCTGGCCACATGGCGAGTAACCATAGAGGTGCCCGGTGGCCGCTGGCACGTCCGCCCCTGTGGAGGGATGGCCAAGAAGTCTACCCGTGGGTAACATCCCGCTCCATGAGCGCAGATCAGATGTCCGTCGGCGAGATGCTCGCCGCCACGGTTCCGATGGCCAGGACCCTCAACCTGGAGTTCCTGGAGACCACCGCCGAGCGTGCGGTGGTCCGTATGCCGGACCAGCCCGATTACCACAACCACGTCGGCGGACCCCACGCCGGAGCGATGTTCACGCTCGCCGAGTCCGCCAGCGGCGCGATCGTGCTCGCCGCCTTCGGCGACCAGCTGTCGCGCGCCGTGCCGCTCGCCGTCAAGGCCGAGATCGGCTACAAGAAGCTCGCGATGGGCGTCGTCACGGCGACCGCCACGCTCGGCCGCCCCGCGACGGAGGTCGTCGCACAGCTCGACGCGGGGGAGCGCCCCGAGTTCCCGGTCCACATCGCGATCACGCGCGAGGACGGTGCCGTGACCGGTGAGATGACCGTCGTCTGGACCCTGCGTCCCAACGGCTGATCCGGGCGGACATGGGGGCCGTCGGCCGGCTCGGCGGCGCTGCGGCCACGCGGGTCGTCCCACGTCACCAGGTAGGCTGCCCGGCGTGCGCCACAGGGGGCGCCCGCCGGGCAGCCAGGCCCGACGACAACGGGAGGAACCGCGTTGCACGTCCAGGAGTGGCTCGAGACCGTCCCCGCGGTCAGCATTTACATCCTGGTGGGGGTGGTCATCGGACTCGAGAGCCTCGGCATTCCTCTGCCGGGCGAGATCGTCCTCGTCAGTTCGGCCCTCCTCGCTTCGCAACATGGGGACATCGACCCCTGGGTGCTCGGCACCTGTGCCACCGCCGGCGCGATCATCGGTGACTCCATCGGCTACGCCATCGGCCGCAAGGGCGGCCGCCCCCTGCTGGCCTGGTGCGGCGGGAAATTCCCGAAGCACTTCAGCGAGGCCAACATCGCGATGGCCGAGCGGTCCTTCGAGAAGTGGGGCATGTGGGCCGTCTTCTTCGGCCGTTTCGTGGCCCTGCTGCGGATCTTCGCCGGTCCGCTCGCCGGGGTCCTGCGCATGCCGTACTGGAAGTTCCTCATCGCCAACGTCTTCGGCGGAATCCTCTGGGCGGGCGGCACGACCGCCGTCATCTACTCGGTCGGTGTGGTCGCCGAGGCATGGCTCAAGCGCTTCTCCTGGCTGGGCCTGGTCCTCGCCGTGCTGATCGGGCTCACCTCGATGCTCGTCCTCAAGAACCGCGCCAAGAAGGCGGCGGAGCGTGCCGAGCTCGCGGCCGGCGCGGCCGCGACCGCCGACCCCGCGGGCGGGACGGCCGAGGCGTCACCTACGGTGCAGGTGGGCGCTGCACAGAAGTGATGATGAGGAGAAGGCGATGGCAGAGCGTGAGCGGGCACTGATCTCGGGCGTGGGCGGCAAGGAGCCGCGAATAGCTCCGGATGCCTTCACCGCCCCGACGTCCGTCGTGGTCGGCGACGTCACCATGGAGGCCGGCGCGAGCGTCTGGTACCACGCCGTGCTGCGCGCCGACTGCGGCCCGATCGTCCTCGGCGCCGACAGCAACATCCAGGACAACTGCACCGTCCACGTCGACCCCGGCTTCCCGGTGACCGTCGGTGAGCGCGTCTCGGTCGGCCACAACGCGGTGCTGCACGGCTGCACCGTCGAGGACGACGTCCTCGTCGGCATGGGGGCCACCGTCCTCAACGGCGCCCACATCGGCGCCGGTTCGCTCATCGCCGCGCAGGCGCTCGTCCCGCAGGGCATGCGGGTGCCGCCGGGCTCGCTGGTCGCGGGCGTCCCCGCCAAGGTCAAGCGCGAACTGACGGAGGAGGAGCGCGAGGGCATCAAGCTGAACGCCGCCATGTACCTGGGGCTGGTCAAGGACCACCGGGCCGCGCTCGACGGCTGAGTCAGGGCCCGGGTTCCGGCTTGCGTCCTCCGAAGGGCGCACGTCCTTTTGTCACCGTTTGCGGACGCTGAGTGATCGGCGCAATGTGGATACGCCAGTCCACCCCCCGCAGTGAAAGGACGAGCGACATGGCGAAGGCCAAGGCGAAGGCGAAGCAGGCCAAGGGCAAGATGAAGGAAACCGCCGGCAGGATGATGGACGACAAGTCCATGCAGGCGGAGGGCCGCGGCGAGCAGATGGCCGGAAAGGCCCAGGAGGCCGCGAGCAACGCCGCCGAACGGATCAAGAAGTCCGGCCGCTGAGCCGCCCGGCCAGCCGCACCACCCGAGACGGCCGCGCTCCGTGCCCAGCACGGTGCGGCCGTCTCGGCGCGTCCCTGGCGGGTCGGGATGGTGCGGCCCTCTCGGCGCGTCCGGGTCAGGTTGCGCGTCCCGGGCGGGTCGGGACGTAGCCGCGGAGTCCTCCGCCGATGACCGGGTTACTCCCCGGTCCGGCCGTCAGGCCGCCCCCGCGCCCCCGCGCCGGAAACTGCCCCGGACCCGTCGCTTCAGGTGGGACAGCCACTCCGAGCCGCGCCCCCGTGCCCGCGCGTGCCGGTCGAGTTCCTCCACCAGCCGTTCGCTCCGCTTCTCGACGTCGAGCTCGTCCAGGATCCGGTCCGCCTCCGCCAGCAGCGCCCCGTGGAGCTGCCACTGGGCAGGGTCGTCGTGTACGCCGTCGAGCAGCAGCCGGGCGACCCGGTCGCGGCACTCCCGGCCGGCGGCCAGCTGTTCGGCGAGACGCGACTCCGCCTCCTCGGCGTTGGCGCTGGCCTGCGTCGTGATCAGTACGGCGAAGCTGCCGATCGCCCCCGAGAGATGCCCGAACAGCTCCTGGAGCGCCGCAGCCACTGGCGGCGTGAACATCGGCCCGTCCGTGCGCGCCTTCGCGAGGTCGGTCAGCGTACGGCAGGAGACCCGCAGCACCACCGCGCTGATCTCCAGGGCGTCCAGCCCCGTCCGCAGGACCAGCCGGGAGAGCAGCCCCTCCTTGACCCGGGGGTTGAGTCGCAGACTGTCCTCCGCCTGCCGCAGGGCCGCGTCGACCTGGACGATGTCGTGGTCGAGCCGACGGGCTTCGTGGAGCCTGGCCGCCGCCCGCTCCACGGGAGTGTGCTCGCCCAGCTCCTCGGCGATGTGCGCGAGCAGCTTCCGCATCCTCGCGGCCAGGTCGGTGATCGCCGCACTCGCCGAGTCCACCCATACGGGCGGCACCAGCACCACGTTGAACAGGAGCCCCACCACGGCTCCGATCAGCGTCTCCAGCACCCGGTCCCACGCCGCCCCGGTCACCTGCGTCACGCCCAGCACGAGCATCGCGCTGATCGCCACCTCGGGCACGTACTCGCCGACCTTGACGAACCGGCCGATCACCAACGAGGCCAGGATCACCAGACCGAGGCTCCACCAGCTCAGCCCCACCAGGGCGCTGAAGCCGACGGCGATCAATACGCCCGCGACGACCGAGTTCACCCGGCGGATCCCGTTGGTGAGCGTCGAGTAGAGCGTGACCTGCACGACCAGCAGCGCGGTGAGCGGCGCCGTCAGCGGCAGGGGCTCGCTGCTCAGCTGAAGGGCGACGACGTACGAGACGACGGCGGCCGCGGTGGAGCGCACCGTCTGGACGACGGCCGGTTCGCGGTGGCGCCGTACGAGATCACGCAGTGGTTCGGTGGCTTCGGTCACCCTCTCCCCTTCGGACGCGGCGGCGAAGACCCTCACCCCCAGACTGCCGTGTACGCCGCCGACCGCAATTCCCGGCGAGGGGCGTCGGCGTGACGCGAAGGAGCGGGGTGACGGCGTGGGGTTCGGGCGTGGGGCGAACATCACAGCTCACTGCGCTGACCTGCCACGGCGTGGCCCACTACCGTGTGCGCGTGCCCAACAACAGAAACACGTTCTCGTCTCTGACCGCCTGGCGGCGCCGCGTCCTCTCGCGCGCGGTGCACCGCGGCTGGCGCTGGGTGCAGGAAGCGGGCGCGGTCACCGCGGAGGCCCCCGGGCCGCTGCGGTTCCGGACGCTGGGGGCCGGGACCCGGCTCGCGTTCCCGCAGGGGACCGTGTTCGGTGAGGCGTGGATCGAGCTGGGCGAGCACTGCATCATCGGCGAGCAGGTGACGCTGACCGCGGGCATGATGCCGGACCTGGACCTCGGGCCCGACCCGGTGCTGATCCTCGGCAACGGCGTGGTGCTCGGGCGCGGCAGTCATGTCATCGCCGACACGAAGGTGACCATCGGCTCGGACACGTTCTGCGGTCCGTACGTCTACATCACCTCGACCAACCACAGTTACGACGACCCGCACGAGCCGGTGGGCAGGCAGTGGCCCCGCGCCGAGCCGGTCGAGATCGGCCCCGGCTGCTGGCTCGGCACCGGCGCCGTGATCCTTCCCGGCGCGCGGCTCGGCCGCAATGTGGTGGTCGCGGCGGGCGCTGTCGTACGTGGCGAGGTGCCCGACCACGCGGTGGTGGCGGGGGCGCCCGCCAAGGTCGTACGCCGCTGGGACCCGCAGACCGGCTGGCAGCCGCCGCTGCGGACGCCCGCGCCGAAGCCGATTCCGGACGGCGTCACCCCCGAACAGCTGGCGGCTCTCGCGGAGCTCGACCTCGACCGCGGCTGATCGACTCGTAGTTGATCGGCCCGGAGCTGATCAGCCCGTCGCCAGCAGCACCGTGCCGACCAGCGCGAGCCCGGCCCCGGCCGCCTGGACGATGCGCAGCCGCTCCCTGAGCACGAGGAGCGCGGCGAGGACGGTCACCACGGGGTACAGGTTCGCGAGTACGGCCGCGATGGTGACGGGGCCCAGCTGCGCGGCGATGGAGTAGGTGCCGTTGGCGGCGACGTCGGCCAGGCCGACGAAGGCGAGAGCCGGGAGCGAGGCCCACAGGACGCGCAGCCCGCCGCCGTCCTGGGGCAGGGCACGCGCTCCGCGCTTCACGGAGGCGTACAGGGCCGCACCGCCGACCGCGACGTTGGTGACGCGCTGCACGAACAGCGCCAGGAACAGGCCGGTGAGCGTGGTCGACGCCTCGGCGATCAGAGCCAGCACCGCGCCGAAACCGAAGGCGGCGACGAGCGTCATCAGGATCGCCTGACGCTGCACGGGCGCGCCGCGCAGTTCGGGACCGCCCGCGAGGAGGATTCCCACCACGGCCACCGCGATGCCCGCGTACTGCAGCAGGCCGGGGCGCTCGCCGAGGAGCAGCCCGACGGCGATGGGCACGGCGACACCCAGTGAGCCGAGCGGGGAGACGACGCCCATCGGGCCGAGGGCGAGGGCCCGGTAGAAGCAGAGCATCGCGACCGGGCCGACCGCGCCCGCCGCGACCGCATACCAGAGCTGTGGTCCGGCCTCGCTCCAGCCGCCGGTCGCGATCACGATCGCACCGAGCACGACCACCGCGATCACCTGCGAGGCCACGACCACGGTCAGCGCGGGTATGCGCCGGGTGAGCAGTCCGCCGCCGAAGTCGGCCAGCCCGTAGAGCAGGGCCGTGGCCAGGGCGAACAGCGCAGTCATGGGGATCCTCGCAGTACAGTTCGGTGGACGGTCGGGTACACCCCACCGTAGTGCAGCCTATTGAACTTTAGCATCCAAAATATTGGACGGAATGTGTCGGACCTCGACCAGCTCACGCAGTCGCTCGCCCGGAACCTCAAGCGCTGGCGCGGCGAGCGGGGTTTCACGCTCGACGCCCTGGCGGCTCGTTCCGGGGTCAGCCGCGGCATGATCATCCAGATCGAGCAGGCCCGTACCAACCCGAGCGTGGGTACGACGGTGAAGCTCGCCGACGCGCTCGGCGTCAGCATCGCGACGCTCCTCGACTACGAGCAGGGCCCGCAGGTCCGCCTCGTACCGCCGGATCAGGCCGTACGCATGTGGTCCACGCCGGCCGGCAGCTCCACCACCCTGCTGGTCGGCACCGACGCCCGCGGCCCCCTCGAACTGTGGGCCTGGACGCTGCTGCCCGGCGAGGAGAGCGTCTCCGACCCGCACCCCGACGACACGGTCGAGCTCCTCCATGTCTCCGCGGGCGAGCTCACGCTGGTGGTCGACGGCAAGCCGCACGCCGTACCGGCCGGCACCTCGGCCACGTTCGAGGCCAATGTCCCGCACACCTATCGCAACGACGGCGCCGAAACGGTGGAGATGACCATGGCCGTCTCCGTCCCGCCCGCGCGCTGAGACGCCCGATCGGGGTCCGTACGACGGCTGTTAGCGTGAGACGCATGCGCGCACCCATCGGAAACTTCGACGACGCCCGGCCCGCCATCGACTGCCTCGACGAGCTCACCGAACCCGTCGCCGCCGCGGTGCGCGCCTGGAACGGTGACGGTGTCGCCGTGGAGCACTTGCTCTACGTCGACACCGACCCGGCGGTCGCCGACACCGCCGTCTTCGTCGAGCACTATGGCGCCGACCTCCTCGACACCTCCGCCAACTGCGTCGTGGTGGCGGGCAAGCGCGGCGGCGAGTCCACCCTCGCCGCCTGCGTCGTCCTGTCCCACTCCCGCGTCGACGTGAACGGTGTCGTACGCACGCAACTCGGCGCCCGCAAGGCCTCCTTCGCGGCCATGGACACCGCGACGGGTGAGACCGGCATGGAGTACGGCGGCATCACGCCCATCGGACTGCCGGCCGACTGGCCGCTGCTCGTCGACGCCGTCGTGGTCGACACGGAGTGGGTGCTGATCGGCAGCGGACGCCGCCGCGGCAAGCTGATCGTCCCCGGCAAGGCCTTCGCCGGTCTGCCCGGCGCCGTGGTGCTGGACGGTCTCGGCACCGGCATCGGCTGACAACCCACGGCCTCGTCGGCGAGAGCGGAGGGTGCCGTCAGCCGAGCCGCGGGATCTCGATGGCGGGGCAGCGGTCCATGACCATCTCCAGGCCCGCGGCGCGGGTGCGCTCGTACGCGGCCTCGTCGACGACGCCGAGCTGGAACCACACGGCCTTGGCGCCCGCGGTCACGGCCTCCTCGGCGACCGCGCCGGCCAGCTCGCTGTTCACGAAGACGTCGACGACATCGACGTCGAACGGGATGGCGTCGAGGGACGGATAGCCCTGTTCCCCGTGCACGGTCTCGGCCTTCGGGTGCACGGGCACGATCCGCTTGCCGTAGCGCTGCAGGACCTCCGCCACCCCATAGGCGGCGCGCCGCTCGTTCGAGGAGAGCCCGACGATCGCCCATGTGTCGCCGAGCTCGTTGAGGATCTTGCGGACGGTCTCCGACTCGCTGTGCACGCTGTGCCTCCCATGGCCTGCCTGGATGTCCGCCTGGGGAACGATCGTCGGCCGCGGGCCATTCCCGGTTGCGCATAGGGTGGCGGAATGCAGGAGCAGTACCGGACGATCGCCCGCGAGGGCGTGCACGAGACCGAGATCAACCGATCGCGCTTCATCTGCGCGCTCGCCCCCGCCGCGACCGAGCAGGAGGCGCAGGACTTCGTCGCACGCATCCGCAAGGAGCACCCCACCGCCAGCCACAACTGCTTCGCGTACGTCATCGGCGCCGACGCGGCCGTACAGAAGGCGAGCGACGACGGCGAGCCCGGCGGCACGGCGGGAGTGCCGATGCTCCAGATGCTGACGCGCCGCGAGGTCCGCTACGTGGTGGCCGTCGTCACCCGCTACTACGGCGGGGTCAAGCTCGGCGCGGGCGGACTCATCCGCGCCTACGGCGGTGCCGTCGGCGAGGCCCTCGACGCGCTGGGGACCGTCACCCGGCAGCGCTTCCGGCTGGCCACCGTCACCGTCGACCACCAGCGGGCGGGCAAGCTGGAGAACGATCTGCGCGCGACCGGGCGGGACGTGCGGGAGGTGCGGTACGGCGAGGCCGTCACGATCGGGATCGGGCTGCCGGACGCGGACGTCGAGGCGTTCCGGGCATGGCTCGCCGATACGACGGCGGGGACGGCGGAGCTCGAGCTCGGGGGAGAGGCGTACGGCTAGGGGGTGCCGTTCGGAGCAGGCCGGCAAGATCCGAAGGACAGGCCCCAGGTGTGAGGTCCGTGCCGGATCAGCTGCCGCCCGGCGTTAACGTGGTGGGTGTTGCTTGCGGGGGCGGAGAAGAGGAACACATGCAGGTCGGAACCGTGCGGGCCCGAGCAGTTTCAGGGCCCGGGGCCTTGTCATGGGCCGGGCCCCTGTCATGGGTCGAGGCCGCCTCATGAGACTCCTGCACACGTCGGACTGGCACCTGGGGCGGTCCTTCCACCGGGCGAGCCTGCTCGAAGCCCAGGCCGCGTTCCTCGACCATCTGATCGCGACCGTCCGCGAGCACGACGTGGACGCGGTGCTCGTCGCGGGAGACGTGTACGACCGGGCCGTGCCGCCGCTCGCCGCCGTCGAGCTCTTCGACGACGCGCTGCACCGGCTCGCCGACGCCGGGGTGCCGACGGTGATGATCTCCGGGAACCACGACTCGGCCCGCCGCCTCGGCGTGGGCGCCGGACTGATCGAGCGTGCCGGGATCCATCTCCGGACCGACCCGGCGGGCTGCGCCACCCCCGTCGTGCTCACCGACCCCCACGGCGACGTCGCGTTCTACGGACTGCCGTATCTGGAACCCGCCCTGGTGCGCGGCGAGTTCGGGGCGGCGAGAGCCAGCCACGAGGCCGTGCTCGGCGCCGCCATGGAGCGCGTACGGGCCGACCTGGCCGAGCGCGCCCCCGGCACCCGCTCCGTCGTCCTCGCCCACGCGTTCGTCACCGGCGGTGAGCCCAGCGACAGCGAGCGGGACATCACGGTCGGCGGGGTCGCCGCCGTCCCCGCCGGGATCTTCGACGGCGTCGACTACGCCGCCCTCGGGCACCTTCACGGCTGCCAGACCATCACCGAGCGGGTGCGCTACTCCGGCTCGCCGCTCGCCTACTCCTTCTCCGAGACGGACCACCGCAAGACCCTGTGGCTCATCGAGCTCGGACCGGCCGGCGAGATCGCGGCCGACCGGCTCGACTGCCCCGTCCCGCGCCCGCTCGCCCGCATCCACGGCCGGCTCGAAGAGCTGCTGGAGGACCCCGCGCTGGAGCGTCACGAACAGTCCTGGGTCGAGGCGACACTCACCGACCCCGTACGGCCCGCCGAACCCATGGCGCGGCTCGCGGAGCGCTTCCCGCACACCCTGAGCCTGGTCTTCGCCCCCGAACGGACCGACGACGACCCGCTCGGCTCCTACGCCGAACGGCTGCGCGACCGCGACGACCACCAGATCGCGGAGGACTTCGTGGCCCATGTACGGGGCGGGGCGGGCCCCGACGAGAGCGAGCGGGCGGTGCTGCGCGGCGCCTTCGACGACGTACGGGTGGAGGCGGCGGTGCGGGATGGCGAGTGAGCGGCGTGCCCCGGCGGGCGCGGTTCCCGGAGGAGAACCGGGCCCCGGCACGGGAGACATGACAGAACCGATCCTCGGCACGGGAGACACGGCAGAGGTGACCGGATGAGGCTGCACCGGCTCACCGTCACCGCCTTCGGGCCCTTCGGCGGACAGCAGGACGTCGACTTCGACGCGCTCTCCGCCGCCGGACTCTTCCTCCTGCACGGACCGACCGGCGCGGGCAAGACCTCCGTACTCGACGCCGTCTGCTACGCGCTGTACGGCGCGGTGCCGGGCGCCCGGCAGAGCCCCGGCACGTCACTGCGCAGCGATCACGCCCCCGCCGGGACGTACACCGAGGTGTGCCTCGAACTGACCGTCGGCGGGCGGCGGCTGGAGATCACCCGGCGCCCCGCGCAGCCACGGCCGAAGAAGAAGGGCACCGGCTTCACGACCGAGAAGGCGCAGAGCTGGCTGCGCGAGTACGACGCCGGGCGCGGCGAGTGGAAGGCGCTGAGCCGCTCCCACCAGGAGATCGGCGAGGAGATCAGCCAGCTCGTCGGGATGAGCCGGGAGCAGTTCTGCCAGGTCGTGCTGCTGCCGCAGGGGGACTTCGCGCGGTTCCTGCGCGCCGATGCCGAGGCGCGCGGCAAGCTGCTCGGCCGGCTCTTCGACACGCGGCGCTTCGCGGCGGTGGAGGAACGGCTCGCCGAGCTGCGCCGCGCCGCGGAGCAGCAGGTACGCGACGGCGACGAGCGGCTGCTGGCCGTCGCGCACCGGATGGCCCAGGCGGCCGGGACCGTCGCGGACGGCTGGCCCGCCCCCGAGGGACGCCCCGGCGAGCCCGGCCTCGCGGGCTCCGTCCTCGGGTGGGCGGCGGTGGCCCGCGCGGGTGCGTGGGAGTCGCTCGACGTCGCCGGGTGCGCGCTCTCGGCGGCCGAGGACCGGCAGGCGGCCGCCCGCACCGGGCTGGACACCGAGCGGGAACGTGCCGGGCTGCAGCAGCGGCACGCGCAGGCGTTGCGGCGCTCCGAGGAGCTCGCGGCCCGCCGCCCCGAGCACGAGCGCGACCGGGCCCGCCTGGAGCAGGCCCGCAAGGCCGAACTGGTGGGCCCGGCACTCCGGTTGCGCGAGGACGCGGAGCGGGCGCACCGCTCGGCGAGCACGTCCTGGGAGCGCACGCGGGCGATGCTGCCCGCGACGCTCGTGGAGGCGGGCGCCGAGCAGCTCTCCGCGCTGGAGGGGGACCTGCGCCGGGACCTCGGCGGCCTCGACGCCGCCCGCCGTGCCGAGCGGCGCCGCGCGGAGATCGCCCGCGAGCGCGCGGACCTGGAGCGCCAGTCCCGCGCCGACGAGGAACTCCGCCAGGACGCCGAGAGCTGGCTGTCCGACTGGGAGTCCGTACGCCGAGGCCTCCAGGACCGCGTCGAGGCCGCCCGGAACGCCGCCACCCGCGCCGAACACCTCGCGGGCCGTCTCGATCCGGCCCGCCGCCGCGTCACCGCCGCCCGCGAACGCGACCGCCTCGCGGCCCGCGCCACCGCCGTCGCCGACGACCTCCGGACCGCCCGCGACCGCGCGGGCGCCGCCCGCGAAACCTGGCTCGACCTCAAGGAACGCCGCCTCCGGGGCATCGCCGCCGAACTGGCCTCCGGCCTCGTCCCCGGCGAACCCTGCGCGGTCTGCGGCGCCGCCGACCACCCCCGCCCCGCCATGGCCGACGGCGCCCACGTCGACCGCGACCGCGAGGACGCGGCGTACGAGACCTACACCGACGCCGACACGGCCCGCGCCGACGCGGAACGCGAACTGGCCGTCATCCACGAGTCCTTCGCCGCGGCCCGCAGGGCGGCCCGTGAACCCTCCACCGACCCCGCGGCGGCCGAGATTGGGCATGGCGCTCCGGTACCGCGCCCGTTGGCGGGTGACGGCGGTGTCGCCTCCGGTGAGCGTGAGCGTGAGCGTGAGCGTGAGGGTGTGGTGCCGGAGTCGCTGGGCAGGGCGGTGTCGTCGACCGGTGCCGGTGGTACGCCGCAGGCTGCCGCTTCCGGCGCGCGTGGCGGTGTGGTGCCTGAGTCGTCGGCCGGTGTGGGTGATGAGCCGGCGCGTGGCGTGGGTTCGGCCGGGCCGGAGGCTGCCGCCCCCGCCGTGACCGCGACGGCTGGGGACGCAGGCCCGTCGGCCGGTCCCGGGGCGCCCGGCGCCCGTGGCGACGGTGCCTTGGTGAGGCCGACCGGCCAGGGCCGGCAGGGCGCCGGCGCGCAGCCGGCGATCGGGGACGACGCCGGGGCGTCGGGCGACAGCACGGTGCCCGCCACGGACTCGGCCCTGCGCGAGGTCGCGGTGCCCGGCCCGCGCCGGGAGCACGAGGGGACCCCCGAGGTGTCCGGCGGCCCCGACCCCGACGTACGGGAGTTGGAGGCGGTCGTCGCGCGGCTGGAGCGCGAGTACGCGGAGGCGCACGCGCTGGCCGCGGGCACGCATGCGGCGCGGGCGGCGTTGGAGCGGGCCGAGCGGGAGTACGAGGAGAGGCTCGCCGCGCGGCAGGACGCCGAACGGCGCGGGGCCGCGCGGACCTCGCGGCGCGAGGCGCTCGACCGCGAACAGGCCGCGCTGGACGCGGAGGTGGCGCACGTGATCGGCGACGCCGGGAGCGTCGCCGAGCGGGCCGCGCTCCTGGAGCGGCGTATCGCCCTCCTCGCCGACGCCGCCGACGCCGTACGCACCGCGGAGGACACGGCCCGGCGGCTCAAGGAGGCCGACGACCGGCTCGCCGACGCCGCGTTCCGGGCCGGGTACGACACACCCGCCGCCGCGGCGGCCGCCATGCTCGGCGCGGCCGAACAGCGCGAGCTCCAGCACCGGCTCGACGCCTGGCAGGCCGAGGCCGCCGCGGTCGCCGACCGGCTCGCGGAGCCGGAGACCGTGGCGGCGGCCGGGCAGCCGCCCGCCGATCCGTACGCCGCCCAGGAGACGTACGACGCCGCCGAACGGGCCCTGCGCGACGCCGCGTCCGCGCTCGCGGTCGCCCGCGACCGCTGCGCCGAGCTCGCCCGTCTCTCCCAGCAGGCCGTTGCCGAGGTACGCCGCCTCGGCCCGCTCCGCGAGGAGTACGACCGGATCGCGCGGCTCGCCGGGCTCACCGCGGGCACGTCCGCCGACAACGAGCGCCGGATGCGCCTGGAGTCGTACGTGCTCGCGGCCCGCCTCGAACAGGTCGCGGCGGCCGCCACCGTGCGCCTCCAGCGCATGTCCTCCGGCCGCTACACCCTCGTCCATTCCGACGCCCGCTCCGGCGGCAAGCGCGCCGGCCTCGGCCTGCACGTCGTCGACGCCTGGACCGGCCGCGAACGCGACACGGCGACGCTCTCCGGCGGAGAGACGTTCTTCGCCTCGCTCGCCCTCGCCCTCGGCCTCGCCGACGTCGTGACCGACGAGGCCGGCGGCGTACGCCTCGACACCCTCTTCATCGACGAGGGCTTCGGCAGCCTGGACGACCAGACCCTCGACGAGGTGCTCGACGTCCTCGACTCGCTCCGCGAGCGCGACCGCAGCGTCGGCATCGTCAGCCATGTCGCCGATCTGCGCCGCCGGATCCCCGCCCAGCTGGAGGTGGTCAAGGAGCGGCACGGTTCGGCGGTAGGGCTCCGGGCGCCGGCCGGATTCAGCGACTGATCGAGCGGCGCGGCAGCGGGGAGGAGTAGACGACGCTCGTCGTCACCGAGCCGAGGGCGCCGACCTTGCCGGAGATCTCCTCGAGATGGCTCATGGACCGGGCGGCGACCTTCAGGACGAAGCAGTCGTCGCCGGTCACATGGTGCGCTTCCAGGATCTCGGACGTCGCCGCGAGCAGGTCGTGGAACGGCTTGTAGTTGCCGTTCGGATAGCGCAGCCGTACGAAGGCGAGGATCGGCAGCCCGAGGCGCTCCTGGTCCACCACCGCGGTGTAGCCGGAGATCACCCCGGCCTCCTCCAGCCTGCGGACCCGCTCGGTCACCGCGCTCGGTGACATCGAAACGCTTCTGGCCAGCTCGGCGAAGCTGGCCCGGCCCTGGCTCTGCAGGGCATCGAGGATGCGCCAATCCGTGGCGTCCGGTGAATATCCGGTCATCCCCGAGAGATAACAGGGGATTCCCCGGCGGTTCAAGAGGTCTCCCGGGGAATCTCACTTCAGCGAAACGATCACCGATCGTAGATTATTGGCCATGACAACGACTCAGCTGAGCGGCACGGCCGCCGACGCCAGTGCCGCCACGACCGCCGCGAACCCGGTCCTGCGCGTTCCCCCCGCCTCGCCCGCCGCTGCCGCCGCCTACTTCTCCGCGAGCCTGGCCTTCCACGCCGACGTCTCCGATGTCGCCACGGCCCTCGCCGCCGGCGACCCGGGATTCGTCGTCATCGACTCCCGCTCCACCGCGTCCTGGGACCAGGGCCACGTCCCCGGCGCGGTGCACCTGCCCACCGCGCTCATCCCCGAGCAGGCGCAGCAGCTGCTCGACAAGTCGGTGCCGGTCGTCACCTACTGCTGGGGCCCCGGCTGCAACGGCGCCACCCGCGCGGCGCTCGCCCTCGCCGAACTGGGCTACCAGGTCAAGGAGATGCTCGGCGGTTTCGAGTACTGGGTGCGTGAGGGCTTCGCGTACGAGACCTGGGAGGGCGAGGAGCGCCGCGCCGCCGACCCGCTCACCGCGCCGGTCGACGCGGACGACTGCGGCTGCTGACGGACTGGCCGACCATGCCCAGGTTCCCCCATCCGACCCTCGCGAAACTCCGGAGGGATCCCCTGCCCCTGCGCGGCCGTACCGCCCTCGTCACCGGAGCGAGCCGGCGAGGAGGCATCGGTTACGCGATCGCCCGCCGGCTCGCCGCCCACGGTGCGAGCGTCTACCTCCACCACCATGTGCCGCACGACGCGACCCGGCCGTGGGGCGCGGACCCCGGCGGCCCGGACGCGGTCGCCGACGGCGTACGGGAGGCGCTGGCCGATCCGGGGGCGCGGGTGTTCCACGGGCCGGGCGATCTCTCCGATCCCCAGGCGCCCGCCGAGTTGATGGCGCAGGCTGCCGAAGCGCTGGGCGGGCGGGTCGACATCCTCGTCGCCAACCACGCGCTCAGCGGCTTCGACGGCACCCTCGACGCGATCGACCCGGCCATGCTCGACGCGCACTGGGCGATCGACACGCGGTCCGTGATCCTGCTCGTGCAGGCGTACGCCCGGCTGCGAGCCGGCCTGCCCGGCGCGGCGCCCGGCGGCCGGATCATGATGATGACATCGGGTCAGGACATCGCCGACGGCATGCCGCACGAGGTCGCGTACGCCCTCGCGAAGGGTGCGCTCGCCTCCGCGACCCGGACGCCGGCCACCGCGCTCGGGGACCTCGGCGTGACCGTCAACACGGTCAACCCCGGCCCCGTGGACACGGACTACCTCTCCGGCGCCGCGTACGACGCCATCGCCGCACGCTTCCCGGCGGGCCGCTGGGGCATGCCCGACGACCCGGCCCGCCTCATCGCCTGGCCGGCGACGGACGAGGCGCAGTGGGTGACGGGCCAAGTCATCGACTCGGAGGGCGGCTTCCGCCGGGCCTGAACCCGGACACACCCAGCCGTTCGGGGCAGGTCCCCACTCCCCAGCATCGTCGGCGTCCGAGGCGCGGGGTCTGGGGCTGAGCCCCAGTTTCGGGAAGGGGCGGGGTGGGGGAAGCCCGCCGCAGGCGCCCTGCCCGTCCGCCCGCCCGAGGCCCTGCCGAGCCGAGCCCACCGGCCGACCCGGCCCGGCGCCGCCACACTCGCCCCGGTCGGCCCCGGCCCGGTCGAGCCGGCGCCCCGGCCCGCCCCGGCCGGTCATGGCACCGTACGGCCCGGCGTCACAGCTTCGACAGCTCGTCCACCAGGTCGTCCAGCCCCAGCGGCCCCTGCGACAGCGCCGCCATGTGCCACGCCTTCGCGTCGAACGCCTCGCCATGCGCCGCCCGCGCGTTCTCCCGCCCCAGCAGCCACGCGCGCTCGCCCAGCTTGTAGCCGATGGCCTGCGCCGGCATGGACAGATAGCGGGTCAGCTCGCTCTCGACGAAGTCCGCGGGCCGGCCGCTGTGCCGGCCGAAGAACTCCTCCGCCAGGTCCGGCGTCCACCGCTCACCCGGGTGGAAGGGCGAGTCGGCCGGGATCTCGAGCTCCAGGTGCATGCCGATGTCCACGATCACCCGGCAGGACCGCATCATCTGGGCGTCCAGATAGCCGAGCCGGCGCTCCGCGTCGGTCAGGAAGCCCAGTTCGTCCATCAGCCGCTCCGCGTACAGCGCCCAGCCCTCGACGTTGGCGCTGACTCCGCCGACCGTCGCCTGGTAGCGGGAGAGCTGGTCGGCGACGTGCACCCACTGCGCGATCTGCAGATGGTGGCCGGGGACCCCTTCGTGGTACCAGGTGGACACCAGGTCATAGACCGGGAAGCGGGTCTCGCCCATGGTCGGCAGCCAGGTCTGGCCGGGCCGTGAGAAGTCCTCGGACGGGCCGGTGTAGTACGGGGCGGCCGCGCTCCCGGCCGGGGCGATCCGGGATTTCACCTTCCGTACCCGCTCGGCGAGTTCGAAGTGGGTGCCGTCGAGCGCCTCGATCGCCTCGTCCATCAGGCCCTGCAGCCAGACCTGGACCTCTTCGACGCCCTCGATGTGGGCTCCGTGCTCATCGAGGTGGGCGAGGGCCTCCCACGGGTCGGAGCCGGGGAGGATCTTGTCCGCCTCGGTCTTCATCTCACCGAGCAGCCGGTGGTATTCGGCCCAGCCGAACGCGTACGCCTCGTCGAGATCGAGGTCGGTGCCGTTGAAGTAACGCGACCAGCGGGCGTACCGCTCGCGACCGATCGTGTCCGGCGCGCTCTCCACCGCGGGGGCGTACACCTCGCGCATCCAGTCACGCAGGACGACCAGGGCATCGGTCGCCACCCGGGCGGCGCTGTCCAGTTCGGCGCGCAGGTCGTCAGGGCCCGCGGTGACGAACTCCTGGAACCACCCGCGCCCGTCCGCGGCCGTCGCTCCCGACCACTCGTCGAGCTGCCCGACGAAGGACGCGGTGGCCCGCGGACCGGCGGGCAGCTTCCGCTCGAGGCCGAGCGCGAGCGAGGACCGATAGCCCGCCAGCGCCTGGGGGACCGCACGCAGCCGCTCGGCGACCGCGGCCCAGTCGGCCTTCGACTCCGTCGGCATCACGGTGAACACGTTGCGGACGGCATGGGCGGGGGAGCGGAGGTTGCTGACGGTGCGCAGCCCCTCCTCGGCGTCGTGTACGGCCAGTTCGGCAGTGAGCCGCTCACGCAGCAGCCGGCCGCAGCGCCGCTCGGCGTCGGAACCGGCTCCGGGCAGCCGCTCCGCCAGGTCGAGGCGCCCGAGCGTCTCGCGCGCGAGTGCGGCCACGGCCTCCAGGCCGGCCGGGGAGAAGTCGGGAAGGCGGCCCGCGCTCTCCGGGACGCCGAGGTAGGTACCGGTGATCGGGTCGAGGTCGATGAGGGCGTCGACGTAGGCGTCGGCGACCTGGCGTGGCAGCAGGCTGCTCGGTGTCTCTGGCATGTGCTCATCCTGGTGCCCGCGAGGGACCGCCGTCACCTTCGCCCGGTCTCAGTCGGCTGACAAAGGATCCTGTGCCTGAGCGGGCCGGGAGGCCTCGGGAAGGGGTGGCAGCAGCGGCCCGCACTCCCATTGCTGGAAGATCAACCGGGTCTCCACACGGGCGACTTCGCGCCGCGAGGTGAACTCGTCGAGTACCAGCCGCTGGAGATCCGCCGGGTCAGCCACGGCCACATGGACCAGGTAGTCGTCGGGTCCGGTCAGATGGAACAGCGCACGTGACTCGGGCAGCGCCCGGATCCGCTCGACGAACGGGCCGATGAGCTCACGCCGGTGGGGGCGTACCTGAACGAGGAGGAGCGCTTCAAGGCCGCGGCCGAGTTTGGCCGGATCCAGTCGAAGCTGGTGGCCGAGGATGACTCCGCTGCGGCGCAGCCGGGCCACCCGGTCGAGGCAGGTCGACGGGGCGACGCCGACTTCCGCGGCGATCTCCCGGTAGGTGGTCCGGGCGTCGTTCTGCAGGACGCGCAGAATGCGCAGATCCACCGGGTCCAGTACGACACTTTCACCCATGGCCCGAACGTAACACGGAGTGATCGCCTTACTCGCCGGTAATTGTTCAGAGTGCGGCCCATGAACCCCACCAGGGCCCTCGCCACCGAAGCCGTGCACGCCGGACGCGACGATCTCGCGCAGCTCGGCCTGCACGCCGCACCGATCGATCTGTCCACCACCTACCCGTCCCACGACGTGGCGGCGGAGGCCGCGCGGATCGACGCGTTCGCCGAGACCGGAGCCCGGCCGGACGGCCCGCCGGTCTACGCCCGGCTCGACAATCCGACGACGTCCCGCTTCGAGACGGCGCTGGCCCGGCTGGAGGGGACCGACGACGCGGTGGCCTTCGCCAGTGGCATGGCAGCGCTGAGCGCGGTACTGCTGGCCCGGGCGGCGAAGGGGCTGCGCCATGTGGTCGCGGTCCGTCCGCTCTACGGCTGCAGTGACCATCTGCTGACCGCCGGGCTGCTCGGCACCGAGGTGACGTGGACCGACCCGGCGGGTGTCGCGGACGCGATCCGGCCGGACACCGGGCTGGTGATCGTGGAGACCCCCGCCAACCCGACGCTCGCCGAGATCGACATCAAGGCCCTCGCGCACTCCTGCGGCTCCGTGCCGCTGCTGGTCGACAACACCTTCGCCACGCCCGTGCTCCAGCGGCCAGTGGAGCACGGCGCGCGGATCGTCCTGCACAGCGCGACCAAGTACCTCGGCGGCCACGGCGATGTCCTCGGCGGGGTCGTGGCCTGCGACGAGGAGCTCGCCGGGGCGCTGCGGCAGGTGCGCTTCGCGACCGGCGGCGTGCTCCATCCGATGGCCGGCTATCTGCTGCTGCGGGGCCTGTCGACGCTGCCCGTACGGATACGGGCGGCATCGGCGTCCGCCGCCGAGCTGGTCCGCAGGCTCGCCGCTGACCCGCACGTCGCCCGGGTGCACTATCCGCGGGTGGGCGGCGCCATGATCGCCTTCGAGGTGTACGGCGATCCGCGCGACGTGATCGCCGGCGTCCGGCTGATCACGCCCGCGGTGAGCCTCGGCAGCGTCGACACACTGATCCAGCACCCGGCCTCCATCAGCCACCGGATCGTGGCCGAGGGCGACCGGCGGGCAGCGGGCGTCAGTGACCGGCTGCTGCGGATGTCGGTCGGGCTGGAGGACGTCGAGGACCTCTGGGCGGATCTGTGCGAGGCCCTCAGCCCTCGGCGCGCCGCTCCCGCGCCGGCTCCGGCTCTCGCTGCGGCTTCGGCTCCCGCGCCGGACGGGACGCCGGAGGCTGGGGAAGGGCCTGCGGCCGATGGCGGGCCAGATCACGAGTCAGGTCGTGGGTCAGATCATGGGTCAGGTCGTGGGCCGGATCGTACGGAAGCCGTGGGCGTACGGGCGTAGCGGCCAGCCGGGCGGTGATCACCAGGGTGCCCTCCTCTATCTGGTAGTCGAGGGGGAGGCCGAGTCCGCGCATGGCCGCCACCATCCCGGTGTTGGAGGCCTGCGTCACGGCGTACACGCTGTCGCAGCCCGCCTCGACGGCCATCGCGACCAGCCGGCCCAGCAGCTCGGAGCCGATGCCGCGGCGCTGCCAGTCGTCCTCGACGAGCAGCGCGACCTCGGTCTCGTCGCCGTCCCACAGGAGGTGGCCGAGGGCGACGAGCCTGCCGGAGGCCGTCTGCACCGCGAGCGTGCGGCCGAACCGGGGGCTGAGCAGATGGTTCAGATAGCGGTCGGCGTCACCCACCGGACCGTGATACCGCAGGCCCAGGGTGCGAGTGGAGCAGCGGTCGTGCATCGCCCGGGCGGCCGCGAGGTCGCTCGGGCCGGCGCGGCGCACGGTGATCTCGTTGCCCTCGGGCAGGGTCAGCACATCCTGGCTGCGCGGGATGCGCGGGCCGAGCCGGGCGTCGAGCTCGACCAGGGCGCGGGCGCGGGCGAACTCGGTCGGGGTGAACGGGAGATAGGGCCGCTCGACCGTGATGGTGCCGCCGTTCGGATCGCGCAGCCGCATCACCGTCCCCTCCAGCACGCCCTCGACGGGCGCGGGCTCACCGGCCGGCCGGCCGCTGAGTGTGACGGCGGGCAGCGAGTGGATGGTGCAGCGGCCGAGCAACTGGCGCAGCGCGAGCGGAAGTTCCGCCGCGTCCAGCGCGGTCCGGGTGGCGAGGCCGAGCAGCCGGGTGGGCGTGTCCACCAGGTCATGGGCGTCGGCCCGCTCGATCCACGTGCTGGAGCCGCCCGCCGCGGCCACCGCGTGGGTGAGCTGACGCGCCTGGAGCGCCGCGGGCGCCCGCAGCAGGAACTCGTCGACCGTCCCGTCCGCCAGCGGGTGCGTCTGGAGGGTGAGGATGTCCACCCGGTGCCCGGCCAGCGCCGTGCACAGCGCGGCGAGAGCGCCGGGCTCGTCGCGTACGGTCGTACGCATCCGCCACAGAGACGTCTCCGCCACCCCGCCGGGCTCCTGGCGCTGGTGGGGAGCGGCGGCGGCGCCGGCTGTGGCCCCGGCGCCGCCGTGGGTATCGCTCGTCCCGCCGGGATCGACGGCGGGGGGTGCGTGCCCGTGGCGGCGTGCCCACCATGTGTGGAACGCGGCCGTGGCGATCAGGGCGACGGCGGAGGCGACGAGCAGGAACGGGCCGTCAGGGCCGTGGGCGATCATGTTCGCCACGGCGTCGGCGACGGCGACGGCGGTGAACAGGGCGGCGAGCTCGACGAGATCCCGCCGCCAGTGGTGGTGACGGCGGGTGCGCTTCGCGGAATTCACTTCAGTCATGGCATCACTGTGACTGAGCGGTGTTGCGTGATCACGAACGCTTTGTGACTGATGGGTTAAGGCCGGATCCGGCATGTTATCGACCACTTTCAGTGTTTTCTGTTCGGTTCCGATCGCCGCTGCGGCGCAACGCGGCCAACAGCCGTCCGGCCTGCGTGACCAGCTGGGATGTGCCGCCACGCGCGGCCCGCTCCGCGAGCCCGGCGGGCACCACGAGCAGGTCCGGCTCCACGGCCGCCCCGCAGCGCTCCACGCAGTCAGCGGCCACGGACAGTATCTCCCCCGTCCCGCGCGGCGGAGTCCCGGCCTCCAACAGCCCCGGCAGTACGGTGCTCAATACGGTCCACGTGGTCGCGTACGCTCCCGTCGCCGCGGCCGTACGGACCGAGTCCGCCAGCCGGTTCGGTTTGACCGAACCGAGCCGGAGCAGCTCGGCCACATCACGCCCCAGCCTCTCTCCGTCCAGATCACCGAGCGCCGCGAGCGTGAGCAGGGCGTCCACCGCGGCGAGCCGGTCCTCCGGGTGCCGCGCACCCAGCCCGTAGGCCACCATCAGGTGGACTCCCTGGCCGGCCGGCCCGCCGGCCTCGGCGAGTCGCGGCAGCAGCGCCGCTCCGCCGCGCTCGTCCGCGGTCGCGCAGGCGGTCACATCGGGCAGCAGCCAGGCGGCCAGCGTCTCGCGGTCCTCGGGCAGGACGGCGGGCCAGTGCGGCTCGCGGCCCCGCCAGTGGTAGCAGTAGTGGGCTGGTGCCTGCGCGCGGCCGAGGCGGTGGAACACGGGAGGGAAGTCCTGCCGGTCCACCAGCTGTTCGCCGCTTTCCAGCACGATGCGGGTCACGGACGTCCGGGCCCGCTGCCACCAGCGAACCTCGTCCGGCGGCGTGGGTTCCACGACGCGGCGGACCAGGGGAGCCGCCTCTGAGTCTGCGGCCAGCACGGCGGCGAGCCGCTCACCCTCCTTGGAGCCGAGCGCGGCGGCGGCCGGGGCGAGCGTGCTGTCGCGGCGCACCCGCAGGAGCGCCTGGCCGAAGTCGACGGGACCGGGCTCGGCGCACATCCGCTCGTACGCACCCAGCCGCTCGATCAGCTCCTCCGCCGCCAGCGATCCGCCCTCCCAGGACGGCGTCGCGAGCAGGAAGGGCACCGGGCGGGTCAGGATCTGCTGGGCGGCCTCCCACAGGCGGGCGTTCAGGACGCCATCGAGCGCGCAATGGACGCAGTCCGTCGTCACCGCCCGGTGGCCGTCGCCGCTCAGGGGACCCGCCGTCCCCCGGTCCAGCACGGCGGCCGCCACGATCTCCATCCCGTACAGGTGGTCGGCGTGGGCCAGGGCCTCCCCGTCCGCGACCCACCAGCGGTCGGCCAGCGCGGGCCGGAGCGCCTCGGCCAGCGCCGCCCGGTCGCGGTGGGCGTGGCGCACCAGGCCGTCGAGCGCCCGCTCGAACTCCGGCACCGAGGTGGAGGACGACTTGAGCAGGGCCGACACGAGCTCGACGGTCTCGCCGACGGAGTCGGGTGCCGGCGCCAGCCGTGCGGCGACCGGCACCGGCGGAAGGATCTCCTCGTACGGCGTGCCGTCGGTCCCCTCCAGGTGCTCACCGAACACCTCGGCGGCGCGCGCCCGGTGCATCGGGCTCAGCAGGGCGGCGCATCCCGCCAGGTCCGCGCGCAAGGAGCCGTCGCCGTCCGGCAGATGGCGGGCCACCAGCTTGAGCGCCCGCTCCTGGACGGAGACGTCCTCGTGCCCGAACGCCTCGCCGAGCACCGGCAGCAGGGTGTCCGCGGAGCCGGCCTCACGCCGCAGTACCTTGCCGAGCAGCACCAACTGGGCCCGGACCAGCTTCTTCTCCGGCCGGAAGAGCACCGCGCCGGACATCTCGGCCAGCTGTCCCGCCGTCAGCTCACCGGACTCGGCCAGCCCGGCGAGAACCTCCTGGGCGTACCCGGCCACCACCGAAGGGCCGTCCGCCGCCATCGCGATCCAGTCGGCCGTACGCTCCCGCTGTTCGGCCGGGGTCGGGGAGAGCCGCTGGAGCAGGATCAGGAAGAACCGCAGGTCTCCCATCCTCCCCCCGCGCAACAGCCTGGCCACGCAGCCGTCGACGAGCACGGACCTGTCGATCACTCCCTGCTCCGCCAGCAGCGTCAGTGCCGAGGGCCACTGGTTCGGCGCCTGCGGATCCTGGTACCAGGAAAGGGAACCGGCCGGCTCCACGGTCTCGAACAGGCGCGGTACCAGTTCCCGCACGTAAGGGTCGTTGCGCAGGGCGACAGGGAGCGTGGAATGGGAGGTCTCCCAGGGGCGCGCCGCACCGATCAGCGCATCCGCCCAGCCGTGCACGAACGCGTCCGTCGTCGGCACGGGGCACCCCGCCAGCCGCACCAGCTCCACGATCAGGGGAGCGTCCTCGGCAGCGGTGGAGGCGCGGCCCGCGAGCCGGTGCGCGAGATCGCCGAGCCACTCCCGCTCCCTGGCGGCGACGACGTCCACGATGGCCCAGGTCGGCAGCGAACCCCACTCGCGCAGGTCCCGGGCGCCGATCCAGGCGGCGGCGGCCGCCGCACCCGTGTGACAGCCGGCGCCCGCGAGGAGCAGGGCCCGCTGAGCGCCCCTGCGTTCCTGTCGGCGCTGCCAGTCCCAGCCGCGTACCTCACGCCGCAGGTCCTTCAACCCGGCTGTGGCCGCTCGCCGTTCGGCCGTCGTCATCGGCCTCAGCAGGCCCGGCACGTCGTCCGGCCGCCCGGCCCGGACGGCTTCGAGGAGCTCGTCCACGGAAGTCGCAGAAGTCGCAGAAGTCATGGAGGTCGTGGAGGTCGTGGAGCTCATCGCGCACCCCCGGCGGTCAGCGCGGCGCGCTGGGTCATCCGGACGGCCAGCGCGTGTTTGCACGGTCCACGACGTCCTCGGTAGTCGGCCCACCACTGGCAGGTACAGCTGAACGCCCCGCCCGAGTCGCGCACGTGATACTGCCGATCGCCCGAGACGACGGTCGTGACCGCGCCGCCGGTCACCCGTACCGCGCCCTCCGCGACAAGGGCGCGGGCGGCGACGAGGCGTGGATTGTGCCGCTCCGCCCGGTCCGCGTCGTACGGCAGCTCCCGGTGGAAGTACGCCGCGTCGGCGATGTCGTACCCCACCCGCCCCGCGGTGCCGAGCCGGGCCAGCGCCGCCCGCACCCGGGCGACGGGGAGCCCCGACTCCTCGGCGAGGTCGGCCGGATCGATCCGCGGCTCCCACGCCAGCAGCACCGAGATCAGCTCCGCGTCCCCGGCGGCCTCGTCCGTGGCCAGCGCCTCCAGGACCCCGCCCTCGCCCGAGAACCCCCGGGCCGCCTCGGGCGACAGCGTCAGCGTGAGCCGCATACCGGGCAGCGTGACCTCCCAGGCGCTCGCGGTGGCGGCGCCGTCCGGCGTCGGCCCGTAGACCCGCAGACCCGTCGCCTGGCGTAGCACCCGCTGCAACGCGACCAGCCGCTCCGGCCCCGGCAGGCACACGGCACCGGGCACCGGCCTGGTCGTCGGCCGCAGCGTCCGCCCCGCCGGGACCACCCACATCGCGCCGCGCGAGGCGCCCGCAGAGGAACGCGGCAGCGAGCGGAGGAAGCGCACAGCCTCGGCGGCGGTCAGCTCGGCCCGCAGGTCGAAACCCGCCGAGACGACCTGCGCCTCGGCGAAGCCGCGCAGCCAGCGATCCGGCAGCGGGACCTTCTTCTCCACCACGGGTCCGTCCATGGTGGTCACGGCCAGCTCGTCGGGACCGACCCGCAGATGCAGCGGATCGTCCCCCGTCAGTCGCGAGAGCGCCTCACGCAGGGGGTTGTTGACGTCGACATTCGTGGTGCCGTGGCCGGTCTCGGCGCCGTCGAGACCCTCTTGGAGCACATCGAGGCGTGCGTACACCCCACAACATCCGGAGAACGACTCGAACCGCAGCCGGTCCCCGTTGCCCGTCACGACCGGGTCGAGCGAGGCGGGCAGCGTGCGCTGGTAGTAGCGCGCGGCCGCCACGTCCGCGACCGCGAGCAGGGCACGGGCAGCGGTCTGGGGCGAGGTCAGAAAGCCCGAGAAGAAGCGGGGATGGGCCTCGGTGCCGGCGGGGGTCAGACCGCCGGCGGTCTCGAGTCCCAGGGTGCTGCCGGCCCCGGTCGACTCCAGTGCGGACATGCGGGAATAGGCGAATGCCTGTACGGATCGCGTCATGTGAAAGACCGTAGAGGCCACCACTGACAACGCCGCCCGGCGATCCACACGCCTCAGGAATCACACCTCGGCGGCCCGGCGGAATCAGCCGATGTCCTGCCCCACCCGCCCCGGCGACAGGACCTTGCTGAACAGAACCGTTCCGCCCTCCGCCCGCAGCCGTACGGTCAACTCCCCGCTCCCGCCGTCGATGTCGACCTCGCCGAAGTACTGCGGCGACTCCATCGGCGACACGTTCGCCCGCTCCGGAGCCCGTACGAAGACCCGCTCCGGCCCGAACGTCCCGTCCAGCGCGTTCGCCGGGAACCCGCCCGCCGCCAGCGGTCCCGAGACGAACTCCCAGAACGGCGCGAAGTCCCTGAAGGCGGCCCGCTCCGGCGCGTAGTGCTGGGCCGAGGTGTAGTGCACGTCCGCCGTCAGCCACAGCGTGCCCGTGATCCGGCGGTGCTTGATGTACCGCAAGAGCTCCGCTATCTGCAGCTCGCGCCCGAGCGGCGCACCGGGATCGCCCTGCGCGACCGCCTCGTAGTTCGTGGCGCCGTCGGGGACGACGAGCCCGAGCGGCATGTCCGAGGCGATCACCTTCCACACCGCACGGGAGCGCGACAACTCGCGCTTGAGCCAGGCCAGCTGCTCCGCGCCCAGAATGCCGATGGTGTCGTCGGCCGCCCGGCCAGGCGAGTTGGCGTTGCGGTAGGTGCGCATGTCGAGGACGAACACATCGAGCAGCGGGCCATAGCGCACCACCCGGTGCACCCGCCCCTCCCGTCCGCGCGCCGGGAGCGTGGAGAGGGGGAAGTACTCCGCGAAGGCCCGCATCGAGCGCGCGGCCAGCACGTCGACGTCCTTCTCCGTGTAGCGCGCGTCGTCGAGGATCTGTCCCGGGTACCAGTTGTTGCGCACCTCGTGGTCGTCCCACTGGACCACCGTCGGCACCTGCGCGTTGAACCGGCGGACGTTCGCGTCGAGCAGGTTGTAGCGGAAGTTCCCCCGGTACTCGTCGAGCGTCTCCGCGACCTTCGACTTCTCCTCGGTGGTGATGTTGCGCCACACCCGCCCGTCGGGCAGCGTCACGCTCGGGGCGAGGGGCGCGTCCGCGTACACGGTGTCCCCGCTGCACAGGAAGAAGTCCGGGTCGAGGCGCCGCATCTCCTCGTACGCGCGAAAGCCGCCGATGTCCGGGTTGATGCCCCAGCCCTGGCCCGCGATGTCCCCGGACCACAGAAAACGCACACCGGACCGCCCGCGCCTGGCCGTTGGAGCGGTACGGAACGTGCCGTACACGGGCTCACCGGTGCGGCGCGGGTCGTCGGGGTCGGCGAGCGTCACCCGGTAGTGGATCTGCTCGCCCGCCGGCAGGCCGCGCAGCGCCGTCGTCCCGGTGAAGTCCGTTCCGGGCCCGAGCAGCGGGCCGTGCCATCGGTGCGCCCGCCGGAACGATTCGGTCGCGGAGGTCTCCACGATCATCCGGGCCGGCCGGTCGGAGCGCACCCACACCAGACCGGACGACGACGTGACGTCCCCGGTCTGGACGCCCCAGGCCGCACCCGGCCGCCCGCGCAGCGCCTGGGCGGGGGCGGCGGCCTGGGCGGGGGCGGCCGCGCCGAGTGTGAGGGCCGTGGACGCGGCGAGTGAACCGCGCAGGACGGTACGGCGGTTGTACGACATCGGGGCGCCTCCAGAGGGAGTCGACGGTGGAGAAGTTTGCCGTGCCCATGCCTAGTACGCGACGGCGGCGGGCACACGAACCCCACGTGAACAGGAGCGGCCCGCCCGCACCCGGTCGATCTCGGGTACGTAGAGTGCCCGGGACGAAAGGGGAACCCATATGCCGATCGGTGGCCGTTCACACATCCGCATCGCCCGCCCGTCGCGCGACCTCGCGGCGGCGGAACGTTTCTGGATCAACGGGCTCGGACTGAGCGTCATCTGGCGTCACGACGGATCCGACGCTCCGGGCGAGCACGCCCTGCTGATGGTCGGATGGCCGGACGCCGACTGGCACCTGGAGCTGGTCCACGACGCCCACGAGCCGGTCGAGCCGCGCCCGACGGAGGAGGACCTCCTCGTCGTCTATCTGGAAGAGCAGGTGCCAGAGGACCTCGTCGCCCGGCTCGAGGAGCACGGTGGGAAGCGCGTGACGTCCCCGAACCCGTACTGGAACGAGTGGGGCGTCACCGTCGAGGACCCGGACGGCTACCGGCTGGTGCTCTGCGCGCGCGGCTGGTCGAACTCGTAGTCCTGAACGGCGCCCGCCGGCAGCCGCACCCCGCGCGCGCATGCGGCGGATCGGCGCCGAGCGGGCGGCCCTCTTCTCCGGTCCGGCCCCGGTGTCGACCGCACCACTCGTCGGCACCGACGCCCACGGTGCGGCGCAGGCGGCGGACCGTGGGCGGGTCGCAGCCGGGGTCGCCCTCGGCCGGGGAGTGCTGTCAGGACGTGCGTTCCGAACGTCAGCGGCTGCCGTCGAGGATGACGCGCGCGACCAGCGCGGGGTCGTCGTTCATCGGCACGTGCCCGCAGCCGGGCAGCCGCACCAGCCGGGCGCCGGGGATCGCGTGCTTGGCCCGGACGCCCTGGCGGCGCAGCAGCAGCCGGTCGCGGGTGCCCCAGCCGACGGTGACCGGAAGGCCGGGCACATCGTGGGTGAACACGACGTCGCGGCCGGCCACCAGCGTCTGGTGGAAACCGGCGGCCTCGCGGAGCGCGAGCGTCTCGGCCACGACCGCCTCGGGTGAACGCCGCCCCGGCCGGGCGTAGATGGTGCTGGTCAGGGCCGCGCGCCCGGCCGCCGTACGGGACAGCCGGTCGATCATCGGCAGTGTCATCATCCGGGCTCCGCGGCGCATCGCGAGCAGCGTCCCGAAGGCGTAGCGGCGTTCGCTCTCCGTCCAGAACCCGGCGGGCGCCAGCGCGGTGACGGAGCGTGCGAGCCCGGCCCGGCCGAGTTCGAGGGCGAGCAGCCCGCCGAGGGAGTTGCCCGCGACATGCGGCTGTTCGACGCCGAGCGCCTCGCAGAGCGCGCCCAGGGCCGGCACCACCGTCGTGAGGTCGTACGACACGCCGTCCGGCAGGCCCGGGGACATGCCGAAGCCGGGCAGATCGACGGCGATCACGTCGCGCTCGGCGGCGAGCACCGGCAGGACCGGCTCCCACGCCTGCCAGTGATGCCCGATGCCGTGGAGCAGCAGGAGCGGCTCCCCGGCGCCGAGGCGTTCGTACACCACGGACAGCGTGTGGCTTCCGCCGCGGGAACCGGGGGAATCGATCGTGAACGAGACCTTCGAAGCCATGCCGTCGCTCCTTGTAGACGTCCTGTCAGCAACAATTACCGTTCAGTAGCTTCAAGTTCAAGAGGACCGGCCGACGCTGCCCATTCTGCGTTCCCGACAGGGGCCGATGTGCTCAGCGACGCACACGAATCGCCTGGACAACGCGGGTGGCGTCGGCTGGGATGGAGGGGTGCCAACCGATACCGCGACCGATGTCTTCGAGGCCCACCGCTCCGTGCTCACCGCAGTGGCCTACCGCATGCTCGGCCGGTTCGCCGACGCCGAGGACGTGGTCCAGGACGCCTGGCTGCGCTGGTCCGCCGAAGAGCGCCACGACGTCCGCGATCCGCGCGGCTACCTCGTACGCATCACCACCCGCCTCGCCATCGACCGGCTGCGCCAGGTCCAGTCGCGCCGCGAGGCGTACGTCGGCCCCTGGCTGCCCGAGCCCATCGCCACCGACTTCGACCGCACGGCCCCCGACACCGCCGAGCGCGCCGTGCTCACGGAATCCGTGTCGCTGGCGGTGCTCGTCGTCCTCGAATCGCTCTCCCCGCTGGAGCGCGCGGTGTTCGTCCTGCGGGAGGCCTTCGGATTCCCGTACGGCGAGATCGCTGTCACCCTCGACCGCGGTGAAGCGGCCGTACGCCAGCTCGCCGGCCGGGCCCGCCGCCACGTCGACGAACGCAAGCCGCGCTACGACGTCGACCCGGCCGAACGCCGCGATCTGACCGAGCGGTTCCTCGCCGCGGCGGGCGGCGGCGACCTCGACGCCCTGCTGAGCCTGCTCGCCCCCGACGCCCGACTGGTCGGCGACAGCGGCGGCAAGGCCAAGGCGCCGCTGCGGATCGTGGAGACCGCGGACAAGGTCGGCCGCTTCATGGTCGCCGTGGCCCAGAAGCCCGTCGCCGAGGCCGAGTTCCGGGTCACGGAGATCAATGGTGCGCCCGCGCTCGTCGTCCTCTCGGGCGGCAAGCCCGACTCGGTCTTCCAGGTCGAGGTGAGGGACGGCAGGATCCAGTGCGTCTACATCATGCGCAATCCGGACAAGCTCAGCGCCCTGACGGTGTAGCCCCGCCGCCTCGCCGCAGCCCGTGGCCCCGGATCCGCCCCGGATCCGGGGCCCTCGCTTTTCGCCACCGGACGAACGTTGTGTGAACGATCCGGCGCGGACGGTGATTCCATGGCGCGAGGCCCGAGGATTGGTCTTGACCAACCCTGTGGGCCGCCCTATGGTCGCAGAGTTAGTGCAGGAACCTTTAATAAACAAGGGCACGGAAACCCGCCGGGCAACGGTGAGTGCGGAGGACAGGGTGGGGACCACGCAGCTGGAATCGGTGCCGGAGCCGAAGTACTGGCACCTGAAGACCGTCATCGGCGAAGCGCTCGACTCCGACTTCACGGTCGGTGAGATCCTGCCCAACGAGCGCGCGCTGGCCGCCCGCTTCGGCGTCGCCCGTGCCACGCTCCGCCAGGCGCTCGAACAGCTGGAGCTGGAGGGCCGGTTGCAGCGCCGCCGCGGCGTCGGCACCACCGTCGCCCCGCCCCGCATGGGCGTCGACGTCTCCACCTCTACGCACAGCTGGCCCGGCGCCCCCGGTGACGCCTGGCAGCCCGTCGACTGCCGCGCCGCCGCCGCACCCGCCGCCGTGGTCCGCGCGCTGGACGTGGACGGCGACGAAGACGTCCACACCGTGCGCCGGATCCTGGTCACGCACGGCCAGCCGGTCGCCGCCGAGCTGCTCTACATCCCGTCCGGCTCGGTGCCCGAGCTCTCCGCCATCGACGCCCCGTCCGGCGTGGCCCGCGCCCGCTCCGTGCTGCGCGAACTCCAGCACCGCCTCCTCGACGGCCAGGACCGCGCCGTGGAGCTCGGCTCCGCCCGCGCCGACGACGCCAAGGAGCTCGACCGGCTGCCCGGCGCACCGGTCCTCGTCGTCACCACGCGGTACTACACCGAGGGCCGCGCCGCCGCGGTCTCCGTGGCGACCTACCGGGCGGACACCTGCCGGCTGACCTTCGGCGCCTCGGGCGACGTGGAGATCCGCCACGACGCGCAGGCACGCCGCGCTTCCTGAAGCCCCGACGTCGTACGGCCCGTCGCGCTCAGCGGCGGGCCGTCACCGTACCCTCGACGGCGAACAGCTGCGCCTCCACATGGTCCAGCGCCAGCCGCAGCGCCCCCGTCGCCACCGCCGCCTCACCGAGGATCGACAGCGCCACCCGGGGCGGCCGCAGACAGTAGCGCGCCAGCTCGTCGCGCAGCGGATCGAGTACGCCGTCCAGACCGGCGGCCCAGCCGCCGACGACCACCAGCTCCGGGTCGAGCGCCAGCACCAGCGCCGCCACATCGTGCACCAGCCGCTGGATGAACCGGTCGACCGCCTCCCGAGCCCGCTCGTCGCCCTGCCGGGCATGCGCGAAGACCTCCGCCACCGCCTGTTCGTCCAGCGGGTGCAGCGGCTCGTCCGTCGTCGACAGCAGCTTCTCCGGAGTGGCCTCGCGGCCCAGCAGGTGCAACGCCCCGATCTCACCGGCCGCCCCGCCGTAGCCCCGGTGCAGCCGCCCGCCGATCAGCGAGCCCGCGCCGGGGCTCAGCCCCGCCAGGACGAACACGATGTCGTCCGAGTCCGTCGCCGCACCCTTCCAGTGCTCGGCGACCGCCGCGGCGTTGGCGTCGTTCTCCACCAGCACCGGACAGCGGAACGACCGCCGCAGCCGCTCCCCGAGCGCCAGTCCCGTCCAGCCGGGCAGCGCCGTGCCCAGCCGCACGGTCCCGTCCGCCTCCACGATCCCCGGCGTACCGACCCCGACGGCCCGCAGCGAGCTGCGGGCCACTCCGGTCCTGCGCAGCACATCGGCGACGACGGCACGGACCCGCTCCAGGCGCTCGTCCGCGGACGCGGTCTCCGCCACCTCCCGGGAGCCGGCGCCGATGATCCGCCCGTCGAGCCCCGACAGCAGCGCCGCGATCCGGTGCGGCCCTATCTCCACACCCAGCAGATGCCCGGCCTCCGCCCGGAACCGGAACCGCCGCGCCGGCCGCCCCTGCCGCCGGGCCTCACCCTCGTCGGGCGCGGCCTCCACGACCAGCCCGGCCGCGACCAGCCCCTCGAGGACCCCCTCGACGGTCGGCCGGGACAGTCCCGTGACCCGCGTCAGATCGGTGAGCGTGGAGGAGCCGGCGCCCCGCAGCGCATGGAGTACCACCGCGGAGTTGATCCGCCGCAGCAGCGACGGGTCCCCGCCGGTCAGCTGCCCCACTGTGTGTCCCTCCAGCTCGAGCGCGTGTCTGCCGGATCGTACTCAATGCCGCCGGGCCCGGCGAGCGGTCCTCCCGGTCATGCGGGGGACACGAAACCGGACTCGTACGCGGTGATGACCGCCTGCGTCCGGTCCCGGGCGCCCAACTTGGCGAGCACCGCGCTGACATGGGACTTCACCGTTTCCGTACCGACGACGAGATCGGCGGCGATCTCCGCGTTGGACAGCCCCCGGGCCATCAGACGCAGCACCGCGGTCTCCCGCTCGGTCAGCGCGGCCCGCTCCATCGCGGCCCGAGCGGGGTTGGCGTTCGCCCGGCCGGCGACCAGTGAGCGCAGCGCGGCCGGGAAGAGCAGTGACTCACCCTCCGCCACCAGCCGTACCGCGTGCACGATCTCGGCGGGCCGGGCGCGCTTCAGCAGGAACCCGTCGGCACCGGCCCGCAGCGCCTCGTACACGTACTCGTCGTTCTCGAAGGTCGTCACGACCAGGACCTTCGGCGGGTCCGTGACCGTGCGCAGCAGGGCACGGGTCGCCTCGATGCCGTCGAGCAGCGGCATCCGTACGTCCATCGCGACGACGTCCGGCCGCAGCCGGCGCACCAGCGGGACGACCGAGGCACCGTCGGCGGCCTCACCGACGACCTCGATGTCGGGCTGTGCTTCCAGCACGGCACGCAGACCCATGCGGACGAGCGGCTCGTCATCGACCAGCAGGACGGAGATCGTCACCGGCTCAGCCCACCCCGCCCAGCGGCAGGCTCACCGACACCCGCCACTCGCCCTCGAACGGGCCGGTGCGCGCCGTGCCGCCGAGCAGCGCTGCCCGCTCCCGTATGCCACGCAGGCCGCTCCCGCTCCTCCCGCCATCGGCCCGGTCCGGCCCGCCCGGCGGCAGCGGATTGGTCACCTCGAGGTCGAGCCGGCCGGCGCAGACGGATATGCGGACGCGGATGGCCACGGGGCCGCAGTGACGGAGCACATTGGTCAGCGACTCCTGCAGAATGCGGTAGCCCTCCCGGGAGACCGGACCGGACACCCGGCCGAGCGGCCCGGTCACCTCCGCGCGCACCCGCGCACCGGAGGCGCGCGCCGATTCGAGCAGCCGGTCCGACTGGTCGAGGGACGGCCGCCCGTCGGCGGCCGGCTCCGGGTCCCGCAGCACACGCAGCACCTCTTCGAGCTCCTCCAGCGCCGCCCGCCCGGTGTCCTCGATCGCCGTCAGCGCCCGGTCGGTGAACGCGGGATCCTTCGCGGTGCGCGCCGCCCCCGCCTGGACGACCGCGACCGTCAGCGCGTGCCCGATCGAGTCGTGCAGCTCGCGGGCGATGCGCGTGCCCTCAAGCAACCGCTCGGTGCGCTGCTCCAGGGCGGCCAGCCGCTCGGCCGCCGAGGGGCCGAGCAGCCGCCGGGCGCAGAAGGTGATCAGCTCGCCCAGGCCCACGACGCTCACGAGCATGACGACCAGGGGGACGACCGCGAGCGGCGCGTACGCCCAGTGCGGCTCGGAGACCCGCACCAGCCCCAGGTCGAGCGGCGCACCGCCCGCGGCAGCCACCAGCAGGTCTATCGAGAGCAGCGGCAGCTGCACGCTCACGAGCACCGTCACGGCCGAGACGACCAGGCGCACCTCCAGCCAGAGCACCGTCCGCCAGCGCTGCGCCCAGGTCACGGACGCCGCCGCGGCGATCGACGCGTCGGACCTGCCCCGCTCGGCCGGCGTCAGCATCAGCTGCGCCTGCACGCCCTCGCCCAGCCGCACGGCGGGAACCAGCCCCAGCGGCACCGCCAGCAGGAGCGGAACCCAGGGCGTGGAGACGCTGATGAACAGCCACACGCTGACGAACACCATGGGAATCGACAGGTGGAGCCAGCGTGAGTAGGTGACCGGGCGGGCCGGCGCGCGAAGAAGCTTCCCAATGCTGATGTCAAGCCGCTGCCGTGACCGGTGGTGTGGCTTGGTAGCACGCACCGTCACGGATCATCGCCCACAGGACGTTGAGGC